>JAITMS010000023.1 GCA_031277255.1 Azonexus sp.
TCGCCCTGGGCGCGCACCTTGCCCGGCGAGGCATGCAGTCTGTTGAGCGCATTCAGGTAGGAGCGGGCGGAGGCGATGACGATGTCGGTGTCGGCCCCGTTGCCGTTGACGATGCGCGCGCCCTTGGCCAGCCGCGTCGTCACTTCGCCCTGGGCGTCGGTGCCGGTGGTGATGGCGTTGACGGAATAGAGCAGCAGTTCGGCTTGGCTGTCGGCGATTTTTTCAATGGCCTTGAAGACGGCGTCGACCGGCCCGCCGCCGCTGGCTTCGGCTTTTTTCTCCGCGCCGCCGATATTGAGAATGACGGTGGCTCGCGGCATTTCGCCGGTTTCCGAACAGACGTGGGAGTAGACGAGCTTGTAGTGTTCCTGCTCGGCGGTGATGGCTTCTTCGGAAACCAGGGCGTGCAGGTCCTCGTCGAAAATTTCGTGCTTTCTGTCGGCCAGTTCCTTGAAACGGGCGAAGGCGGCGTTGAGCATTTCGTCGCTGGCAAGTTCAATGCCCAGTTCGGCCAAGCGGGTCTTGAAGGCGTTGCGCCCGGAATGCTTGCCGAGCACCAGTTTGTTCTGCGCCCAGCCGACATCCTCGGCGCGCATGATTTCGTAGGTTTCGCGGTGCTTCAAAACACCGTCCTGGTGGATGCCGGATTCGTGGGCAAAGGCATTGGCCCCGACGACGGCCTTGTTCGGCTGCACCGGGTAGCCGGTAATCTGCGAGATCAGTCTGGAAGCGGGAACGATCTGCGTCGTGTCGATGCGCGTCTCAACCGGGAAAATATCGGCGCGGGTGCGCACGGCCATGACGATTTCTTCGAGCGCCGCGTTGCCCGCCCGCTCACCGAGGCCGTTGATGGTGCATTCAACCTGCCGGGCGCCAGCCAGCACGGCGGCCAGCGAGTTGGACACGGCCAGACCGAGATCGTTGTGGCAATGCACCGACCACACCACTTTGTCCGAATTGGGCACGCGCTCGATCAGGCGGCGCAGGGTTTCGGCGTACTGGAAGGGAATGGCGTAGCCGACCGTGTCCGGGACATTGATGGTGGTCGCCCCGGCCTTGATGACCGCCTCGAAAACGCGGCAGAGAAAGTCGGGATCGGAGCGCCCGGCGTCTTCCGCCGAAAATTCGACATCATCGGTAAACTGCCGCGCCCAGCCGATCGCCTTGACGGCCTGCTCGACGACCTGATCGGGCGTCATCCGCAGTTTCTTCTCCATGTGAATCGGCGAGGTGGCGATGAAGGTATGGATACGACCGGAGGCCGCCGGTTGGATCGCCTCGCCGGAACGCCGGATGTCGGGTTCGTTGGCGCGCGCCAGCGAGCAGACGGTCGATTCGCGGATGGCCTGGGCAATGGCGTAAATGGCCGCGAAATCGCCGGGGGAGGCGGCGGCGAAACCGGCTTCGATGACGTCAACGCGCATTTTTTCCAGTTGCCGGGCGACGCGGATTTTTTCTTCCCGCGTCATTGAAGCGCCGGGACTTTGCTCGCCATCGCGCAGGGTGGTGTCGAAAATGACGAGATGTTGCTTCTTCATGGGCGGCTCCGGGGAATTCACAAGGGTTTGCGCTTGACGAGGCCATAGGCCGCCAGCGCGTAGCCGGATAGCCCATAAACGACGAAAAAGGCGAACAAGGCAATCTCCGGGCTGTAGGCAACGAGCGCAAAACCGAGCGCAATGGCGGCAATGACGAAGAAAGGCACGCTTTTCTTCAGATTGACATCCTTGAAGCTGTAATAGCGAATATTGGAAATCATGGTCAACCCGGCAAAAACGGTCAACCCGCAGGCCAGCCAGCGCACCTCGTAACCGGGAACGCCGGTTTCGATCATCACCCAGACCAGACCGGCGACCAGCGCCGCCGCCGCGGGCGACGGCAGCCCCTGGAAAAAGCGTTTGTCGATGACTTCCAGCGTCGTGTTGAAGCGGGCCAGCCGCAAAGCCGCCCCGGCGCAGTAGATGAAGGCGGCGATCCAACCCAGCCGCCCCAGGTCGCGCAACGCCCATTCGTACATCACCAGCGCCGGCGCCGCGCCAAAGCTGACCATGTCGGCCAGCGAATCGTACTCGGCGCCGAAAGCCGACTGGGTATTGGTCAGCCGGGCGACCCGGCCATCCAGTCCGTCGAGCACCATAGCGATGAAAATCGCCATCGCCGCCCGCGCGAAATCCCCCTGCATCGCCTGGACAATGGCAAAAAACCCGGCAAACAGCGCCGCCGTGGTAAACAGATTGGGCAATACGTAAATACCGCGCCGCTTGAGTCCGGGATTGAAGATCGTTTTACGGGGTTTAAGTTCGGTCATGGGCTAACGCCTGAATAACCGGCGCACTTTAGCGCGTCCGGGTTGAATGCCGAGTTAGAACGGAGCTTTAATGTTCGCATGGTTTGGTGACGCTCCATGTGGCAAGAAGGTCTGGATCTTCGACACGCTCTCCGGTAGATCGGAGATTGTAAACACCTGGGGCGGCAGGTGAAATGGAATCCAGCACTGGTGGCATAACCCATGATTCCCCTGCCCTAAGCCCACCTAGCGCGATTACTATTCCATCCGGGCTGGCCAACTCGATAGTCCCGTGCATTTGGACCTGTTCAAGCAACTGGCCTTGGTGGTCGAGATATGTGACCCCAATGAGAATGTACTTGCCAACATAGGTATCAGCAAGGGCTTGCTCGAACTCAGGTGCTGCGCCCGGACCGGTCCATTGATAAGTCATCGCTCTAGAGCATTTTCCGTTCAAATCCTTACATTCCCGTTCGTCCTGAGCTTCGCCTGCCATGATCTTGTCGAATGGTCGAAGGACGGTGCGGAGAGAGGATACAGCGGCTTGAACCGGGCTTCGACAAGCTCAGCCCGAACGGTATAGGGATGTGTATGTACTTGAATCAAAACCGCTCTAACATAACCTGGGCGGCGCAGAAAGCTACGCCGCCCAAAGCGAAGACGAGGCCAGGCGCGCCCGCGCAGACAGTACCTTGGTACGGCAAGCGGGCGCAACGACGCATCGTCGAGCCATCGCCTATCTCAGTTTTTCGACTGATCGACCAATTTATTTTTCTTGATCCACGGCATCATGTCGCGCAGCTTGCCGCCGACCACTTCGATCGGGTGGGCGGCGGTATTGCGGCGGCGGGCGGTCATGGCCGGGTAGTTGGTGCGGCCTTCGAGGATGAACATCTTGGCGTAGTCGCCGTTCTGGATGCGCGTCAGGGCGCGGCGCATGGCCTGGCGCGACTGTTCGTTGATGACTTCGGTGCCGGTGACGTATTCGCCGTACTCGGCGTTGTTGGAGATCGAGTAATTCATGTTGGCGATGCCGCCTTCGTACATCAGGTCGACGATCAGCTTTAATTCGTGCAGGCACTCGAAGTAGGCCATTTCCGGCGCGTAACCGGCTTCGACCAGGGTTTCGAAACCCATCTTGACCAGTTCCACCGCGCCGCCGCAAAGTACGGCCTGCTCGCCGAAAAGGTCGGTTTCGGTTTCTTCGCGGAAATTGGTTTCGATGACGCCGCCCTTGGTGCCGCCGTTGGCGGCGGCGTAGGAGAGCGCGATGTCCCTGGCCTTGCCGCTTTTATCCTGATGGACGGCAATCAGCGAGGGCACGCCGCCGCCTTTGAGGTATTCGGAACGCACCGTGTGGCCGGGGCCTTTCGGCGCGACCATGATGACGTCGACGTCGGCGCGCGGCACGATCTGGTTGTAATGAACGTTGAAGCCGTGGGCAAAAGCCAGGGCCGCGCCTTTTTTCAGATAGGGGGCAACGTCTTCGTTGTATACCTGCGGCGCATTTTCGTCGGGCAGCAGAATCATCACCACGTCAGCGCCTTTGACGGCCTTGGCGATTTCGTCCACTTTCAGCCCGGCGGCTTCGGCCTTCTTCCAGGAAGCGCCGCCCTTGCGCAGGCCGACCGTGACCTTGACGCCGGAATCCCGCAGATTCTGGGCATGGGCATGGCCTTGCGAGCCGTAACCGACGATGGTCACTTTCTTGCCCTTGATGAGGGAGAGGTCGGCGTCTTTGTCGTAATAAACTTTCATAAAATCCTCTGCTTGGATGGGGTATCAGACTTTGAGAATGCGGTCGCCACGGCCCACGCCGCAAACGCCGGTGCGCACGGTTTCGAGAATCAGGCCGTCATCGAGCGCGGCGATGAAGGAGTCGAGCTTGGAACTGGTGCCGGTCAATTCGATGACGTAGGTCGTCTCGGTGACGTCGACGATGCGGCCACGGAAAATGTCGGCCATGCGCTTCATTTCCTCGCGGTCCTTGCCGGTGGCGCGGACCTTGATGAGCATCAGTTCGCGCTCGACATGGGAGGCTTCGGAAAGATCGACGACCTTGACGACGTCGACCAGCTTGTTGAGCTGCTTGGTGATCTGCTCCAGCACGTCGTCCGAGCCACGGGTGAGGATGGTCATCCGTGACAGCGACGGGTCTTCCGTCGGGGCCACGGTCAGCGATTCGATGTTGTAGCCGCGGGCCGAAAACAGCCCGGCGACGCGGGACAAGGCGCCCGCTTCGTTTTCGATCAGGATGGAAACAATGTGTCGCATGATGTGTTCCTTCCCCGCTTACAGTTCTTCGGCGAGGATCATTTCGGTCAGCCCCTTGCCAGCGGCGACCATCGGAAAAACGTTGGCGGTCGGGTCGATGATGAAATCCATGAAGACCAGATCGTCCTTGTGTTCGGTAAAGGCTTTTCTGAGCGCCGGTTCGACCTCCTCCGGGCGCTCGATCTTGATGCCGACGTGGCCGTAGGCTTCGGCCAGCTTGACGAAATCCGGCAGCGACGAGACATAGGACTGCGAATAACGCTTGGAATAGAACATTTCCTGCCACTGGCGGACCATGCCCAACATGCCGTTGTTGAGGTTGATGATCTTGATCGGGAAGCCGTAGTGCTTGCAGGTGGAGAGTTCCTGAATGCACATCTGGATCGAGCCTTCGCCGGTCACGCAGGCCACCTGCGCCCCCGGATTGGCCATCAGGACGCCCATGCCATACGGCAGGCCGACGCCCATCGTGCCAAGGCCGCCGGAATTGATCCAGCGGCGCGGCTGGTTGAACTTGTAATACTGGGCGGCGAACATCTGGTGCTGGCCGACGTCGGAAGTGATGAAGGCTTCGCCCTTGGTCACTTCATAGAGTTTCTCAACGACGAACTGCGGCATGATCCGCTCGTTCTGGCGATAGGCCAGCGATTTACGGTCGCGCCAGGCATCAATCTGCCGCCACCAGTCGGCCACTTCGGGATCGGCGCTGAAGCCTTCGTCGATCAGCTTGAGCATTTCGTCGAGCACGTCGGCGACATTGCCGACGATCGGCACATCGACCTTGACGCGCTTGGAAATGGAGGAAGGATCAATGTCCACATGGATGACGCGCCGTTTCTCCTCGCCGAAATGCTCCGGGTTGCCGATCACGCGATCATCGAAACGGGCGCCGACGGCGAAAATCACGTCGGCGTAATGCATGGCGTTGTTGGCTTCAAAGGTGCCGTGCATGCCCAACATGCCGATGAACCGGCGGTCGGTCGCCGGATAGCCGCCCAGCCCCATGAGGGTGCTGGTGACGGGGAAATTGAGCTTTTGGGCGACGGCGGTCAGTTGCCCGGCGGCGTTCGAGAGAATCACCCCGCCGCCGATGTAGATGATCGGGCGCTTGGCGCTCTGCAACAACTGCGCGGCTTTCTTGATCTGGCCGAGATGCCCCTTGACCACCGGATTGTAGGAACGCATCTGGATCGACTTCGGATACTCGAACTTCGCCATCTGCGCCGTCACGTCCTTCGGGATGTCGACCACGACCGGGCCGGGCCGCCCCGTGGCGGCGATGTGGAAGGCTTTTTTGATGGTGATCGCCAAGTCCTTGACGTCCTTGACGAGAAAGTTGTGCTTGACGCAGGGCCGGGTGACGCCAACCGTGTCGCATTCCTGAAAGGCGTCCTGGCCGATGTACTGCGTCGGCACCTGGCCGCAGAGCACGACCATCGGGATCGAATCCATGTACGCCGTGGCGATGCCGGTAATGGTGTTGGTCACGCCGGGGCCGGAAGTCACCAGCGCCACGCCGACCTTCTTCGACGAGCGCGAATAGGCATCCGCCGCATGGGCCGCCGCCTGCTCATGGCGGACGAGAATATGCTTGACCTCATCCTGCTTGAAAAGTGCGTCATAAATGTGCAGAACCGACCCGCCGGGGTAGCCGAACACACATTCCACCTTTTCTTCCTGCAAGCACCTGACTACAATTTCCGCACCGCTGATCATCATTACCGGGTCCACAAAGCTGTCGCTTGAAAATGTGCTACCTTAATTGAGCGCCTGTTTCCGGTCAAGGTTTCCCGGCATAATCCACAGCCCGCAAGGCCCTTACCGGACGATACGTTTCTGGCTTCCGCCCATCAACTTGCCAATTTTCTCGAATCCGTTGAACGGCGCGCTTTCAAACAAGCCATGTACGCCGTCCGCGAGGAAGAAGCCGCCCTCGACATCGTGCAGGATTCGATGCTCAAACTGGCCGAAAAATACGGCGACCGGCCAGAAGAAGAGTTCCCCATGCTCTTTCAGCGCATCCTGCAAAACACCATCCGCGACTTTTACCGGCGGAGCAAGGTGCGCTCGCTGTGGACCACCCTGCTCTCGGCCTTTGCCGCCGATGACGACGAAGACAACGATCCCCTGGAACGGCTGGCGGCGGACACCGACGATAACGGCCCGAAGACGCCGGAAAGCGCCTTGCTGCAAAGCGAAACCTTGAATATCCTTGAAGAGGAAATAAAAAGACTCCCTTTGCGTCAACGTCAGGCATTCATCATGCGTTACTGGGAAGATATGGACGTTGCCGAAACGGCAGCCGCCATGGGTTGCTCGGAGGGCAGCGTCAAAACCCATTGCTCGCGCGCCACGCACACTCTGGCGGCGGCGCTGTCGGCGAAAGGCATCAGGCTATGAACAACGAACAGGCATACCGCATTCGGCAAGCGCTGAATCAAGGACTCAACGACATCCCGCCAGCGGCGGCCCGCCGTCTTGAGGCGGCGCGTCATCTCGCGCTGGAACGGCAGAAAGAAGAAGCGTCGCAACTGGTTCTGGCTGGCGCCGGCGCCCACCTGTCCTTCCCCGCCTGGCGCCACGGCAGCGGCCATGCCGGCATCGACCTTGCCCGCTTCAAGCCCCTCTTCGCCATCATCGCCCTCCTGACCGGCATGTGGCTCTCCTTCTATTGGCACAGCAGCCAGTACGTCGAAGAAATCGAGGCGGTCGACACCGCCATCCTGACCGACGACCTGCCGCCTGAGGCTTTTGCCGACCGCGAGTTCATCGAATGGCTCAAAGACGACTCCTCGGCGCAGTAATCGCCGGTCTGTTGCTCTCCGGCAGCGTCCTTGCCGATTCACCGCCGACCACCGCCCTCATCGGTACCCCGCTGCAACCGGACTGGGCCGAGTTGACCCCGGCCCAGCAAGCCATCCTGGCCCCGCTCGCCAGAGACTGGAACGCGATGGACAGCCTGCGCAAGAAGCAGTGGCTGGGCATTGCCGAACGCTACCCGAACAAGCCGCCCGCCGAACAACAACGCATTCAGGCGCGGATGCAGGAATGGGGACGCATGACGCCCGACCAACGCGCCCGGGCGCGCAATACCTACAAGGACTTCAAGCAGTTGCCCGCCGACCAGCGGCGAGCGGTCAGGGAAAAATGGAAAGCCTACCTCAGCCTGCCGCTCGCCGAACGGCAGCGGCTCCGTGAAGAAGGCAAATCGGCGGACTTGCTGCTGCTGATGCCGCCCGCCGAACCGCCCGCCGCCACCGAGCCGGACGCAACGCCGCCGCCTGCCGAGGCGCTGGTCAGCGAAACGGCCAATCCGTCACCATGACGGCCCCGCCGCCCGCCGCGCTGGGGCGGCGTCTGCTCAGCATGTTGTATGAAGGTCTGGTGGTTTTTGCCGTGCTGCTGATCTTCTTCCTCATCCCAGAAGCCGCGCTCTCCGGCTACCTCGGCCACACCGCCAGCCCGCGCCTGATGTGGCTGCACGCCCTGCTCCTGCTGATGATTTACTTCGTCTGGTTCTGGCTGCACGGCGGCCAGACCTTGCCGATGAAAACCTGGAAACTCCGCCTCACCAACGCCGACGGCGCGCCGCTGCGGCCCTTGCAGGCCGTCTTCCGCTACCTCGCCGCCTGGCCCTCCATCCTCCTGTTCGGCATCGGCATCCTGTGGGCGCTGCTCGACCGCGACCGCCAATTCCTCCACGACCGCCTGGCGGGGAGCTGCATCCGGTCTGTTTAGCGCGGTTTCAGGCTTACTCACTGCCCGCGCAACGCGGCCCGATAGGCGGCGCGGAATATTTCCAGATCGCTGTCCGGCATCTTGCCGCAGTGCCGCGCCAGTTGTCCCATATCATTGCGGGAAGCCAACGATTGCCAGCGGCGGCGGGCTTTTTCCAGATCAAGCAGGGCGATTTCTATTGCCGGATCGTCCGCTGCGCCGTTCTCCGCCTTGACGAAAATATGCTTGGCGTAGAGGCAACCATGCTGCCAGCCGGCCCGGTGCATACGCGCCACGACGCGGGCCGCCTGGCGCATCACGGCAGCGCGGAGCGCCGCTGGCCGGGCGCTTTCGTACCATTGTTCGAGACTGACGAAGCCCTGCAAGGCTTCGGTTATCAACAGCCCTCGCCAACCCTCCGGCTGCCGCCGGGCAGCGCCATAGACCAGCTTCGGCGTAGCGATACCGAGACGGGAAAAGGCGCAGTAAACCTGTATCTCGCGCAATATGGTCGGGCGACCGAAAGGATGCAACAGGGAGCGGTAAATGTGACCGACCTGTCGCTTGCTGAACAGCGGCGGCTGTCCCGGCTCAAGAGGCAGCAATAGCTGAACGCCGCTTTCGCCGCCGCGCCGTATATTAGGCGGCTCCACCCACGATCCGGGACGGTTCCACCAACGATCAAATTCGCTTGTCTCCCGCATTTTCACACTCAATTCAGCTTATCCGTCAGCCGAAAAACTTCGGCATCATCAGGCTCAATTCCGTTTGTGCAACACATAGGCGCGCTGCGTCTTCAGGCGTTTCTGGCCCGCTTCAGTTTTTCCTGATATTTCCCGGCTGTGCGGAAATTGATTCTGACGCCCCCCTGGGTGGAAGCCGTCGCCTTTTCGATATGATCGAGGCCAGAAAACATCTCGCGCGGTGGAATGGCGATAATTTTGCAACCCAATTGCGATAATCTGTCCTGCATGGCATACCCCGGAATCCTGTTTTCCATATTGAAATGCAGGTCGTGTTTTCTGATGATGTTCACATTCCACAGGGCGCAAAAACTTTTCAGGTACGTTTCGTAATGTAATTTCGGCCATCTCGACGGCAGCCCGATCTTGATTTTCATTTTCCTGAAATAATACTTCACGCCGCGCGTCACATATCTCCACATGAGATGCGGTCTGCTTCGCCATATCGGCTCCAGGCACCCGACGGCAGCGACACCCGCGTCCGCCTCGCATATATTCAGCATGGTTTGAATGATGGCCGGATCGTAGATGAAGGTGTCGGTATGTAAAATCAGTAAATAAGGCGTGCCGACCCGCTCCAGAATCATGTCCAGACCTGCCCCATGCGCGATAAATCCAGCTTCTCCGGCGACGGGTTTTCTTTCGATCAGGCGAATCCAATCCAGCGACTTCAGGTATTCCAGGCTTTCATCCCCGGAATCATTGTCGATGACCCAGATGGGGATTGTCGAAACGTCGATGGCCTTCTTCAGCAATTCGAGGCAGACCGATGTCACTTCCGGTGATTTGTAATTGACGAGTCCAATGCTGATGTTTGCTGTCGACAGCATGACCCTAGCCCTCCTTCACTGACGGAGGAGGGCTGTCGCCGCAGCGACAAGGATTTACTCCGTGACGCCTGCCTTGGCTGCAAGGTAAACCGCTGTCGGCCTGACCCGGCCCTTGCGGGCGATGCGCGTCGCCACCCGGCGCCACAGCCATTTGGCGTAGGGCGTGAGGCGTTCGATTTGCAGGTAGGATTTCAAGAGCCACAGCCGGTCGCTGCGGCTCCACATCTGCGAATCGGAGGCGAGCGAATACAGGTCGCGGACGGCGCAGGCCGCCTTGAAGGGGTGCCAGCGCGATTTTTCCAGGTCGATGACGCGCGCCTCGACACTGCCGTCGGCGTTCACGCGAAGGAAAATGTGCTTGGGAAAGAAACAGTTGTGCTGGATGCGATGGGCGTGCATGTCGCGCAACAGGGCGGCGATGGCCCCCAGCATCCGCAAGCGTATCGGCCGCGGCGGCGCGCCGCTTTGCAGCCAGCGCCGCACGCGGTCTTCCATCGAGATGAAGCCGGTCAGTTCCTCGGTCATCAGGATTGCCCGCTCGTCCTTGCCGACCTTCCGCATGGCGAAATAGACCGGCTCCAGCGTCGGGATGCCGCAGGCGCGGTAGTGCTGGATGCGCTGGAATTCGCGCAGAAAGGTCGGCGCGCCGTGGAGCGGATGCGTCCACAACCGCGCCATGTGGTTTTCCTGACGCTTGAGGAAGATAGCTGGCACGGTTCTTGCCCCCCCCCGCTCGCTTAATTCACAGCGGGCGACGCCGCTCCAGCCGCCACGACGGTGGTTGGGTTCCTCGAACCAATCGGCCTGATGCTGCCACAGGGCGTCGAAATCCGCCAAGCCGTTGGCGGCGAGGATAGCGCGCCAGGACTCGTTGATGAAATCGGCCATCTATTTTTTCACGCGCAGCACATAGGTGCGCCACTTGTCCCAATATTTGATGAAATCGACATGGCCGATGACATCGAGGCCAGCAGCGGCGAAATCGCGCCCGATGTCGGCCTGGGAACAGAGGAAGCGGTCGCGCGGCAGATCGGTGCCGCGTTCTTTCGCCTTGCGCGCCTCGTTGCGGGCATGACGCCAGGCGCGGAAGTTGCCGTCGACCCAGAGCGAGACGATCACCGTACCGCTGCTGACGCGGGCAAACTCCTTGAGCATCAGCACGCGGTCTTCGCTCTTTTGGATGTGATGCAGCAGACGGATGCTGAAAACGCAGTCGACAAAGTTGTCCGGCAGGCCGGTGCCGAAGGCCGAGCAGCAAAAGGATTTTTCGATCCGCGCGCTCACCTCGCGCGGGCGCAATTCGAGACCGGCGTCGATCATCGCCTGGCTGTTGTCGGCGACATAGATCCGGCGCTCTGGCGCTTCCGCCAGCATGGCCCAGAAACGCCCGGTGCCGCAGGGCAGATCGAGTACCGAGGCAGGCTGTCCGGCCATGACCAGCGCCTTGCGCGCCATGCCGACTTCGCGCCAGGTCGACAGGCGCCGCCAGAAGCCGGTGTTGTGTTTGTGGAAATACTTCCGCGCATGATCGGGATCGTATTTCTCGGAAAATTCGTAATGCGGAGGGGAGTCAACCATGAAAAATCCGAAAAAAATCTGAGATTATAAAAGCCGAAAAACAACTTTTCAGTCTCCGTCACAAAGCGTCAAAATTTCGTCAAACCCGGCCAGCCGACCTGGCTTCAGCGCCGCTCGACCCACCACAACATGCCCGCCGCCGCCAGCATGAACAGCGCCGAGGGCGCGGTGGCGCTGGCGAAGGGGGGCCAGGAATTGATGATGCCGAGGTTGGAAAAGAGGCCGTTCAAGGCATAAAACAGGATGCCGAGCATGACCCCGGCAAAGAGTTTGAGGCTGACGCCGCCGACCCGGTTGTGCGAGTAGCCGAAAGGCAGGGCCAGCGCGACCATGACCAGCGTCGCCAGCGGGTAGACGAGCTTTTTCCAGATGGCGATCTGGTAACGCTCGGTCTGCTGGCGGTTTTCCGCAAGATGCCGGGTGAAACTGAGCAGCCCGAACAGGGTCATCCGTTCCGGCGCGACCATCAGTACCGACAGGAGATTGGGCGTCACCGCCGATGTCCAGCTCAAACTCGGCAACTGTTCGACGCGCGCCACGTCGCCAACCAGGGTCGTGCGCGAAACCTGGCTCAGCGTCCAGGCGCCCGCCGCCGCCTCAAAATGGCCTTCGGCGGCGTCGGTCACCGATTCGAGGGCGTTGTTCTGGTCGAATTGGTAGATGCGCACCTGATGCAGGGCTGAATCCGGCGTCACCAGGCGGATATTGACGAAGCTGCGGCCATCCTTGACCCACAGACCGGAGGTGAAGCCTTGCTGGGCAACCGCCCGGCTCACCGCCTTGGCCCGCAGTTCGTTGCCAACGCGCTCGGCCAGCGGCGTCAGCGCCTCGCCGACGAAAAAGGTGAGGAGCGCCAGCAACCCGGCGACGCGAAACAGGGTCAGCAGCATGTCGCGGGTCGCCAGGCCGGAAGCACGGAGCACGGTGATTTCCGAATGCCGGGCCAGCGTCGACAAGGCGTAGAGGGTGCCGATCAGCGCCGCGATGGGAATCAGTTCGTAGATCAGGCCGGGCAGATTGAGGGCGACGCTGAGGATGGCCCGATCAAGGCCATAGTTGTTGCCGATCTTGCGTAATTCGTTAATCAGGTCAAAAAAGCTGAACAGGGCGAGAAAAGCCAGCAGCACGAGAAAAACCGCCGCCAGCACTTCGCGCATCAGGTAACGCTGATAAAGATTGAGGCGAAACAGGGCAGACGGCCTCATCCGCGCCGCCGCGCAAAAAGATTGCCGACATTCATGCGCCGGGCAAAGAGCAGCAGCAGCGGCAGCAGCATCAGGGCGTGGACCGCCCAAAGGCCAATCCAGAACGGCAGCCGCCCCTGCGCCACCCAGGCCTGGCTGACAGACAGGAGATTGTTGTAGATGGCGTAGATCAGAATGGCCAGCAGCAGATTGGCCGAGCGCCCGGCCCGCGGATTGACGTAACCGAGCGGAATCGCCAGCAAGGCCAGGAGCAGCGCCGAAAGCGGCACGCCGATGCGCCACACCAGTTCGCCGCGCGCCTTGTCGCCGGTTTCGAACAGCAATTGGTGCATCATCATGGTTTTTGGCGAAGGCTCGACCGGCCTGGCTTCGCCGTCCTGCACCCGGACCTGATAACGCTCGAATTCCATGATCTTGAATTCCGGCGTGCCCGCTTCGACCTCGTAGCGCCGTCCGCTGTCGAGGACGATGAAGCGGTCGCCGTTTTCGGCAATGCGCTGGCGGCCCGTATCGGACATCACCACGCCGAGCTTGCCGTCCTGCACCGAGGCGACGAAAACATTGCCGATGGTGCTGGCGTCGTCGGCCAGCGCCTCGACAAAGATCACCCGGCGGCCGCCGCTGACCTCCTGAAAAGCGCCGGGCGACACCTGGGACAGTTCGCTCCGCGCCGACAGCTTTTGCTGGTATTCGTCGCGGCTGTAATACGCCCACGGCGAAAGAAACCACGACAACAGGGCAATCGCCCCGACAATCGGCCAGGCAAAGCGCAGCACCGGCTTCGTCCAGGCCGTGAGCGGCTGGCCGCCGGAAAACCAGATGACCATTTCCGAATCGCGGTAGGCGCGGGACAAACTGAGCAAAATAGAGACAAAAAGCGTCAGCGACAGCAAAATGGGCATGAAATTCAAGGTCGCAAAGCCGAGCAGCGAGGCCACGGCTTCCGGTACGATTCTGCCGCCCGCCGCGTCCTTGAGGAGACGAATCAACTGGGTGGACAAGAGAATCGCCAGCAGCGCGACGCTGACGCCAGCGGCTGACTGGGCAAATTCACGCCGGCTGGCGCGCTCGAAGATCATGTTTTGACGAAAGCAAAAATTTACGGGGATAATCCTGCGGTTACGGAGATTTCCCCGAACAGGAGCAAGTTTTATGGAATTTAGCATTAAAAGCGGCAGCCCGGAAAAACAGCGCAGCGCCTGCGTCGTCGCCGGGGTTTTCGAGGCGCGCAAACTGACCCTGCCCGCCGAACTGCTCGACAAAGCCGCCAACGGCTACATCGGCGACATCGTTCGCCGCGGCGACATGGAAGGCAAGAGCGGTTCCACCTTGCTGCTGCACAACGTCCCCGGCATTTTAGCCGACCGCGTGCTGCTGGTTGGTCTGGGCAAGGAAAAGGATTTCCGCGAAAAAGAATTCCGCGAGGCCATCCGCACGGCGGTCAAAACGCTCAACGAAACTGGCGCTTTCGAGGCCGCCATTTTTCTCACCGAACTTGCCGTCAAAAAGCGCGGCATCGCCTGGCGCATCCGCCAGACGGTCATCGCCGCCCTCGATGCGACCTACCGCTTCGAGCAATTCAAGAGCAAAAAGAACGACATCCGCCGCCCGCTCAGAAAGCTGACCCTCGGCGTCGAACGCCGCAACGAACTGACCATCGCCGAGGAAGCTCTGGCCCAGGGCCTGGCCATTGGCGAAGGCGTGGCGCTGGCCAAAGACCTCGGCAACCTGCCGCCCAATATCTGCAACCCGGCCTGGCTGGCTGATCGCGCCCGGACGCTGGCGGGCGAACTCAATCTCTCCTGCGAGATCCTGGAACGCGCCGAGATGGAAAAACTCGGCATGAACGCGCTGTTGTCGGTCGCCAAGGGCGCCCGCCAGCCGCCCCGGCTGATCGTCCTTGGCTGGCGGGGCGGCAGCGCCAGTGAAAAACCGCTCGTCCTGATCGGCAAGGGCATCACCTTCGACAGCGGCGGCATTTCGCTGAAACCCGCCGCCGACATGGACGAAATGAAATACGACATGTGCGGCGCCGCCAGCGTCCTCGGCGCCATCGCCGCCGCCGCCCGGATGAAGTTGCCGCTCAATCTCAAGGTCATCATCCCCGCCGCTGAAAACATGCCCGGCGGCAACGCCAGCCGCCCCGGCGACATCGTCAGCTCGATGTCCGGCCAGACCATCGAAATCATCAACACCGACGCCGAAGGCCGCCTCATCCTGTGCGACGCCCTCACTTACGCCGAACACATCCTGCCCGATACCGTGATCGACGTCGCCACCCTCACCGGCGCTTGCGTCATCGCTCTCGGGCATGTCGCCAGCGGCCTCTACGCCAACAAGGAAAGCCTCGCCCGCGATCTGCTCGAGGCGGGCGACGCCGCCCACGACCGGGCCTGGCATCTGCCGCTGTGGGACGATTATCAGGAACAGTTGAAAAGTAATTTCGCCGACATGAGCAATACCGGCGGGCGGCCAGCAGGTTCGGTCACCGCCGCCTGTTTTCTCGCCCGCTTCGCCGGGAAATTCGACTGGGCGCACCTCGACATCGCGGGCACAGCCTGGAAATCCGGCGCCGACAAGGGCGCGACCGGTAGACCCGTGCCCTTGCTCGCCCATTACCTCTTGCAGCGCGCGGGTAAACTGAATTGACCGAAGTCTTTTTCTACCACGGCGCCTCCGACCGTCTGGCCGCCGCCTGCGCCCTGATCGGCGGCGCCTGGGCGAAGCGGAAGCCGCTGCTCATCTACGCCCCCGATGCGCCGGTCGCCGACAGCCTCGACCGGCTGTTATGGACCGCCGCGCAACAAAGTTTCATCCCGCACTGCCGCGCCGATTCGCCGCTGGCGGCGGAAACGCCGATCCTCATCACCGCCCGCCTCGACCAGCCGCCGCAAGCGGAACGGCTGATGAATCTGGCCCGCGCCCTGCCGCCCGGCTACGAGCGTTTTCACAGCCTGATCGAAGTCGTTGGCCGCGACGAGCCAGACCGCCTCGCCGCCCGCGAGCGCGTCCGCCAGTACAAGGAAGCCGGTTGCGGCGTACGCTATTTCGACCTCTCGACCCGTGACCAGACGGCCTGACATGCCCAGTTCCATCCTCGCCCGCGCCGACGCCCTGATGCAACGTCAGCGGCCCAATGCCGACGGCGACATCCCGGTGCTGACCGACGCCATTTCTTCCGCCGGAGCCGATGGCGACATCCCGCTACTGCTCGATGTCGCCACCGCGCCGCCGCCACCGCCGCCAAAACCGGCAGCCCCGCCAGCGAAACCCGTAACGCCACCGCCACCAGCAGCCGTGCCGCCCAAACCCGGACCGCCGCCGCCACCGGCAACGCCGGTCGCCGCCGCGCCCCTGCTGCCGGATCTGCCGGAAATGACCATCCCGCCCGACCCGCAACCGCGCGACAGCAAACCTTTTGTTTTCCGCGAGCCAGTCACCGCTGCTGCGACTGCCGCCGCCGAAACCACCGCCCCGCCCAGCGCCAGCCGCGAAGACATCGCCCGCCGCGTCGAACAACGCCTCGCCACCGAACTCCCCCGACTGGTCGCCGCCGCCGTCGCCGACTACCTCGCCGGACGACCCTGATATAGCCATTCCAGTTAACCATCAGACGAATGGAAGCCTTTGATATGGGGCACGATAGATCAACTGCCTTGGCCGGATTGTCCCTCCCTAGTACAAGGGACAATCGCCCAGCGGCGGCGGTGACGCTTGGGCTTCATGCTCAATCTCCGCCCGGCATCAATCCGCCCGCCCCGTTATGGCAAAATACGGGGCTTCTCAGGAGAACCCAGCATGACCACCCCGCAAGACGTCATCAAGATGATTGAGGAAAACGACGCCAAATTTGTCGATTTCCGTTTTACCGACACGCGCGGCAAGGAGCAGCACGTCACCGTGCCGGTTTCAGCCTTTGACGAGGAAACCTTTGACAACGGCCATGCTTTCGACGGCTCCTCCTTCGGCGGCTGGAAGGGCATTCAGGCTTCCGACATGCAGTTGATGCCGGACCCGGCGACCGCCTATGTCGATCCTTTCTATGACGAGACGACCATCGTGCTCACCTGCGATGTCGTCGATCCCGCCGATGGCCGGGGCTATGACCGCGATCCGCGTTCCATCGCCAAGCGCGCCGAGGCTTATCTCAAAGCCTCCGGCGTTGGCGATACCGCCTATTTCGGCCCGGAGCCGGAATTTTTCATTTTTGACGGCGTCGAGTGGTCGGTCGACATGTCCGGCTGCTTCCTCAAAATCCATTCCGCCGAAGCCGCCTGGAAATCCGGCGAAACCAACGAAGGCAGCGGCGCCACCGGCCATCGTCCGGGCGTCAAGGGCGGCTACTTCCCGGTGCCGCCGGTCGATAGCCTGCACGACATCCGCTCGGCCATGGCGCTGACGCTGGAATCGCTCGGCGTGCCGGTCGAAGTGCATCACCACGAAGTCGCCAATGCCGGCCAGTGCGAAATCGGCACCCGCTTCAGCACCCTGGTGCAGCGCGCCGACTGGACGCAGTTGATGAAATACGTGATCCACAACATCGCCCATCAATACGGCAAGACCGCGACTTTCATGCCGAAACCCATCGTCGGCGACAACGGCTCCGGGATGCACGTACACCAGTCGATCTGGAAAGACGGCAAAAACCTGTTCGCCGGCGACGGCTACGCCGGGCTGTCCGACCTCGCCCTGTACTACATTGGCGGCATCATCAAACACGCCAAGGCGCTCAACGCCATCACCAATCCCGGCACCAATTCCTACAAGCGCCTCGTGCCGCATTACGAAGCGCCGGTCAAACTCGCCTACTCGGCCAAAAACCGCTCGGCCTCGATCCGCATTCCGCACGTCGCCTCGACCAGGGCGCGGCGCATCGAAGCCCGCTTTCCCGATCCCATCGCCAATCCCTATCTGTGCTTCGCGGCGCTGTTGATGGCCGGTCTGGACGGCATCGAGAACAAAATCCACCCCGGCGACCCGGCGGATAAAAATCTCTACGACCTGCCGCCGGAAGAAGCGGCCCAAATCCCCACCGTCTGCGCCTCGCTCGAAGAAGCCCTGGACAGCCTCGCCAAAGATCACGACTTCCTGACCCGAGGCGGCGTTTTTTCCAGCGACTGGATTAATGCCTATATCGCTTTGAAGATGGAAGATGTAAACCGGCTGCGCATGACCACGCACCCGGTCGAGTTTGATCTGTATTACAGTTGCTGATAATTTTTTGCGCACAAGGCGGTTTGACGATGATACGCACAACGATTGCCCTTCTCCTCGCTGCCGTGAGCCTGTCGGCAAACGCCCAGAGCATCTACCGCTGTACCGACGAAAGCGGCGGCACGGTGATCTCCAACACCCGCATCAACAAGGATTGCAAAGCGGTCGTCAGCACGCCGGAAAACACCGTGCCCGCGCCGAAGGCCAAACCGAAGTCCACCGAGCGGACGCCCGTCGATTTCCCGCGGGTTACCGAAGACGCCCAGAAAAACCGCGACAACGACCGCCGCCTGATTCTCGAACAGGAACTGGGCAGCGAGCAGCGCAACCTCGACCAGGCCAAGCGCGACCTCTCCGAACAGGAAGGTTTGAACCTGCCGCCAAGCACAACGGCAGGCGTCGACCGCCTCGCCCCCTACCGCGACCGCGTGGCGCAACACGAACGCAACATCGTCGCCATCCAGAAGGAATTGAGCGGCTTGCGTTGAGCCGCGCATGGCCGGGCGTCAAGCAGCCTGATTGGGACTTGAATCGTGCCTGTACAAACCACGGCTCGGTTGACGGCGGTCAGCAAGCCAGCACGCTGGCTGTGTATCGCCGCCGTGATCTGCTGGCTGGCGTCGCTGGCGCTGCCGGGGTTTTTCGGGTATCACCCGGGAAAATATCTGGAAGTCTGGTACGGTATTAGCATTTTGCCGTTTGGCTTGTTGTTCGGCTGGGCATGCAAGGGCTGGGCTGTCTATGCCAATATATTCTTTTTCATAGTGCTCGCCCGTGTACTGAAGGGTAAGTCGGCTGGAAGGTGGGTGCTCTTGATGATTCTGCTGGCGGCGACTTTCCCGTTTTTTGGCGACGCCCCTGATTCAGATTGGTCGCCACCGGGAGTGACCACTTGGGGATGGGGTGTCGTGGTTTGGCTCACCGCGCTAAGTCTGGCTACTGCGGCTTCTGCGGTGCAACAACAATGGTTGACAATGCGACAGGCCGGATACGGATTGGCCGTGGGGCTTATCGGTGTTTACGCGCTGGCGGCTTTCTTGCACCAGCGGCAATGGGCGAAAGCCAATACGCAAGACCGGGAACTGTACCTGCCCGCTGGCGCGGTTTACGCCGTTGCCCCCTTGTGTGATGTGCCTTTCGTGTGGCCGGAAGGCCCGCTGGTCGGGCCGGATGAAATTGTCGAACTGGATATCGACCCGGCGTTGAAGGCTACTGGAAGTCCCCACATTTCGCTGCCAAGTTTTGATCGTTATCAGGCGGAGGGGTTTACATGGGTCACCTATGACGGTGGCGGAGTCAAGGTGCGCTATGTAGGGCAGCCGCGTCATTTCACTTTTCAGGCCAAGACGACCGGACAGGGCGCGGTGATTCGTCTGGTACAAAACGCCACAGGTCAAGTCTTGTATGAGCAGAACCTGCATCTGCGGCGGCCTGTGGGCCATCCTAAAGGCAGTATGGAATATTGCCCTCGGTACTGGGCAATCCCCAAGGTGAAAGGCTACACGAATGCCATCAAACGCATCTTGGGGCCAGCGGGCAAACCGGCGTTGGAATCACGACCGCAGCTTGCCGCAGAAATTGCCCGAGAGCCTTGCGACATGGGCGAAGATGACATTGATGGCATCAAGAACTTGCGTACCTTGGATGGGCGGCAAGTCATTATGGTGCCTGATTCCCTGCGCCCGCGGAAATATTTTTGTTCCCCAAACTATATCGCCTCCGCTCGGTTGTTATCTGTGCTGCGTTCAGGTGCGCCAAGCGATTGGTTTGGCTACGTAAAAGTATTTGATCGCCGCACCTTGCAGCCGCTGGCGATATTTCGCCACTCCAGAACTTGTGGTGATGGGGATCGTTCTTGTACGACGGTTGCCTTGGAGGATGCTGTGACCGGCATACAGATCGCCGCTGACCAGGTAACGCTAGAAACCACGCAAGGCGAGCGACAGATTCCGCGGGCGCGGGGGGAATAATGGAAATCCCCCGCCGCTCTCCCAAAACCTATCCCCGAACGCCTTGCCGCCGCCGACGCAAGACCACATAAAATCCGCCCCATGCCCCTGATCGACCCCATCCTGCTCCAAGCCTGCCTCGGTGAACTGGCCGGGCGCTTTGTGGTTGACGCGCTCGCTGTCTGTGATTCCACCAGCAGCGAATTGCTGCGCCGGGCTGCTGCGCCAAGCGGGATGGTTGTCGTTGCCGACCGTCAGACCGCCGGGCGGGGCCGTCGGGGGCGTTCGTGGCTGTCGGCGCCGGAAAACAGCCTGACCTTTTCTCTCCTCTGGCGCTTTGCCGGGTCGCCCGCCCGCCTTGGCGGCCTGTCGCTGGCCGTTGGCGTGGCGTTGGTCAGGGCGCTGGAAAGTCTCGGCGGCCAGGGTATCGGCCTCAAATGGCCGAATGACGTGTTGCTGGCGGCGGCGGACGGCGACGCCAAACTGGCGGGCATTCTGGTTGAACTGGCGAGCAGCCGGGATCGTTGCCAGGCGGTGATCGGCATCGGCCTCAATCTTGCGCCGCCCGTCGGCCAACTGGCGCAGCCCGCCGCCGGGCTGGATCAGGCGGGTTTGCCCGGCATCGACCGCCACACCCTGCTTGCCGCCATCCTCGGCCAACTCGCCGCCATCCTCGACCATTTTGCCCAATCCGGCTTTGCCGCCGTCCGCGCCGACTGGCAGTGCCGCCACCTCTGGCAAGACCGCCCGGTACAGCTTGTCGACGCCGCCGCCGCGCCGCTCACCGGCCTTTGCCGCGGTGTCGACGACGACGGCGCTTTGCTGCTCGAAACGGCGTCCGGCCTCCAGCGCATCGTCAGCGGCGACCTCAGCCTGCGTCCGGCGGTTCAGATGGTGTTCGAATAAAAGTGATGCCCTTCATCTTTTCCCAAGCCTTTAATTCAGGCACTATGAAGGCATGGGGCAATTAATCAAAATCGCGAATTGGACGGGTAAAAAGCGCGGTAATGTCGTTTTTGTTCACGGTCTTGGCGGGCATCCATACGATACCTGGCAACGTGGGGCGGATGACAAAACCTTCTGGCCGCTGTGGCTTGCCGAAGATGTGCCGGGCTTGGCGGTCTTCTCCTATGCTTACGCCTCGCCGCCAAGCAATTGGCTCGGTACGGCCATGCCTTTGCTGGATGAGGCGGCCCATGCGCTACGGGTGCTTCTGCTCGATGATGATCTTGATACCGGGCCAATAACTTTCGTTTGCCATAGCCAGGGCGGGCTGATCGTCAAGCAGATGCTGCGCAACGCCGCCGACAGTCGCGATCCCAGGAGTGAGAGATTCCTCTCCCGTGTCAGGTTGGTCGTATTTATCGCGACGCCGCACACTGGTTCAGGAAAAGCCAACCTCCTGCGACACCTCGCCTTTCTTGCCTGGCCTTCTCCTGCCGCCAGCGATCTGGTCGCCAATCAACCCGGGCTGCGCGATCTGAATATCAAGTACCGAAGTCTTGCCGAGCACCGGCAGGGTCAACTGGCCCATTTGGTCTATTACGAAATGTCCGATACGCTAGCCGGACGCATCGTCGTGGAGGATTCCGCCGATCCTGGTCTGCCCGCCTGCACGCCGATGCCGGTCAATGCCGATCATATTCTGATTGCCAAACCTGGCGGGCGCGATGAATTGCTATACAAAGAAACAAAAAAATCCATTGAGGAACTGTCACCGAAACAAAAAACTACCGGTGAACTGGTCATTTATTCCCGGACGCCATTTCAGGTAGCCCGTTCCTGGCAGCAATGGATGCCGCGGATTATCCGGCTCATCATCTTGGCGCTGATCTTGGGCGTTGTGGTCTGGTCTGTCATCAAACCTGATCCTCCTCCCCCCGACGAGAAACACCTGCAACAGCAGTTGATAGAGCAACTGGCGAAAGAGCTTGCGAAACAAATTGCTGCCAGTTCGCCCGTGGCTCTTACTGAGGAACAAAAGAAAACAGCGGAGGAAAACGCCGTCAGGCAAATCGAAATAGCCGCAGCGGATCTGGCGCGGCGCAATGACCAACGCTCGCAAGAAGCCTTCGCGGCATTGCAGCGGGGCAGCACGAGTGAGGCGGAGGCGCTGTTCGACGCCATCTACCAGGACAATATCCGGGCCGGGAACAATGCTGCGGCGGCGTGGGCATTGCGGCATAGGGCGGCTCTTGTTCAGTTGACCAATGTCGCCGAGGCGGTCAAGTTGTATGCCAAGGTGGCAGCATTACAGCCTGCCGATTACGCCAATTGGACCGATCTCGGATATATGGCGATCCTTGCCGGTCAATACCCACAGGCTCAGCAGGCTTTTGAGCAGGCGCTTGGCTTGGCCCAGACTAACTCCGCTCGCGCCCCCAATGACCTGGGTTGGCAGCGTAAGCGATATGAGTCGCAGCTCTTTATCGGTGATAGTTTACTGGATCAGGGTAAGGATAAGGAAGCATTGGAGCGTTATGAAAGTGCCTTGCAGATTGCGGACTCCCTGGCGCAGGCGGCCCCCGACGATAGGGGTTTCAAAAGAGACGTATTGGTAGCGCTGGGAAAAAGCGGACGAATTTACATGGACGCCGGATCTTTTTCAGCCGCCCTGGCGAATTATCAAAGATCACTTGGCTTGGCTAGAGAGTTGGAGTCAGCGAACAACCCATTCTCCCGGCGTGATCTTGGCGTAGCCCTGATAGAGGTAGGCAATGCGCATCGTCGCCTCGGTAACGCCATAGCCTCAGACACAACGCATAGACCATTGGCAAACAAAGCCTATACAGAGGCTATCAACAAGGTATTGTTCCCCTTGGTTCGCGATTATCCCAACAAGGATTCAAATTTTCAGGCAAACCTATCGTTTGCGTATCTCAATATGGGCCAACTTTTAGCGGACCAAAAAAATTGGGTGGAAGCAATTAAATATTACCAAGCCGCTCTTGATACCATTAAACCATTGGCTGACGCTGACCCCACTAATATTGTGCACTTGAGTAATGTTCTGGATATTCAGGGGTATATCGGCGATTCGTTGCTTGGTCAGCGCAAAGTGCAAGAGGCGCTCACGAAATACCAGGAAGAAATCTCTACAGGCGAGCTTTTACAGAAATCTGGCCAGGCTTCCGCCAATCAGCTTCGTCAATTGTCCACATCCTACTATTGGATAGGTGAGATCAAGCGGTGCCAAGGAGACATCAACGGGGCGCTGGCGAGTTATCAGCAATCCCTTGCGCTGGTTCAGCACCTCGATCAGACTCGTCAGTGGCAACCCGCCAGTGATTTTAGCCGCCAAAGGATATCGTCGCTCCAAGCCGGGCAGCAGGTCTCCTGCGAGGGACTTACGGAGATTCAACCATTCTATGGCTATCCTTCTGTCAAGGCACCAACAAATACGCAGTGAGCCGCTTGGCAAAATTTGGAATCGGTTTTCCGGTCGGGTTGTCAACCGAGCTTTATTCACGATCAAGCTGGAAGAAGCGTGACCGACGGCCTCATCCTCTGCCTCGATAGCGGCAACAGCCGTCTCAAATGGGGCGTCCACGCGGGCGGCGACTGGTTGGAGCAAGGCGCAGCCGGGCATGATGACGCAGCGGCGTTGCCCGCGCTACTGGCGCGCTGGCCGCAAATACGCCGCGTTCTGCTGGCCAATGTCGCGGGCGCTGCCGTGGCGGCGCGGCTCCGTCAGTGTTTGGGCGCCTTGGCGGCGCGGCTGGAAGAAATCCGCAGCAGCGCCGCTTGCGCCGGTGTGAGCAGCCACTACCAGCAACCGGAGCGCCTTGGCGTCGACCGCTGGTGCGCCCTGATCGGCGCGCGGGCGCGGACGACGGCCCCGTGTCTGGTCGTGATGGCGGGTACGGCGACGACCATCGACAGTCTGGACAGCGACGGCAATTTCCCCGGCGGCCTGATCCTGCCTGGCAGCGACCTGATGCGCCGCGCCCTGGCGAGCGATACGGCTGATCTGCCGCTGGCCGATGGCAACTGGCAGGCGACGCCGCGCTGCACCGAGGACGCGATTGCCAGCGGCATCCTCGAAGCGCAGATCGGTGCCATCGAACGGGCTTTTTCCCGCTTGGCGTCGCCCGGCGCGAGCTGCCTCCTCTCCGGCGGCAACGCCGCCGCCCTGCGGCCGCATCTGACGATCCCCTGCCTTGAAGTCGCCAATCTGCCGCTTGAAGGCTTGCGGCAAATTGCCCGCCAAGGCCAGCCTTCATAACAGCCCCCGTTCGGCAAACGACAGCGGCGGGGCATCACCGGCGACGATGAAGTGGTCGAGTAGCTGGACGTCGACCAGGGCCAGGGCTTTTTTCAGGTCGTCGGTCAGCAGGCGGTCGGATGTCGAGGGTTCGATAATGCCGGTCGGGTGGTTGTGGGCGAGGATGACGGCGGCGGCGTTATGGCCAAGCGCGGATTTGACGACTTCGCGCGGATAGATGGCGGCGCGGGTGAGCGTGCCGACAAACAGTTCTTCGGCTTTGATGAGGCGGTTGTGGGTGTCGAGCCAGAGGGCGATGAAGACTTCCTGCGGGCGGGCGGCGAGGCGCAGCCGCAGCCAGTCGCGGACCTGACCGGGCGCCGCCAGCGCGTCGCGGGTCGTCCAGGCCTGGCTCAAGGCGCGGCGGGCCAGCTCGAAGCTGGCTTTGAGCTGGGCGGCCTTGGCCAGACCGATGCCGGGGACGCTGGTCAGTTCGTCGAGCGAGGCTTCGGCCAGCGCCCCAAGCTGGCCGTTGAAGCGGCTGAGAAGATCGCGCGCCAGATCGACCGCGCTTTTGCCGGGCAGGCCGACGCGCAGGTAGATCGCCAGCAGTTCGGCATCGGAAAGCGCCGCCGGGCCGTCGGCCAAAAGCCGTTCGCGGGGGCGCTCGCGCGTGGGCCAATCGCTGATCGTCATGGCGCTTCCAGTAGAATGGAGAAATCCGAATCTTATTGAGAACGATGATGGAATTGAAGGGGAAGCGAATCGTGCTCGGCGTGACCGGCGGCATTGCCGCTTACAAGGCGGCGGAACTGCTCCGGCTGCTGGTCAAGGCAGGGGCCGAGGTGCGGGTGGCGATGACCGAAGGGGCGACGCATTTCGTCACGGCGACGACCTTTCAGGCGCTCTCCGGGCAGCCGGTGTTTAGCGACCAGTGGGATGCGCGGATGGCCAACGCGATGGCGCATATTGATCTCTCGCGCGAGGCCGATCTGCTGATTGTCGCGCCCGCTTCCGCCGATTTTCTGGCGCGGGTCGCCAACGGGCTGGCCGACAGCCTGCTGACGACGATGACGCTGGCCCGCGCTTGTCCGCTGCTGGTAGCCCCGGCGATGAACCGGCAGATGTGGGAAAACCCGGCAACCCGGCGCAACGTCGCCCGCTTGCAGGCCGACGGCATCGGCCTGATCGGCCCGGCCTGCGGCGAGCAGGCGTGCGGCGAGCTTGGCGTCGGGCGCATGGCCGAGCCAGCGGAAATCCTCGATGCGGTGGCAGCCTTTTTCACGCCCAAGCGGCTGGCCGGGAAGAAGGTGCTGCTGACGGCGGGGCCGACCTTTGAAGCGATTGACGCGGTACGCGGCATCACCAATTTGTCGTCGGGGCGGATGGGTTATGCGCTGGCGCGCGCCGCCCGCCACGCTGGCGCTGAGGTGACGCTGGTTTCCGGCCCGGTGGCGTTGCCGACGCCCGCCGGTGTTGAGCGCATCGACGCGCGGAGCGCCCTGGAGATGCAGGCGGCGGTGATGCCTCGGGCGGCGGCCAGCGACATCTTCATTGCCGTCGCCGCCGTCGCCGAGTATCGCGTCGCCCAGGTCGCCGGACACAAGCTCAAAAAGGACGCCGGCGGCATTCCGGCGCTGGAACTGGTGGAAAATCCCGACATTCTCGCCGCCGTCGCGGGGCTGGAAAACGGCCCGTTCTGCGTCGGCTTCGCGGCGGAAAGCCACGATCTGGAAAAGCACGCCCAAGCCAAACGGCAGAAGAAAAAAGTGCCGCTGCTGGTCGGTAATCTGATTGCCGACGGCCTGGGCGGCGAGACAAACCGCCTCGTCCTCTTTGACGACCGCGGCATCCACCACCTGCCGCCCGCCAGCAAAACGGCGCTGGCGCGGCAGTTGATCGAACATATCGCTGATTTGACAGGAGCCGACGATGCGCCGGATTGACCTCAAGATTCTCGACCACCGCCTGCGTGAGTCGCCGCCGCATTACGCCACGCCCGGTTCGGCGGGGCTTGATCTGCGCGCCTGCATCGCCGAACCGCTGCAACTCACGCCGGGGCAAACGGCGCTGGTGCCGACCGGCATGGCCATTCATCTCGCCGATCCCGGTCTGGCGGCGATGATCCTGCCGCGTTCCGGCCTCGGCCACAAACACGGCATCGTCCTGGGCAATCTGGTCGGCCTGATTGATTCGGACTATCAGGGCGAATTGATGGTTTCACTGTGGAACCGGGGGCAGACGCCGTTTACGCTCAACCCGCTGGAGCGCATCGCCCAGTTGGTGGTCGTGCCGGTGGTGCAGGTCGGCTTCAACGTGGTCGATGACTTTGCCGCCAGCCAGCGCGGCGCGGGCGGCTTTGGCAGTACGGGCAAACACTGAGTTATTCCATTTCCAGATCAAACGATTACTTTGTCGACTTCGCTTGCCGTGCAATAGCACTGTCTGCGCTTCGTCTTCGCGTACTCGCTTGATCTGAAAACGGAATTAGCAGGAGGTTTTCATGCAGCACATTCTGGTTTATGGCGATTCCCTTTCCTGGGGCATCATTCCGGCGACGCGCCAGCGTCTGGCCTTTGAGGAACGCTGGCCGGGCGTCATGGAACTGACGCTGACCGCCGCCGGGCGTTCGGTGCGGGTCATCGAGGATTGCTTGAATGGCCGCCGCACGGTCTGGGACGACCCGTTCAAAGCGGGCCGCAACGGGTTGGCCGGTTTGGCGCAGCGGATCGAAATTCACTCGCCGCTGGCGCTGGTCGTGCTGCTTCTGGGAACCAATGATTTTCAGTCCATGCACCCGCAGCACAACGCCTGGCATTCGGCGCAGGGCATCGCCGCGCTGGTTGCTGCCATCCGTCAGGCGCCGATTGAACCGGGGATGCCGTTGCCGCCGATTCTGATCGTCGCGCCGCCGCCCATCGGCACGCCGCAGGGGCCGATTGCGCCCAAATTCACCGGGGCGGCGGCGGCCAGCGCCGGTCTGGCCGCCGCTTACCGGCAAGTTGCCAGCGAACTCGGCTGCCATTTTCTCGACGCGGGCGAAGTCACGCCGACCAGCCGCGTCGACGGCATCCATCTCGATGCCGATCAGCATCAAGTTCTCGGTCAGGCGCTGGCGACGACGGTCGGGGCCTTGCTCGGCAGTCCTGCTGGCATGGCGCTGTCAGACAAGGTGGAAACGGGACTTGGTTTATAATTAAAACGCTTGGCTTGGGGGGCTGGCGCGCATCGGGTGGAGGACATCACGCTGCGTCCACTCCGGGCAGCAGGATTTCCATTTTTCACCAACCCAATATAAGCAACCACCCCAGGAGGGAATATGCCTCTGATTATCGGAGTGCCCAGGGAGACTTTTAGCGGCGAAACCCGCGTCGCAACGGTTCCCGAAGTCGTACAGAAGCTCAGGAAACAGGGCTATCAGGTCGTTGTCGAAACGGGCGCGGGCGCGCTCGCCCATATCGGCGATGACGAATATCGTGAAGCAGGCGCGGAAGTGCTCGCCACGGCGGCGGAAGTCTGGACAAAAGCCGACATCGTTTTCAAGCTGCGCGCGCCCAATGCCGATGAAGTCAAGCTCCTGAAAGACGGCGGCACGCTGGTCAGCTACATCTGGCCCGCGCAAAACCCGCAGCTCATGGAGCAACTCGCCGCCAAGAAGGTGACGGTGCTGGCGATGGATTCAGTGCCGCGCATTTCAAGAGCGCAGAAGATGGACGCGCTTTCCTCGCAGGCCAATATCGCCGGTTATCGCGCCGTCATCGAGGCCGCCAACGCTTTTGGCCGCTTCTTCACCGGCCAGATCACCGCTGCTGGCAAGGTGCCGCCCGCCAAGGTGTTCGTGATTGGCGCTGGCGTCGCCGGTCTGGCCGCAATCGGCACCGCCGCCAATCTGGGCGCGATTGTCCGCGCCAACGACACGCGCCAGGAGGTCGCCGATCAGATCGTCTCGATGGGCGGCGAGTTCGTCGCCGTCAATTACGAAGAAGACGGGGCCGGTACGGGCGGCTACGCCAAGGTCATGTCGGAAGGTTTCCAGCAGGCGCAGCGCGAGGTTTTCGCGCAACAGGCCAAAGAGGTCGACATCATCATCACGACCGCGCTGATTCCCGGCAAACCCGCGCCCAAGCTGATTACCGCCGAGATGGTCAAATCCATGAAGGCGGGTAGCGTCATCGTCGATCTGGCCGCTGAACAGGGCGGCAACTGCGAATTGACCGTGCCGGGCGAGGTCGCTGTCAGGCATGGCGTGACCATTGTTGGCTACAAGGATCTGCCCTGCCGTCTGGCCAAGACGGCCTCGACCCTCTACGCCACCAACCTGTTCCGCCTCTCGGAAGACCTCATCAAGACCAGGAGCGTCGACCCGGCGGCTGAAACCGGCGCTGCCGCCATCCAGATGAATATGGAAGACGCGGTCGTGCGCGGCACGACCGTCATCAATCAAGGCGCAATCACCTGGCCGCCCCCGCCGCCGCAGTTGTCGGCAGCGCCCGCCGCCGCGCCCAAGGCGGCTGTTCCGGTTCCGGCGGCGCATGGTCACGGCCCAAGCACCAAAGTTTCATCGCCAACTCGCGCCGCGTTCATGTTCGTCGCCGCCGCTCTCCTCTTCGCCCTGATCGGTTATGGCGCGCCGACGGATTTCCTCGGCCACTTCACGGTTTTCGTGCTCGGCTGCTTCATCGGCTACATGGTCGTCTGGAACGTCACCCCGGCGCTGCATACGCCGTTGATGAGCGTCACCAACGCCATTTCCTCGATCATCATCATCGGCGCTCTGGTGCAGGTCGCCCCGCCGCTCGATGCCGCCGTCACCCGGCCCGAAATGCTCATCAAGGGCATGGCAGTGGTGGCGATTGCGCTGACGGCGATCAACATGTTCGGCGGCTTCGCGGTCACCCGCCGGATGCTCGGCATGTTCCGCAAAGATTAAGGAGACCAAGACGTGTCTGCAAATCTGGCAACTGTCTCCTATATCGGAGCAACCATTCTCTTCATCCTCAGCCTGGGCGGCCTGTCGCACCCTGAGACTTCCCGCCGCGGCAATCTCTACGGCATGATCGGCATGGCGATTGCCGTGATCGCCACCTTCCTCGGCCCGCGCGTCACCAGCGGCGGCTACGCCTGGATCGTCATCGCGTTGCTGGTCGGCGCTTCCGTCGGTCTCTACGCGGCGAAAAAGGTCAAGATGACCGAAATGCCGGAACTGGTGGCGATGATGCACAGCTTCGTCGGCCTTGCCGCTGCCCTCGTCGGTTTCGCCAGCTATGTCGATCCGTCGGTTCAGCTTGACGGCGCGAGCAAGACCATTCACGAAATCGAAGTCTACGTCGGCATCCTGATTGGCGCCGTGACCTTCTCCGGCTCATTGATCGCCTTCGGCAAGCTCAACGGCAAGATCAGCGGCAAGCCGGTGATGCTGCCGGGCCGCCACTGGCTCAATCTCGCCCTTCTGGTGATCGTCATCGTTTTCGGTTACGGCTTCATCCAGGCCGAAAACACCAACGCGGGCATGATTCCGCTCATCGTGATGACCGTGGTCGCGCTGGCCTTTGGCGTGCACATGGTGATGGCGATTGGCGGCGCCGATATGCCGGTCGTGGTTTCGATGCTGAACAGCTACTCCGGCTGGGCCGCCTCGGCTACCGGCTTCATGCTCAACAACGACCTGCTGATTGTCACCGGCGCCCTGGTCGGCTCCTCTGGCGCGATTCTCTCCTACATCATGTGCCGCGCCATGAACCGTCAGTTCCTCTCGGTCATCGCGGGCGGTTTTGGCGCGGCCCCGGTCAAAGCCGCCGCCGGTGACGCCGCCCAGCCGGAAGGCGAAGTGACGCCGATCAGCGCGGCGGAAACCGCCGAACTGCTGCGCGAAGCCAAGAGCGTCGTCATCGTGCCGGGCTACGGCATGGCCGTGGCGCAAGCCCAGCATACGGTCAACGACATCGCCAGCCGTTTGCGCGCCAAGGGCTGCAATGTGCGCTTTGCCATCCACCCGGTCGCGGGCCGGATGCCGGGCCACATGAACGTGCTCCTGGCCGAAGCCAAGGTGCCTTACGACATCGTGCTCGAAATGGACGAAATCAACGAGGATTTCCCCGAAACCGACGTGGTCATGGTGATTGGCGCCAATGACATCGTGAACCCCGCCGCCGAGGACGACCCCGGCAGCCCGATCGCCGGGATGCCGGTGTTGCAGGTCTGGAAGGCGCATACCTCGATCGTCATGAAACGCTCGATGGCTTCCGGCTACGCCGGGGTCGACAACCCGCTCTTCTACAAGGACAACAACCGCATGTTGTTCGGCGACGCCAAGAAGATGCTGGACGAGGTGTTGGCGGCGCTCGAAATCTGAGCTGTGACAAAGTAGCAGCAAAGGCCACGGTAGTGGCCTTTGTTTTTTCCGGGGCGAGCGGCCCGTTTTGCGCGATAGTTGGCCAGCCCCATTGACCGGAGACGCTGCCTTGCGGATACTCCCAAGGCTTTTGAACCGGCAATTGAATTTGAGCCGTTGCCCGCCGACTACCGTTCGCCCTGAGCCTGTTCCTTCGGCAGGCTCAGGACAGGCGAGGGGCGGTGCAGAGAGCGGGCTTCGCCTGTCCTGAGCAAAATCGAAGGGACAGGGTTTCAGCCCGAACGGTGTGTTCAATATTGGGTTGCCGGATCAATCGTAAGCGCCGCGCAAGGCTTTCGGCGTATCTTCGATGCGCCATCCAAAACCAACGAGCAGAGGTTCCCATGTCCGCAGAAAAATCCAAGATCATCTATACCCTTACCGACGAAGCGCCGCTTCTGGCGACTTGCGCCTTTCTTCCGATCATCCGCGCGTTTACCAAACCGGCGGGGATTACGGTCGAGAAGGCGGAT
>JAITMS010000048.1 GCA_031277255.1 Azonexus sp.
GGGATGGCGGCGCTGGTTTTCCGTTATCTTCCCAACAGCCAGCCGACTTCCTCTCTGGCTTACGGCGGCTTGATCGCTTCGCTCTGGCGGCTGGTCAGGGAATTGCCCGGACTGAGAGAGGCAGCCGTGACCGGCGCGTCATTATTCGCGGCTTTCTGCCTTTTCTGGACGACATTGATTCTGTTGTTGACCGAAGCGCCTTTTTTTCTGGGGCCGCAAGAAGCCGGATTGTTCGCTCTGGTCGGGGTGGCTGGCGTACTCGCCGCGCCCTGGGCAGGGAGGCAGGCGGATCGGCATGGCCCGCGCCGGGTCATTTGGCTCGCCATTGTCCTCATGGCGTTTTCTTTTCTGATCCTGTGGGCCGGTGAAAGGCATCTTTGGCTACTCCTGAGCGGCGTTGTTGTTCTCGATGCGGGCTTGCAGGTCATGCAAACGCCGAACCAGTCGCGCATCTTTGCCTTGAGGCCGGAAGCGAGAAGCCGACTCAATACGGTTTACATGGTCTGCTATTTCTCTGGCGGGGCGCTTGGCTCCTCGGTGGGCTACCTGGCCTGGCAGTCGCTGCGCTGGCCCGGCGTTTGCCTTGCCGGTCTTGCCTTCACGCTGATCGCCGCCGCCAATCACTGCCGTTGCCGGGAGCGTCATGTCAGATCGTCTTAGGGCAAACCCATGAGCGAGCCGCTGATTCAACAACTGGCCGCCATCACCGGCCCGACCCATGTGCTGACTGACGCTGGCGACGTGCAGCCGTGGCTGACCGATTGGCGCGGGCGCTACCGGGGCGCGGCGCGTTGTCTCGTCCGCCCCGGTACGCGGGCGGAAGTCGCCGCCGTCGTCGCTGCCTGCGCCGCCGTTGGCGCGCCGATGGTGCCGCAGGGCGGCAACACCAGTCTGTGCGGCGCGGCGACGCCTGATCTTTCCGGCGCTGCTGTGGTGATTAACCTCAGCCGTCTCAACCGCATTCTGGCGGTTGACCCGGTGAACGACAGCATCACCGTCGAAGCGGGCTGTACCCTGGCCGCCGTGCAGGCGGCGGCGCGCGCCGCCGGGCGGTTTTTTCCGCTGGCGCTGGCGTCGTCGGGCAGTTGCCAGATCGGCGGCAATCTATCGACCAATGCGGGCGGCGTGCAGGTGCTGCGCTACGGCAATGTCCGCGAATTGACCCTGGGGCTGGAAGTCGTCCTTGCCGACGGCGCGGTCTGGAATGGCTTGCGCGGTCTGCGCAAGGACAATACCGGCTACGACCTGAAGCAGCTTTTTATCGGCGCCGAAGGCACGCTCGGCGTGATTACCGCCGCCGTGCTCAAACTGTTCGCCCTGCCCGCCGTGCGGACGACATGCTGGCTCAACGTCGCAACGCCTGCCGCCGCCGTCGACCTGCTGCGCCGCGCCAAAGACGCTTTTGACGCCCAATTGACGGCCTTCGAGCTGATTTCCGAGACGGCGCTCGGCCTCGTGCTGCGGCATCTGCCCGGCGAGCGCCGCCAGCGCCCCAGCGCCCCCAGCCCGTGGTACATCCTCGCCGAATTTTCCGGCAGCGACCCGGCAGCCGTTGAAAACTGGCTGGCCGCCCGCCTTGCCGAACAGACCGTCAGCGATGGCGTCATCGCCCGCTCGGAAGCCCAGGCCGAACAGCTTTGGGCGCTGCGCGAGAATATCTCGGAAGCGCAGAAGATCGAGGGCTTGAGCATCAAGCACGACATCGCCGTGCCGGTTTCCCGCATCCCGGAATTTCTGGCGCGGGCTGAAAGCGCGTTGACCCGCGCCTTTCCCGGCCTGCGCATCGTCGCCTTCGGCCATGTCGGCGACGGCAATCTGCATTACAACCTGTCGCAGCCAGCAGGCGACAACGCCGCCTTCATCGACCGGCAGCCCGCTGTGCATCGTCTGGTGCACGACATCGTGCAGGCGCTCGATGGCTCCATCTCCGCCGAACACGGCCTCGGCCAACTCAAGCGCGACGAAATCCGGCGCTACAAAAGCGCGGCGGAAATGGCGCTGATGCGTAGCATCAAACAGGCTCTTGACCCGCGTGGTCTGATGAATCCGGGCAAGGTGCTGTAGGCGGCGGGGTTTAGAGCATTTTCTGTTCAAACCTCCAGAGCCTCTCTCCGCACCGCCCTTCGACAGGCTCAGGGCGAACGGTATTTGGGTGTGTATGCGCGCTTGAAGCAAACCGCGCTAATGCAGCGTGCCCGCGAACAGCGCCGCCATGTCGTCGGCGCTGAAGCGGTATTCCCGGTTGCAAATATCGTCGCGGATCAGGATCTCGCCCTGTTCGGCGAGGATGGCTTCGGCTTCGGCGCGGCCCAGGGCGCGGATCATGTCGCGGATTTTGTCCCAGTCTTCCGGGCAGTGATAGGCAACCGGGCGCGGGTCGTAGAGGCGGAGGCCGTGGTCGGCGATGTCCTGGTGAAAGAGCCGGGTAAGCAGGGTTTCCGGGTCGAGTTCGAGCAATTCCTCGGCTTTGACGGTGGCGGCCAGTTGGCTGAGACGCGGCCAGCCGTCGGCGTCGCGGGCGTCGGCAGCGGGCATTTTTTGCAGGAACAGGCAGGCGGCGGCCTCCGGGCTGGCGGCGGCAAAGAGGCGTGACGGCTGTTGTTCCGATTGTTCGAGGTAATGCTCAAAAATGGCGGCAATGCTGTCGCCGACCAGCGGCACGAAACTCTGCCAGGGCTGGCGAGCGGTCGGCAGGTCGAGGCTCATCAGAAGCTGCCCGTCCTGTTCTGTACCCAAACTCGCGCCCAAGTTCGCGCCAAGGAGTTGCGGCACGGGGGCAGGCAAGACAGTCGGATCGCTGCGCGCCATACCGCGCATTTGCAGTTGCTCGTCGCAGTCCATGACCAGCAGTTGAATCGGCCCGCCGCTGCGCAATTGCAGGGTGAGACGGCCCGGCTGCTTCAACTGGGCGGCAATCAGGGCGGTGACGGCGGCCATTTCGCCGAGCAGTTGGGCGACCGGCGGCGGGTAGGCGCGGCCCTCCTGCATCTGCCGCCAGCTTTTGCCGAGATGAACGATTGCGCCGCGAATATCGAGGCTCTCGAAAAGAAAGCGGCGGACGAAATCGCTCACAAGAGCTTGGCCGCGTAAATTTCCGGGCTGAAGCCGACCAGCAGATCGCGCCCCGTATCAAGCACCGGGCGTTTGATGAGCGCCGGGTAATCCGTCATCAACCGCATGGCCTTGGCGCTGTCGACATCGGCGCGCTCGGCCTCGCTCAGTTTTTTCCACATCAGACCGCGCCGGTTGAGCAGCGTCTCCCAACCGGCCCGCGCCGCCCAGTCAGGCAGATGCGCCGCAGCGACGCCGGCTTTCTTGTAATCGACAAATTCGTAAGCGAGGCCATGCGCGTCTAGCCAAGTCATGGCTTTTTTCATGGTGTCGCAATTCTTGATGCCAAATAGGCGGCAGTGTTTGTTGGCGCTCATGTTGTTGAAGGATTGGGTGGTTGCAGGCTTGCCGATTCTAACCGGTTCGCTACCCGGATTTCCGTACTGCCAGGGTAGTGGGATCAGCACAGCCCCAAGCCTTTCGCCCGTTGCCAAGATGATACTATTTTCTGCTACCATGATGCCTTATGAACTTGGGCCGAAAGCACCTGCGCACGCTGGAATTGGTCTTTTCCAGACCCGTTTCGGCCAATGTTCGCTGGCATGATATTGAAGCGTTGTTCATCGCGCTGGGCGGACAAGTTACGGAGCGGGAGGGATCGCGCGTACTGGTGCGTTTGTTCGACGACAGGCGGGTATTTCATCGACCCCACCCTGAGCCAACGACAGACAAGGGTGCAATAGAAGCCATCCGCAAATGGTTGGAAGAGCACGGAGTAAAACCATGAACACCATGAACATCAATGGCTATCAGGCCATCATCGTATTTGACCCCGACTTGCAGGTGTTTCGGGGGGAATTTATCGGTCTGAACGGCGGCGCGGATTTTTACGCCAGCGATGTCGAAGGCTTGCGCCGCGAAGGCGCAATTTCGCTCAAAGTATTTCTTGACGCCTGCGCCGAAGATGGTGTGGCGCCGCGCAAGCATTTCTCCGGCAAATTCTCCCTGCGGGTTGAGCCAGCCATTCACGAGGCCGCCGTCATCGCCGCCGCCGCGCACGGGCAAAGTCTCAACCAATGGGCGGCGGACGCGCTCAAGCGGGCGGCGCTGGCGGGGTGATTGCCGTGAAGTGATGCTGACTTTTTGCGCATCTGTTCAATAATGGAAATCATAAGAAAACTATGTTTCGTGGCGTTTTTTATAGCCATTATTTCTGGGTGTGTATCGACTCCAAAGCAGAAAAATTGCATGATACCAGCGCCGCCCAAAGAGGCTCATATTGATAGTGCTCATGGACATTTTTTCTTCATATATCCCAAGACTATTCCTGAGCATTACTTTGGTTGCCAAACCACTTGGTACGAGACGGGGGAGAAAATATTGACGTATCGCTTTGAAGATGGGCTTCCTGTCATATTTGAGGAATACGAAAAAGATTTGCTCGTCAAATTGTGCGAGATAGAGGATAAAGAAGAAATTAAGGATGTAAATGGAGTTGTCTGCCCCAGTTTGGACTCAGTAAATTTTGTATTGAAAGCACATCGAGAAGCTCCTCCCGCAGATTATGTGGTGCCACCTGAGCGAGATCCAAGAAGGTAGGTTACAAATTAGGAAATTAGGTTCGGCTTCAATAAATTGACCCACCCCGCTTTTCCAATCAAACCGTAATCACCAGTTCCGTGTACTTCCCCAAATACCCATCTGCCGTAACCAGCCGCAGCGGTTCGAGCATCGCCTGCGCGATCAGCAAACGATCAAACGGATCACGGTGAATATCCGGCAGGCTGCGGACATGGGCGGCATGTATGGCCCGTATCGGCAGTTCGAGAAAACCGCTGTTGGCGATTTCATCGACCAGCCGGTTCACATCGGCATCGAGCTTGCCCAGACCGGCCTTGATTGAGGCTTCCCAGATGCTGGCGCTGCTGACATGGACTTCGTCGGCGTCGACAATCAAGGTTCTGGCTCGTTTTGAGAGTCTGGGGTCGTCAGCGACCGCCCACAGGAAGATGTGCGTATCGAGCAACAGGCGCATCAACGGCCCTCAAATGCCGCGATGATCTCATCGGGTAGTGGCGCGTCAAAGTCGTCGGCAATCCGTATCTGTCCCTTGAGGCTGCCGAAGCGCCTGACGGTTTTCTGCCGCGCGATGGGCGTCAGCCGCGCCGCTGGAACGCCTGCCCTGGCGATGATGATTTCCTCGCCGCCGGCGACGGCTTCGACCAGCCGCGAAAACCGGGTCTTGGCTTCATGTATGTTGACGCTGCGCATGGCTGTTCCTGATGGGCCGGGTTGAGGTTAGTCCATGTTAGTCCATGTCAGGCTACCGCGCAATCCGGCGCTCCAGGTTGGCGCAGCCGGTTTTCAGGCACGGCTTCTATCAGCGCCGCCGCAGCAGCAGCCCGCTTTCCAGATGTTCGGTGTAGGGGAATTGGTCGAAAACGGCGGCGGCGGTGATGGCGTGGGTTTGGTGCAGAGCGGCGATGTTGTCGCGCAGGGTTTGCGGGTTGCACGAGATGTAGAGGGTGTGGTCGAAACGGCGCGCCAGTTCGAGCGTTGCCGGGTCGAGGCCGCTGCGGGGCGGGTCGATGAAAAGGGTGGAGAAGCGGTAGCTGGCAAGCTCGATAGCCTCGAGGCGTCGGAATTGTTGGCCTTTGGCCAGCGCCGCGCTGATTTCGGCGCTGGACATGCGGACGAGGGCGACGTTGCCGACGCCGTTGGCTTCCAGATTCCAGGCAGCGGCCCGGATTGAGGTCTTGCTGACTTCGGTGGCCAGCACTTGCCGGAACAAGGGGGCTAGGGCGACGGTGAAATTGCCGTTGCCGCAATAGAGTTCGAGCAGGTCGCCGCCCAGCCCGGCGGCCTGGGCGCGCGCCCAGCCGAGCATGTGGCGGTTGACGCCGCCATTGGGCTGGCTGAAGCTGCCTTCGGGCTGCCGGTAGCGGAGCGTGCGGCCAGCGAATTCAAAGCATTCGAGCGCCCAATCTCGTTCGAGGACGATTTTCTGTCCCTTGCTGCGGCCAATGAGGCCGATTTTCAGCGTTTCGGCAAGGTTTCGCGCCGCTTCTTCCCAGGCGTCGTCGAGTCGCCGGTGGTAGATCAGCGTGACCAGCAGGTCGCCGCTCAGGGTGGCGAGAAATTCGACGCTGTAGAGCCGATGGCGCAGCGTTTCGTCGGCCAGGAGCGCGGCGCGAAGCGTCGGCATGAGGGCGCAGATTTTGCCGTCGGCGGCGGGGAAGTCGGTCATCAGCACCGGCTGGCGTGGCTGGTCGGGGTCGAACATGGCGTAGTCGAAGACCGCGCCGTGATGCCAGATGCGAAATTCGGCGCGCAGCCGGTAATGCAGCGGCGCTGAAGCGAACACCGCCGGTTCGGGCAGATCGAGGTCGGCGAAAGCGGCCTTGAAGCGGGCGGTCTTGGTGGCCAGTTGCGCCGGGTAGGCGGCGGGGTCGAGACGGGGCAGGGGCATGGGCGTCGGCTGCCGCGGCAGCCGGTTCGACGGGCGGCGGCGGGCGTTCAGTGGCGGCGCTGAATTTCCTCGATGTGGCCGAGCATGCCGGTGTGGATATGGCCGGCGTTGCCTTCGTCGGTGTCGATGTGCATGGCCAGCCGGTAAGACGGGTCGGCGCGCACCACGACATCACCGAAGATCAATTCGCGGTCGCCCTCGACGCGCACGCGGACGACGTTGTTGTTCTGCACGTGAAAACGGCGCGCGTCCTCCAGCGACATGTGGATGTGGCGCTGGGCGCAGATCACGCCGCGTTCGAGCGCGACGCTGCCCTGCGGGCCTTCGAGCGTCAGGCCGGGCGTGCCGACAAGATCGCCCGACTGGCGGATTGGCGGCAGGACGCCGAGCTTGAACTGCTCGGTCATGGCGATCTCGATCTGGGTTTCCTTGCGGGTCGGCCCAAGGACGCGGACATTGGCGATCCGCCCCTTGGGGCCGACCAGATCAACCTTTTCCTCGCAGGAATATTGACCCGGCTGCGACAGTTCATGGAGCGGCGTCAGTTGGTGGCCGGGGCCGAACAGCGCCTCGACATCGGCCTGCGACAGATGGACGTGGTGGGCCGAAATTTCGATCGGGATGGCCGGCAGCGCCTCGGCCCTGGCGGCGAGGAGCAGGCGGTTGCGCTCGATGGCGCGCAGCGTTTCCCTGGCCACCAGACGCTCGTTGTCGTTGGCGATGACGAGAATGGCGACTGGCGAATCGTCGGCCGAAATGATGGCATACGAATCGAGTTTGCCGACCTGGCGGTTTTTTTCCTCGTCGAGCCGGATACCCATGAATTCAAGTCCCTGACAGGCCAGACCGCGCACGGCGGCGCTGCTTTCGCCGATATCCCCGGTAAAGGCCAGCACGTCGATGCCGCCCATGGCCGCGACATAGGCGCCGATATTCTTGCGTACCTGATAACAGAACGCCTTGTGGGCGAGTTGGGCGCGGTAGTGGCCCTCGGCGGCGGCTTTCTCGATCTCGCCGATGTCGCCGGAAATGCCGGAAATGCCGAGCAGACCGCTCTCCTTGTTGATGAGCGCGGAGAGCCGTTCCGGCGACATTCCCGGCTGCTGCATCAGATGGATCATCACCGCCGGATCGACGCTGCCGGAACGGGTCGGCATGATCAAACCATCGGTTGGCGTCATGCCCATGGTGGTGTCGATCGAACGGCCATGGTCGATGGCGCACAAGGAAGCACCAGCGCCGAGGTGGCAGGAGACGATTTCCAGTTCGCCGAGCGGGCGTTTGAGCACCGCCGCCGATTTCAGCGAGACGTAGCGGTGCGAGGTGCCGTGAAAACCGTAACGGCGGATGCCATCCTGCTCGTGCAAGGCATAGGGCAGACCGTAGAGATAGGCGTAGGGCGCCAGCGTCTGATGAAAAGCGGTGTCGAAGACGGCCACCTGCGGCAGATCGGGAAAATCCCGGAGGGCGACGCGGATGCCGGCCAGGTTAAGCGGGTTGTGCAGCGGCGCGAAGGCGGCCAGCGCCTCGATGCCGGCGATCACCGCTGGCGTGATGACGACCGAATTGGCGAACTGGCTGCCGCCATGCGCGACGCGATGACCGATGGCGGTGATTTCCGCGCGATCAAAGGCGCAAGCCGGGCCAAGCAGCGCGCTGGCCTCGCCGATGACCCGGAACAATTCGGCCAGCTCGAACGATGGTCGCTCCATCGTTTCCTGCCGCTGCCCGGCGCGAACCGTGATGCGGGCTGGCCGCGAGTCGGCATGGTCGATGATGCCGTGAATATCGGCATGATTGTCGCTGGTATCGACAATGGCAAAGTGGATCTGACCGAGGCCGACATTGAGCGTCATGATCTTGCCCGGCCCGCCGCTGTTGAGCGACAGGGCGTAGGGATCATCCGGCCTGGCCGCTGCCTCGGACGGCAGGCGGGCGATGGCGCGGGTGCGCTCGGCAAGCTGGCGCGACAGGTAGCCGATAGCCTTCGGATTGGTCAGAATATGGCTGTTGAACGCCTCCCGCGGAATCATCAGCACCTGGCAACGGCTGCCGGCAATGACATCGGCAACCACCGGCTCGCCGGTAAGCAGGGCGATGGCCCCGAACACCTCGCCCGCTTCGAGCCGACTGATCGCGCTCCGCCCGCCGCCGCCGTCGCTGAGCGAGATGTCGGCGCAACCGCTGACGATGACGCCGATAAACCCGCCGTCGCCGCCGGTCTCGATCATGGTTTCGTTGGCCTCGAACGTGACGAGCCGGGACTGGCGGACGATGTCCTCGACTCTGTCGGCGGGAAAACCATCGAACAGACGGACGTTTTCGCGGCAGAAGCGTTGCAGGTCGATATCACTCATGGCGGTTCTCCACAGGGAGGCTGGGGCAGCGAGAATACCATTCGGACGGGTCTGGCAAAAGCGCAATGTGTCAAGCGCGGCGGTTGATTGGGGTGCGATTCAAACTGATGCAAGGGGGTTTTCTTTCTCCGGTTTTTCGTATTGGCGCGCTTGTCAAACCGCATGGGCGCGGCAATGGATGTCCGCACTTGAATCAAAACCGCGCTAAAAACTGTAGCGAATTTCCGTATACACCCGATCCTGCTGGTCGTAGCGGCCAAACATGCCGAGTTGCGGGCCTTTGAAGATGTCGGCGCCGAGCAGCCAGCGCCAGTTGCGCTCGACATGCCAGGAGAGGCGCGGGCGGAACAGCCAGTCGCTGCGGTTGAGGCTGGAGATGAACAGGGCCTGGGCTTCCCAGTTGGCGAGGAGCGTGCTGTTGAGGAGCAGGCTGAAACCGTTTTCGTTCCGGTCAAACAGCAGGTCGGCGGGGTGGCTGAAAAAGTGCCGCTGAAAGAATTGCAGATTGAGGCGGGTTGCCGCCGTCGGCGTGAAATCGAGGCCGAGCGCCCAATCTACGGTGTTCTGACGGGCCAGGCCGTTGATGTCGAGCGGGTCGAGCAGCGTGAAGCGGCGGCCACGGGTGTAGACCGCTTCGGCCTTGAGGACGACATCGCCGAAATCCTTGGTCAGCGCGCCGCCAAGCTGGTCGATGCGGTCGTGGCGGGCCTGATAGGTGATGAGCAGCGGGTCGGTGATCGGCGTCCGGTAGAAGGTGGCGTTGATGTCGGTGCTGTGATAGTAAAAACCTGAAATGTCCCAGCCGTTTTTGAGCGTCGAGAGGCGCAGGCCGTAATTCATGTTGTCGAGATTACGGGCCGGGCGGTCTTCGCCGAGGTAGCGGGCGCGGCCGCCGGGGGCTGTCGGCTGGTCGGGATAGAAGTCGCTCCCCGGTTTGCCGATGTTGTCGTAGGCGGCGACCGGAATCCACAACAGTTCACCATGAAAATCGTCGCCGAAATACTCGGCGCGGGCGGCCCATTGCGGGGTGCGCATCTGGTCGAAATCGGGCAGGATGAATTCGCGCAGGTCGCGGGCCGAGACGACATCGGCAAAAAAGAGGCCGACCATTTCGCCCCACACCACATGCTGGCGACCGAGGCGGAAATCCCAGCCGCCGGCGTTGAAATCGAGATAGTTTTCGCGCAGGTCAATGGCTGAACGCTGGTCGTTGTCGACGGCCTGCCGGTAGAAGTCGTTGAGGTCGTACACCGCATCGTAATCAAGACGGACGCCGAGTTTCCATTTGATCCCGTCGCCAAGGCGGCCCTGGCTGTTGAGATCGGCGCGGCTGCGCATTTTCGACCAGTGATCGGGGCTGCTGACGGTGCGCGCCAGCTCGAACTGGACGAAACCCTTGATCCCCGGCCCGGCGTCCGCATGGTCGGCGGCGGGCAGATCGTCGCCGAACAGCGAGGCGCGGTCGTCGTCAGCCTGTGCGCCGAAGCTGAGGCAGAGGGCGGCGGCGAGGAGGCCGCGGCGGAGGGCCGATGATGTCGGCATGGCGAATCCCCGGCGAATCATGGCGCGGCATTCGCGGCGGCGCGAATGATCTGCCAGTCGCCGTCCGGGCGGCGGACGCCGAAGGCCCGGATGGCGCCGTCTTCGATTTCGATCCGGCGGTTGGCGTGGTCGATGACCTTCTCGTCGTGCGTGGCGAAGATGAAGGTGACGCCAAGTTCCTCGTTGATCTCTTTCATCAGCCTGAGAATTTCGGCGCCGGTGGCCTGGTCGAGATTGGCCGTCGGCTCGTCGGCCAGCACAATGGCTGGCTCGATGGCCAAGGCGCGGGCAATGGCGACGCGCTGGCGCTGGCCGCCGCTCAGTTGATTGGGGCGATGCCTGGCATATTTGCCCAGGCCGACGATGTCGAGAAAATAGTCGACCCGCTGTTTGCGCTCGGCGGCCGCGAGATCCTTGCGCCGGAGCAGGGGGTATTCGACATTCTCCGCCGCCGACAGCACCGGCAGCAGGTTGAAGGTCTGGAAGATGAAGCCGATCGAGCGGGCGCGCAGATCGGCGAGTTGATTGGCCGAGCGGCGCGAGACGTTTTCTTCGTTGATGTAGATGTCGCCGCTGCTGGGCTGGTCGATGCAGCCGATCAGGTTGAGCAGGGTCGTCTTGCCGCTGCCCGACGGCCCGGAAATGGCGAGGAAGACGCCGGGTTCAATCGCCAGTGTAATATCATTGAGCGCCCGGACGGTTTGTTCGCCCAGCCGGTATGTCTTGGCGACGCGCTCGATGCGGACGACGCTGCTCATGCCTGACGGGAAGTGGAAAAAATAGCGATCAACATGTGGAGGGAGAAGTCTGTGTTGCCTAAGCCTGTGAAGCGGCTGAAAAACTGGCGCGGCCTGATCGGCGCCTACCTGCTGGCGGGCTTGGCGGCAAGCGGCGTCATGGCCGAGGAGGCTGCGCCCGCTGCCGCTGACGCAACCCTGGCCCGCAGTATAGTGGAAAAGGCCGATCAGGTCCGGTTTCCGGCAGAAGGCTTTCAGGTTGATGTCAGCATCGTCACCACCAGGGCCGAGGCGGAGACGGAATCGCGCCAATTCCGCGTCCTCTCCAAAGGCAACGAAAATACCGTGGTCATGGTCACCGAGCCAGCGTCCGAGCGCGGCCAGATCATTCTGATGAAAGGCCGCGACCTGTGGGTGTTCTTGCCCGAAGTCTCGCAGCCGGTGCGGATTTCCCTATCGCAGCGCCTGACCGGCCAGGTCGCCAACGGCGATCTGGCGCGGGCCAATTTTGCCGGTGATTACAACCCCAAAGTGCTGCGCAGCGAAAGCATCGACGGCGAAAGCTACGCCGTGCTTGAACTGACCGCTGTTGATCGTTCGGTGACCTATCAAAAGGTCATCTATTGGGTCAATGAGAAAAACTTCCGGCCTTTCAAAGCCGAGTTTTATTCACTGTCCGGCCGCCTTTTGAAAAAGGCCAGTTATGAAGATTTCAAAACCCTGGCCGGTCAGATCAGGCCGACCCGGATGGTGATGGAAGATACGCTGCGCGGCGGCGAAAAATCGGTGCTTGAATATGGCGAGATGAAAATGCGCGATTTGCCCGACCGTATATTTACCAAGGAATATCTGAAAAAACTTTAGCGCGATTTTCACTCAAATGCTTACACTCCCGTTCGGGCTGAGCTTGTCCCTTCGATAAACTCAGGACAGGCAAAGCCCGGCTCAAGCCTCCAGACCCTCTCTCCGTACCGCCCTTCGACAGGCTCAGGGCGAACGGCATATCAGCAAGCAAGCAGAAAAAGCTCTGAACAATATGAACAAAATTCTCCCGGTGATTCTCTCCGGCGGTTCCGGCACACGCTTGTGGCCGTTGTCGCGTGAAAAATATCCCAAGCAGTTGTTGCCGCTGGTTGGCGAACAGTCGATGCTGCAAGCCACCATCGCCCGTCTCAATGGTCTGGACGGTCTGGCCGAGCCGCTGCTCGTCTGCAACGAGGAGCACCGCTTCATCGTCGCCGAGCAGATGCGCCTCCTCGGCAAAGCGGGGCGGGTGCTGCTTGAGCCGGTCGGGCGCAATACGGCCCCGGCGCTGACGCTGGCCGCCCTGTGGGCGCGGCGGCAGGGCGGCGATCCGGTGCTGGTGGTGATGCCGGCTGACCATGTGATTGCCGACGAAGGGCTGTTCCGCGCCGCCGTGGCGCGCGCCGTGGCGCTGGCCGAGGCGGGCATGGCGGTGACTTTCGGCATCACGCCGGATAGCCCGGAAACAGGCTATGGCTACATCCAGCGCGGCGCGGCGCTGGGCGGCGATGGCGCGGCCTACCGTCTCATGCGTTTTGTCGAAAAGCCGGATCGCCCGACCGCCGAGGCTTATCTCGACGCCGGTGATTTTCTCTGGAACAGCGGCATTTTCGTGCTTCGCGCCTCGACCTGGCTGATGGCGCTTGACCGCTGCCGGGCTGACATCCTCGTCGCCTGCCGGGCGGCGCTGGAAGGCGGCGGCGAGGACGGCGATTTCATCCGCGTCGATGCCGCCGCCTTTGCCCGCTGCCCGGCGGATTCGATTGATTACGCGGTGATGGAGCGGCTGACCGGCAACGCCGCCGCCTTGCCGGAGGGCGTCGTCATCCCGCTGACAGCGGGCTGGTCGGATGTCGGCGTCTGGGACGCCTTGTGGAAAGTCCTGCCCAAGTGCGACGACGGCAACGCCATGCGCGGCGACGCGCTGCTCGAAAATTGCGCCAACACCCTGGTCGTTGCCGAAAACCGCCTGGTCGCCTGCGTCGGTCTGCGTGACATGGTCGTCGTCGAAACCGACGACGCGGTGCTGGTGGCGCACCACGACGCGACTCAGGATGTGAAGAAAATCGTCGACCGGCTGAAAGCCGACGGGCGCTCGGTCACGCAATGGCATCGCAAGGTCTATCGGCCCTGGGGCTGGTATGACGGCGTTGATGCCGGCGAGCGTTTTCAGGTCAAGCGCATCGGCGTCAAACCGGGGGCCGCGCTGTCGCTGCAAATGCACCACCACCGCGCCGAGCACTGGGTCGTCGTCAGCGGCACGGCGCGCGTGACGCGCGGCGACGAGGTTTTTCTCGTCAGCGAGAACCAATCCACCTACATCCCGCTCGGCGTCCGCCATCGTCTGGAAAACCCCGGCATCGTCCCGCTCGAAATGATCGAAGTGCAGTCCGGCAGCTATTTGGGCGAGGACGACATCGTCCGCTTCGAGGACGACTGGGGGCGGCGCTGAGGCGGTTTTTTCGGCGGCGCTTTCGGCGCTGCCTGCTTCGGCGGCGGCGCGGCGGCGGCCTTGTCTTCAATGACCAGCACCCGCTCCGGGCGGGCGGCAAAGGTTTCAGCCAGAGATAAACCCAGACCGTCGCTGGCCAACTGTTGTTCAAGCTCATGCGCCGCTTCCGGCGAGGGGACGCCGACATAAAGCGTGTTTTTCGCCGAGGCGTAACGGGCGATCAGGCCGTAATCGGTGCTGTAGGCGACGTTCGAGATGACGCATGGCAGGCCCGTTGCCTCGGCGCAGCGGGCAATCGCCGCCGCCTGCGCGGCCTCGATGCCGCCTTGCGGCGCTGCCCCGGCGGGCGTGGCTGGATTGGCCGGGGCGATTGGGTAGCCGCCATGCGTGATGCCGGTCGCCAGCCAGGCGGTTCCGGCCCATTTTTCCCCCGGCTTGGGCGCGTCCTTGAGGACGGCGACGGCGGCGAAGACCCGCAGCGGCAGCCCGGCCGGAAAAACATGGCGCGGGCTGCTCGTATTGCGGACGCCATCAACAAAGCGGCAACTCCCGGCAATCAGCGGCTCGCCCTGACGGCAGGCGGCCAGAGCCGAGGCTTCGGCCTCCGCCTTGCTGTTGCCGCCGCCGATCGCCGTATTGCCTTGGGCGTCCTCGGCAAAGCCGATAAAAACATCGCCGGAAGTGCCGACCGCGCCATAACATCCCGCGCCCAGGGCTGCCGTACAGCCCTTGAAGGCAGCCTCATGGGCGGCCTGACGGCTGGGGTAGCCGGTGGCGATCCAGATCGCCGTGCTGTCCGGGTGCAGCACGTACTCAAGGTAATGGCTGGCGGTAGCGGGCGTGAAGCCGGAACCGCCGCCATCGCCTTCGGCCTCCGGCGCGCAGATCGGCGCGCTCCAGCCCGCTCCGTGCTCCTTGCCGACAACCCGCAGCCACGGCCCGCAAACAGCGTCGGCCTGGGCCAGCGAAAGAGGCAGGAGCAGGCCGCCGAGCCAGAGGGCCAATAAAGCCAATAAACGCCGCCGTGAAATCATCTGTGCCATCGACCGTTCAGGGGCAAACCTTGCGTTTTATGACGCGCTCGTTCTCATACTCGTCCCCGTTTCGGCAAGGGGCCATGTCCTTCAGCGCTTGGGCGCGTTCGGCGGGCAGCGCCGACCAAGCAATGCGGGGCAGGTCGGTCGCCTGGCCGATTTCAAGTCGCAATTCCGGCGCCCCTTGCAGCGGCACCCTTGGCAGATGGCTGATATGGGACAACGCTACTTTATCGCCCACGGTTTCCAGTTCCAGGGCGCCGATGTGCGTGGCGTCAATGTCGAGGGTTGCCGACCAGGCGTAACACCCCGATGCCAGCCCGACGACGCGCAGATGTTGGATTTCGGCGAGAGCCGGGCAGTCGTTGCAGCCGCCGATCTCGACTCGCCTGGCCGTGAGTTCCAGACGGGCGGGGGCCAGTCCGCCGGAAAGTTTGAGCGCATCGCCCTGAACACGCTCAACCGTCAGCGGCAGGCGCAGTGTTTTGATTCTCAGCTTGTCCCTGGCTTCGGGATTGTCGCGGATATACAGGGTGTCGCCCTCGCGCATCAGGACGAGGCGCGTGGCCGAGGCTTCATCCGAAGTCAGTTCGAGGAGCGGTTCCGCCGACCAGATCAGATCAACCTCATGCCAGGAGGGCTGGGCGGCTTCGATCACGATATTACGCAGTTGCGCGGCTTCCTCACTGCTCAGGGCGTAGTGGCTCCTGTTTTCCTCATTCGCTGGATAGAGCAATCCCGGCAGCGCCAGACAGGCCCAGAAAACGGCCAGCGCCAGAGCAAACAGCGGCGCGGCCCAGCGGCGGCGGCTCATGACAAGTCCCTTTCGCGCAGCGCCCGGTAGCTGACGGCCCACAGCAGGATGGGGACGCCCAGCCAGAGCAGGGCGCTGAAAAGGTAGGCCGCCCAAGGCGGCTGTGCTGGTTGTATCTCCTCCTCAAGCCACCAGTTGAGATATTCAAAGCGTTCTGTTGATAGCCAGACGAGCATGAGCGCCGTCACCAAGACCAGCCCCAGTGCCAGTACCAGGGTGCGCAGAGCCGCATGGCGGCGGAAAAAGACCAGCCCGGTGGCGGCGTAGGCCATCAGGCCAGCATAGAGCAGACCCCAGGCCATTTGGCCGGGAAGGTCGCTGCCTGGCCGCAGCGGAAAAAAGACGGCAAATGACTCTGGTGCGGGTGCACATTCTTTGTTGCCAGCGGCGCTGAGTTCGGCCCAATGGGCCAGCGCCATCCGGTAACCCACCTCGCTGGCCACGGCATACACCGCCGCAAACACGGCGCTGTAGAGGAGCGGATAAAGCACGAGGAGGAGCAGGGCGGAAAGCAGCCATTTCTCGAAGGGCGAGCCGGGCCGCATGAGGTAAACCAGCGTCGCCTCGCGCGAACGCCACATGCCGAACGCCTGATGGGCAAAGAGGTAGCCCGACAGCAGCAGGCCCATGATGTAAATGTACGCCTGTTCGTTCGTCCGGACGCCTGAGCCGGAGCCGCCAGCCAGCATCAGACCCGCCACCACCGCCAGCAGCACCGCCAGCACCAGCGCGAACATGCCCCAGGCGCGGCGTTGTTCCTGCCATTGCTGGCGGCACAGACGCCAGAAGCGCGGCGGGCTGAAGGCGTCGTTCATGGTGCTTTCTCCCCGCTGGCGCCCAGCGCCGTCAGCATGGCTTCGGGTTGCAGGCTGATGGCCTGGTACAAGAGTTCCAGTTGCACGCTGGCGCTGGCGGGCGCATCGCTGGCCGCATCCTCGGCGCGGGCGATCCACGCCCACTGCGCGCCCACGGGCGTCTGGTAGAGCAGCCGGTCGGCGGCGGGCAGCGCCGCGACGCTGGCGGCGACGCCCATGCTGAGGCGGCGGGCGATCTCCGGCATCGACATATCGAGGACGATGCGCCCCTGGTCGATGAACCACAGGTGGGTGAGGATGCTCTCCAGATCGTGCGCCTGATGCGTGCTGATGAGCACGGCGCGCGCGCGTTGTTCGGGCCGCGTCATCAGGCGGCGGAACTGGACGCGGCTTTCGATATCCAGCCCGTTGGTCGGCTCATCCATGAGCAGCAGGGGCGTTTGCGCCGCCAGGGCAAAGGCGATGGCGGCTTTTTTCTTCTGCCCCAGGCTCATGTCGGCAAAGCGTTGCCCTGCGGGCACGCGCAGTTCGCTCAGGTATTCGCCATAGAGCGCGGCGTCAAAACGCGGGTAAAACGCGGCCTGATTGTCGAGAAGTTGCCGTGGCGTCAGATTGGGCAGATGGAATTCTTCGGGCAAGAGATAAACCTCTGCCAGAAAGCCCGCCGCCCGCTGGCGCGGTTCGTACCCCAACGCCTTGATGCGCCCGGCGGCGGGCGTCAGCAGCCCGGCGATCAATTTCAGCAGCGTGGGCTTGCCGCTGCCGTTACGGCCGAACAGGCCATAAATACCGGCTGCCGAGAGGCGCAAATCCAGCCTCTCGTAAAGCGCCACGCGCCCCCAGGCAAAGCGCAGCGCCGCGATGTCCAGCACCTCGGCTGGATCGGCAAGGCGCGCGCCGGTCGTCATTTGGTCGGTGGCCTCATTCATGTCGGTGTGATCCGCCCGCACAATCGAAAATCCGGCGACGATAGCACAGTCAGTCAAACAGCAGCGCCGCCGCTACGCTTCGGCCTTCGGCGGCGAGGATGTTGTAGGTGCGGCAGGCGGCGGGCAAGTCCATGACTTCGAGGCCGATGCGGGCCTGGGCAAAGGGTCTGAGCCAGTCGGCGGGCGGAAAGCGGAGCCGGCTGCCGGTGCCGAGCAGGATGATGCTGGCCTTGAGTTGGCGCAGCCGTTCGCCGTCGGCGGCGGTCAGTGTCGTTGGCGTGGCGGCGCTCCAGCCGGGGATGAGGGCATCCGGCAGCAGGATGAGGTTCTGCTCGTGCCGCTCGCGGTTGATGGCGACATAGCCCGCGCCGTGGGCGGTAAAGAGATTAAGACCGGCGGCGGTGGAGCGGTGGAGTTTCACGGCGATTGTTCCCGGAAGCAGGCCAAAGTTGCGGTGCACCATGCGTTAAAATAAGATTTTACCTTTGCCCGGATTGCCCCGGAACGGAAAACTCCGATGAAACCGCTTAAAAAATCCGCCAAACTGGCCAATGTCTGTTACGACATTCGCGGCCCGGTGCTGGAAATGGCCCGGCAGATGGAAGAAGAAGGCCACAAGATCATCAAGCTCAATATCGGCAATCTGGCGGCTTTTGGCTTTGATTCGCCGGAAGAAATCCAGCGCGACATTATCCACAACCTGCCCAACGCGGCGGGCTATACCGATTCCAAAGGCATTTTTCCGGCCCGCAAGGCGGTCATGCACTATTGCCAGCAGAAGAACATCAAGGGCGTGACGCTGGACGATATTTACCTCGGCAACGGCGCGTCCGAATTGATCGTCATGGCCATGAACGCGCTGCTCGACAGCGGCGACGAAGTGCTCGTTCCAGCCCCGGACTATCCCTTGTGGACGGCGGCGGTCAGCCTTTCCGGCGGCCAGCCGGTGCATTACGTCTGCGCCGAGGATAACGGCTGGATGCCCGACCTCGACGACATCCGCAAAAAAATCAACAAGCGGACGCGGGCCATTGTCATCATCAACCCCAACAACCCGACCGGCGCTTTGTATTCCGACGAGCTGCTGCGCGACATCATCGACATCGCCCGCCAGCACCACCTGACCATTTACGCCGACGAAATTTACGACAAGGTGCTCTACGAAGGCGAGCGCCACACCTCGATTGGCGCGCTGTCGGAGGATGTGCTGACCATCACCTTCAACGGCCTCTCGAAAAACTACCGTTCCTGCGGCTACCGCGCCGGGTGGATGATCGTTTCCGGTGACAAGCGCCACGCCAGGGATTACATCGAAGGTCTTGACATCCTCGCCTCGATGCGCCTGTGCGCCAACGCGCCCGGCCAGTACGGCATCCAGACGGCCCTGGGCGGCTATCAGAGCATCGACGATCTGGTTGCCGAGGGCGGGCGTCTCCGCCGCCAGCGCGATCTGGCGCATGAACTGATTACCGCCATCCCCGGCGTCACCTGCGTCAAGCCCAAGGCGACCCTGTACATGTTCCCCCGGCTCGACCCCAAAATGTACCCGATCAAGAACGATCAGGCTTTCATCGCCGAACTGTTGCAGGAAGAAAAAGTGCTGCTGGTGCAGGGCAGTGGCTTCAACTGGGTCGACGCCAACCATTTCCGCCTCGTCTTTCTGCCGCACGAGGACGACCTGCGCGAAGCCATCCGCCGCGTCGGCAGCTTTCTCGAAGGCTATCGCAGGCGGCATGGCGCGGCTTGAGATCATCGAAATCACCACGGCGGACGGCGCGCTGGCCGCGCCCGAATGGCTGGCGCGCGCCGAAGGCGTACACCGCCAACTGCGGCCCGGCCTGCCGGATGACTACGCCGGACGGCTGGGCCAGGTGTTCGCCAACGGAGGACGCATGACCGTCATCGTCGAGGATGGCGCAGTACGCGCCCTCGCCATCTGGCGGCTGATCGAAAACACCTACGAGGGCCGCCGCCTCTACGTCGACGATTTCGTCACCGACGAAACCCGACGCTCACAAGGCCACGGCCAGCGGCTGTTCGCCTGGCTGGAGCACAAGGCGCGACAACTCGGCTGCGCTGTCGTGGCCCTCGACTCCGGCGTCCAGCGGGCGCGGGCGCATCAATTCTATTTTCGTGAGGGGATGCACATTCCCTCGTTTTGCTTCAGGAAGGCGATCAACCCATGAAACCCATCAACGTAGGACTCGTCGGCATCGGCACCGTCGGCGGCGGCACCTGGAATGTTTTGCGGCGCAATGCCGAGGAAATCACCCGTCGCGCCGGGCGACCGATTCGCATTACCGCTGTCGCCGACAAAAATCTCGAACTGGCGCGGCAAGTCACCGACGGCGCGGCGCGGCTGACTGATGATGCCTTTGCCCTCATCAATGACCCGGAAATCGACATCATCATCGAGTTGATCGGCGGCTACGGCGTCGCTAAAGAAGTGGTGATGCGCTCGATTGCCAGCGGCAAGCATGTGGTGACCGCCAACAAGGCGCTGCTGGCCGTGCATGGCGTCGAGATTTTTGCGGCGGCGCAGGAAAAAGGCGTCATGGTCGCCTTTGAAGCGGCGGTGGCGGGCGGCGTGCCGATCATCAAGGCGCTGCGCGAGGGGCTGACGGCCAATCGCATCGAGTGGGCGGCGGGCATCATCAACGGGACGACCAATTTCATTTTGTCGGAAATGCGCGACAAGGGCCTGTCCTTCGCCGAAGTCCTGAAAGAAGCGCAGCGCCTGGGCTATGCCGAGGCCGACCCGACTTTCGACATCGAGGGCATCGACGCCGCCCACAAGGCGACCATCATCGCCGCCATCGCCTTCGGCATTCCGGTGCAGTTCGACCAGGCTTACATCGAAGGCATCACGCAACTGGAAGCCGCCGACATCAAATACGCCGAGCAGTTGGGCTACCGCATCAAGCTGCTCGGCATCGCCCGGCGTCGTGAGCATGGCGTCGAACTGCGCGTGCACCCGACCCTGATCCCGGCCAAGCGCCTGATCGCCAATGTTGAAGGGGCGATGAACGCCGTCCTCGTCAAGGGCGACGCCGTCGGCGCCACGCTCTACTACGGCAAGGGCGCCGGGGCCGAGCCGACGGCTTCGGCGGTGATCGCCGATCTGGTCGACGTTACCCGCCTGGCGACGGCGGACGCCGCCCACCGCGTGCCGCATCTCGCCTTCCAGCCGAACGCCCTGTCCAATCTGCCGATCCTGCCGATGAGCGAGGTCGAAACCGGCTACTACCTGCGCCTGCGCGTCGAGGACAAAGCGGGCGTCCTCGCCGACATCACCCGCATCCTCGCCGACCAGGGCATTTCCATCGACGCCATGCTGCAACGCGAGCCGGAGGAGGGCGAAGGCGAAACCGACATCATCATCCTCACCCACGTCTGCAAGGAAAGCGCGGCCAACGCCGCCATCGCCAAAATCGAAAGCCTCGCCGCGCAACACGGCAAGGTGAAAAGGATTCGGCTGGAGGATTTGCTGTAACCTCGGCATTGCCGGAAAGGATCGGGCATGAAAATCATTGGTCGGCGTCGAGAGCGTCCTTTGGGGCAACCGCCATCCGGCGACCTGCTGGCGGCGGGCGCGCGCTTCAATGACGAAGTCCACCGCCTGCCCACGGGCGACACGACCTTCATCGCCAAAGGCATCTACCGCTTCAAAACACACGAGGAAGCGAACCAGCATCAATTGGACTGCCTTATCAGGGGAATGGCGAAAATTGCCAGGGAACGCGCCAATGGACGAAACGAATGACGATGGACAAAACAGCGGCTACTGCCGCCCGGCCTCGCTGGCTGACCTGAAGGCGCTGATCGAGTCCCTCAACAGCCAGCAGGCGGAATACCTGCTCATCGGTGGCTATGCCTTGTTTGTACATGGCTACCATCGGGCGACGACGGATATTGATGTACTGGTTCCGGCAACGCTGGCAGCGGGAGCCAAAATCAAGGCGGCGCTGATGGTATTGCCTGACCAGGCGGCAAAAGACCTGGAGCCGACATGGTTTGTCGAAGGCGAAAATATCCGGGTTGCCGACGCTTTTCTGGTCGACATCATGTTCAATGCCTGTGGCGAAACTTACGACACCCTCAAGGCGTTCGCTGTCACCGTAGACTTGGAGGGCATTCCTGTCCGAACGGTCAGTATCGAAGGGCTTTTGCGAACCAAGCAAACCCTGCGCGACAAGGATGTGGCGGACAAGCGCGTTCTGGAACGGGCGCTGGCGTTGTTCCGGGAGCAATCCGGGGGTTAGAGCATTTTCTGTTCAAGTTCTTTACACTCCCGTTCGTCCTGAGCTTGTCCCTTCGTCAGGCTCAGGACAGGCGAAAGACGGTACGGAGAGAGGATACGGCGGTTTGAACCGGGCTTCGACAGGCTCAGCCCGAACGGTATAGGGTGCGTATGCACTTGAAGCAAAACCGCTAAAATCGCAAGCGCCATAGGACGGGGCGGCTGTTTTACCGATTGCGATACCGATCAAGGAATCGCTCCTGGCCGCCCGGCACAATCAGCGGGCGGCGCGATCATGCGGCGCAATAACCCAAGGAGACTAACCGATGCACGCCTGCAACCACACCACCCCGGAAGCCCTGTACCCCTTTGACGCCCGCGGCGTCGCCAAGCGTTTTCGCCACGCCGCCATTTTCGGTG
>JAITMS010000093.1 GCA_031277255.1 Azonexus sp.
GCGACCGCCCGATGTGGGGAAATGGCTTCCGGGCTACGCCCTGCACCTATTTCCCCACATCGGTCAAAGCGGACAATTCATGTGCTACAAAACCGGACAAATCTATTTGTTGCCAACATCAAGGGATCAGGGATTTTTGCGCAGCGAAGCTGCGGAAACTGGACGGATACCCGATTCCTGATCCCTGATTCCTGAATTTTGGTATTGTGCGGGGCGGTCGGGATTTGCGCTGTCCCGGTAGTCTGTCGGCAAGAGTCAGCGCGGGCGTTTTTAACACAGGAGCAATCAGTATGGGCAAGGGAGTCGTTGTCGGCGCGGTAGCTGTGGCTGTTCTCGGGGGAGCCTACATCGGGGCGGCTGCGTACAGCGGCAATGTGGTGCAGGAGAAATACGAGGAGGAATTGAACAAGGCGGGGCAAATGTTGCCCTTCCTCAAGATTGTCGACCGCCAGTATGAGAAGGGGCTGTTTTCGTCCACCGCCACTTATGGCCTGCAACTGGGCTGCGCCGGGCCGGAGGGCGGGGAGGCCAAAACGGCGACCCTGACTTTCCGCGACCATATCGCGCACGGGCCGCTGCCGGGGTTTTCCAGTGTCGGCCTGGCGCGTATCGACACCGAGATCGTGCTGCCGCCGGGCACGCCTGAGGTTCTGCGCCAGTGGGTCGGCAGCCTGAAGCCGGAGGCCATTCGCAGCACCGTTGGCTTTGACGGCGCGAGTATGACTCGCGTCGAATTGCCGGCAGGCGAGATCAAGAGCGAACAGGGGCGTCTGCACTGGCAGGCAATCCGCGCCTCCTTTGCCGTCGATGGCGGACGCACCACGATCAGCGAGGATTTCGCGGCGCCGGAAATCGCTCTCGACCTCGCCGAGGGCGAAGGCTTCAAGCTCAGCAATCTGCGCGGGCAAGGCAGCAGGCAATTCGCCGAGAACAAACTTTTTACCGGCGATGACTCGGCGACGGTCACGCTCGACCAGATGCATGTCGCCGTCGGAGATGTGCAGGTCGATTTGAATCAGCTCAAGCTCACCACCGCGCAGAAAACGGAAAACGATTTACTCGGCAGTTCTGCCTCGCTCACCGGCACGGCCAGCGTCAAGGCGGGCGAACGCGCTTTCCAGTTCGACAAGATTGAACTGCAAGCGTCGGCCAAGCGGCTGCACGCGCCGACTCTGGAAAAAATCGTGCTCGGCTTCTGGCAGCAACTCGGCAATGTGTGCAGCCAGGCGCCAGAGGACTTGGCGGCGTCCCTGGAAAAACAGCAACTGGCGATGCTGTTCGCCATGAAAGATTTGCTGACCCACGACCCGGAATATTCGGTGGACAAGATCGCCGTCACCTGGGAAGGCCAGGAAGGTTCGCTGGCCTATTCCGTGGCCGCCAAGGGCGTGACCAGTGAGGATCTGCAACAGCCCGGCCTGGAGCTTCTCGGCAAGGTCATCGCCAAGGCCAGCGCCCGCGTGCCCGTCGTCTGGCTGAAAAAGATCGCGGCGGAGAAGAACGGCGGCCAGGATCTGTCGCCGGAGGCGTTTGACGCCGGGATCAGCGAGTTGATCGACACCGGCTATGTCACCCGCGAAGGCGATTTCATCGTCAGCGCGGCGCTGTTCGAGCACGGCGAATTGACAGTCAACGGCAAGCCGGTCGACAGCGGCGGCCTGTTGGGCCTTGGCGCGCCGCCGTCGGCGGACGAAATGGAGGGGGAGGAAGAATACGACGGCGACTGATTTGCCGCTTTTCGGCTATGATTCGGCTTTCCCGCAGCTTGTCTTGCCATGACCAAATTCGTTTTCGTAACCGGCGGCGTTGTCTCCTCGTTGGGCAAAGGCATCGCCGCCGCGTCGCTGGGGGCCATCCTGGAGTCGCGCGGCATCCGGGTGACGCATCTCAAACTCGATCCTTACATCAACGTCGATCCCGGCACGATGAGTCCTTTCCAGCATGGCGAGGTGTTCGTCACCGAGGACGGGGCGGAAACCGATCTCGATCTCGGCCATTACGAGCGGTTTACCAGCGCCCGCATGACCAGGCGCAACAATTTCACCACCGGCCAGGTCTATGATTCGGTGCTGAAAAAGGAGCGGCGCGGCGAGTATCTGGGGCGGACGGTGCAGGTCATTCCGCACATCACCGACGAGATCAAGGGCAAGATCAAGGCGGGCGCTGCGGGAACCGATCTGGCCATCGTCGAGGTCGGCGGCACGGTCGGCGACATCGAATCGCTGCCCTTTCTCGAAGCCATCCGCCAGATGGGCATCGAAGAAGGCCGCCACAACGTCTGCTACATGCATCTGACGCTGCTGCCCTACATCCCGACGGCGGGCGAGCTGAAAACCAAGCCGACCCAGCATTCGGTCAAGGAGTTGCGCGAAATCGGCATTCAGCCGGATATTCTCCTCTGCCGGGCCGACCGTTCGATTCCGCTGGAGGAGCGGCGGAAGATCGCGCTGTTCTGCAACGTCATGCCGGAAGCGGTGATCGAGTGCCTGGACGCCGATTCCATCTACAAGATTCCGGGCCGCCTGCACGACCAGATGCTCGACGAAATCGTCTGCCACAAGCTCGGCATCCTCGCCAAGGCGGCTGATCTGTCGGTCTGGGAAAAACTGATCGAGGCGATGGCGCACCCGCAAAACACGGTGCGCATCGCCTTCGTCGGCAAGTACGTCGATCTGACCGAATCCTACAAATCGCTGATCGAAGCGATCAACCACGCCGGGATTCACACCCGCTGCAAGGTCGACATTGAATATATCGACGCCGAAACCATTGAAAAAGATGGCGTTGGCGTGCTCGAAAGCATGGACGCCATTCTCGTGCCGGGCGGCTTTGGTCGCCGTGGCACGGAAGGCAAGATTGCCGCCATCCGCTACGCCCGCGAGAACAAGACGCCTTTTCTCGGCATCTGCCTGGGGATGCAAATGGCGGTCGTCGAATTCGCCCGCGACGTGGCCGACATGAAGGACGCCCATTCGACCGAATTCGTCGCCGACACGCCCTGGCCGGTGATCGGCCTGATTACCGAATGGCTCGACGCCTCCGGCAGAATCGAGCAGCGCGGCGAAGATTCCGATCTCGGCGGCACCATGCGTCTCGGCGCGCAAGTCTGCCATCTGGCCGAAGGTTCGCTCGCCCGTTCCATTTACGGCGCGGCGGAAATCACCGAGCGCCACCGCCACCGTTACGAAGTGAACAACACCCTGCTTGCCCGGCTCGAAGAAAAAGGGCTGGTCGTTTCAGGCCGCGCCCCCGGCACCGATTTGTGCGAGGTCATCGAACTGCCGCTCGCCGTCCATCCGTGGTTCCTCGCCTGCCAGTTCCACCCGGAGTTCACCTCCAATCCCCGGCAGGGGCACCGGCTGTTTGCCTCCTACGTGCAAGCGGCGCTGGCGCATCAGCAGCAAAGGCAGGCGGCGTGAAGCTGTGCGGTTTTGACGTTGGGCTAACGCAGCCCCTGTTCCTCATCGCCGGGCCGTGTACGGCGGAATCAGAACAACTCTGCCTCGATATTGCCGGTCATCTCAAGGAAATCTGCGCCCGCCTCGGCATCCCCTACATTTTCAAGGCGTCTTACGACAAGGCCAACCGCAGTTCCGGCACATCAATGCGCGGGCTAGGCATTGACGAGGGCTTGCGCATTCTCTCGGAAGTGCGCCGCCGGCTTGGCGTGCCGGTGCTGACCGACGTGCACGAAATCGACCAGATCGCCCCGGTCGCGGCGGCGGTCGATGTCTTGCAGACCCCCGCCTTTCTCTGCCGCCAGACCGATTTCATTCACGCCGCCGCTGCTTCTGGCAAGCCGGTGAATATCAAAAAAGGCCAGTTCCTCGCCCCCGGCGACATGAAAAACGTCGTCGCCAAGGCCCGTGAAGTCAATGGCGGCGCCGATAACCTCCTGGTCTGCGAGCGCGGCGCGTCCTTCGGCTACAACAATCTGGTTTCCGACATGCGCTCGCTAGCCATCATGCGCGAAACCGGTTGCCCGGTGGTGTTTGACGCCACCCACTCGGTACAACTGCCGGGCGGGCAAGGCGCAAGCTCCGGCGGCCAGCGCGAATTCGTCCCGGTACTGGCGCGGGCGGCGGTGGCGGTCGGCATATCCGGCCTGTTCATGGAAACCCATCCCTGCCCGGAAAAAGCCTGGTCGGATGGGCCGAACAGTTGGCCGCTGGATCGTATGGCGCGTTTGTTGACGACGCTGCAGGCGCTTGACGTGGCGACCAAGGCGGCGGGGTTGGAGGAATTGCGGTGAGTTTACGCGGCTGCCGGATAGCTGCTGCGTTTCGCGCTAGAATCACTGTCAGCGGTTTGGGTGTTGCGGCGGAAATGGAGGGTCTGTAAATGTTGGAAGCATATACGGCGGTGGTCAAGCAAGATGAGGATGCCTGGATCGGCTGGATTGAAGAAGTGCCAGGCGTAAATTGCCAGGAAACGACACGCGAAGCCCTCTTGGCGTCCTTGCGCGTAACGCTTGCCGAGGCTCTCGAATTCAATCGCGCCGAGGCTCGTGACGCCGCAGGCAAAGACTACGAAGAGTTACCCATCACCGTATGAAACGGCGCGATTTTGTTGCGCACCTTCAGGCTCATGGCTGCATGCTGCTCCGCGAAGGCGGCAGCCACTCGTGGTGGGGCCACGCTGAGTCTGGCAGACGCAGCGCCGTTCCACGGCACACTGAAATCAACAATCATCTCGTTCGCAAAATTTGCCACGACTTGGGTATTTCTGAGCCGACTCGGTTTTAACATGACAGTGACTTCGCGTGATTGCCAGACCCAGGCGCCATTGGATTAAGTCAAGGAACACGAATAATTCACTTTAACTTATAACTTCAACTTACTGTTTACAAGGAAAAACCATGAGTTCAATCGTTGATGTCGTCGCCCGTGAAATTCTCGATTCCCGCGGCAATCCCACTGTCGAGGCCGATGTCTTGCTGGAGTCCGGCGTCATGGGCCGCGCTGCCGTGCCGTCGGGCGCGTCGACCGGTTCGCGCGAGGCAATCGAGTTGCGCGATGGCGACAAGAACCGCTATCTCGGCAAGGGCGTGATGCAGGCGGTGGAGAATATCAATACCGAAATCTGCGAGGCCATCATCGGGTTGGACGCTCAGGAGCAGGCTTTCATCGACCAGACGATGATCGAACTCGATGGCACGGAAAACAAATCACGTCTCGGCGCCAATGCCATCCTCGCCGTGTCGATGGCGGTGGCCAAGGCCGCTGCCGAGGAATCCGGCCTGCCGCTCTACCGTTATTTCGGCGGCATGAGTCCGATGCAGATGCCGGTGCCGATGATGAATATCGTCAATGGCGGCGCGCATGCCAACAACAGCCTTGATATTCAGGAATTCATGGTGATGCCGGTCGGGGCCAACACTTTCCGCGAGGCGCTCCGTTGCGGCGCGGAAATTTTCCATGCCCTGAAAAAACTGCTCGACAAGGCCGGTCATTCCACCGCTGTCGGCGACGAAGGCGGTTTCGCGCCGAATCTCGGCAGCCATGCCGACGCCTTGCGGATCATCGTCCAGGCGATTGAGGCGGCGGGCTATGTGCCTGGCCAGGATGTGCTGCTGGCGCTCGACTGCGCTGCTTCGGAGTTTTACAAGGAGGGCAAATACCATCTGGCGGGCGAGAACCTGCAACTGACCTCGGCGCAATTTGTCGATTATCTCGCCAATCTGGCCGACCAGTTCCCCATCGTTTCAATCGAGGACGGCATGGCCGAAGGCGACTGGGATGGCTGGAAGCTCCTGACCGACCGCCTCGGCAAGAGCGTGCAGATCGTCGGTGACGATCTCTTTGTGACCAATACCAAGATCCTCAAGGAAGGCATCCAGCGCGGCGTCGCCAACTCGATCCTGGTCAAGATCAACCAGATCGGCACCCTGTCGGAAACCTTCGCCGCCATCGAAATGGCCAAGCGCGCCGGTTATACGGCGGTGATTTCGCACCGTTCGGGCGAAACCGAGGACAGCACCATCGCCGACATCGCTGTCGGCCTCAACGCTGGGCAGATCAAAACCGGCTCGCTGTCACGCTCCGACCGCATCGCCAAATACAACCAGTTGCTGCGGATCGAGGAAGACCTGGGCGACACCGCTTCCTATCCGGGCCGCGAAACTTTCTACAACATCCGCTAAAGACATCATGCGCTGGCTGACGGGCGGTTTGATCGCCCTCATTGTCCTCCTCCAATACCCGCTGTGGCTGGGCAAGGGAGGCTGGCTACGGGTCTGGGAGAACGACCGTCAGTTGCAGGCGCAGAAGGACGTGACGAAAAAGCTGGAAATCAGGAACATCGGCCTCGACGCCGAAGTCCGCGACTTGAAGCAGGGCTACGACGCCATCGAAGAACGGGCGCGCTTTGATTTGGGCATGATCCGCCAGGACGAAAAATTCGTCCAGATTCCCGAAAGAGCGCCCGGCAAGTAAGCGCCAAACCGTCGACCGCAGCGGACGCCTCGGCTAGAATCGGCCTTGGCGGTTCCAATGACCGCGCTTTCAGGAGAATCCCATGCTGCTCAAGGCTGGCGAACCCGCACCGAGATTTGCCTTGCCGGATGCCGACATGGAGATGGTCGATCTGGCGGCGTATCTCGGCAAAAAGAAGATCGTGCTGTTCTTCTACGCCAAGGACGGAACGCCGTGCTGTACCACGGAAGCGACCGATTTCTCGGATCACGAAGAGGATTTCGGCCAACAGGATTGCGTCATCTTCGGCATCAGCCGCGACGATTGCCTGGCCCACGCTGAATTCTGCGACCGCGAAGGCATCGGCATTCCCCTCCTGTCGGACGCCGATGGCGCGGTCTGCCAACAGTACGGCGTCTGGCAGGAAAGAGAAGTGGGCGGCCAGAAAAAACTTGGCGTCGTTCGCTCCACCTTCATCATCGACCGTGCCGGAACCATTGCCCACGCGCTCTACAACGTCAATTACAAAGGCCACGCACTCGACGTGCTACGCCTCGTCGAGGAACTGAAACCATGAACATGCGGGTTGCCAAAGATACCGTCATCACCCTCGACTACCACGTCACCGATCCCGATGGCGACATCGTCGACGAAGGGCGTGAACCCATCGTCTATCTGCACGGCGGCTACGACGACATCTTCGCCAAAATCGAAGAAGCCCTGCACGGCAAGAAAATCGGTGAATCCGTCGAGGTCAAGCTGCAACCGGATGAAGCCTTCGGCGACTACGACGCCGACATGGTGCAGGTCGAACCGCGCGCCGATTTCCCCAGGGAATTGCAGGTCGGGATGCAGTTCGAAGGTGGCCCCGAAGGTGGCGACGAAGACGATCTGGTCATCTATCGCGTCACCGACATCGCCGACGGCAAAGTCGTCCTCGACGGCAACCACCCGCTCGCTGGCATGGCGCTCATCTTCACCTGCACCGTCCGCACCATCCGCCCAGCCAGCGCCGAAGAAATCGAACACGGCCACGTGCACGGGCCGGAGGATGATGAGGAAACCTGTCATTGAGCTGAAAGCGGAGTGGGGCCGAAGGTGTCTGCGGCCCGTTCGGCACCGTTGAGGCATTTGATGATCGGTCGGTGGATTTGGCTGGCTTCCATGTTTGTCGCCGCCTGTTCCGGCAAGCCGTATGTCGTTGAACCGGCGGTCAGCGGAGAGGCGACCCGTTCGACGACGGTTTACGTTGTGAGCCACGGTTGGCATACAGGTCTTGTCATTCCATCAGAACACATGAATGCAAAAATCCCCGAACTGAAGCAGCGTTTCAAAGAAGCTGCGTATTACGAGATTGGATGGGGTGACAAGGGTTTCTATCAAGCTACGGAGATCACGACGGGTTTGGCTTTGCAGGCCATGTTCTGGTCAACAGGAGCGATCCTGCACGTGGTCGCGGTACCATCAAATCCGCGCGAGTACTTTACCGGGAGCAAAGTTGTTGAGACCTGCCTGACGACATCAGAGACTGTTTCACTGAGCACATTCATTGGCAACAGCTTTACGCGGGATGCTGAGGGACACATCATCAGACTTGGCCAGGGAATTTACGGTGATAGCCAGTTCTATCATGGCGAAGGTCGATACGACATGCTCAATACCTGTAACAACTGGACGGCCAAGGGACTCCGAAGCGCCGGCCTGAATATCTCGCCAGCGTGGAAGTTCACCGCGGGAAGCGTCATGAGAAGCGTCGAAGCCAATCGCAATTCATGCCTAGTCAATGGCGGCCAAGAATTACTGTACAAATAATCAGTATTCTGCTAACTTACCCCTCATGCGGCGGTGTGCTGCTTTTTGAACAACGGCTTTGACGAGGGGAGGCGACATGAAACTGATTCAGGCATGGTTGGAACGGATTGCCGGGGTTTCGCGGGCGGAAATGGCGCGCTTGCAGCGGGCGCGGGAGATTTTTGCCGGGCGGGATGATGATCTGGACAGGCTCCGCTTGCCGGCCTGCTGGCGTCGGGCGGCGCGGGTGCGGCGCGGGTGATTTCAGCGCAGCAGGTTTCTCAGCGCGTAGAGGGCGTCGAGGGCCTGGCGGGGCGTCAGGCTGTCGGGGTCGAGGGCGGTGAGTTGTTCAAGGGCCGGGTGGGGTTCCGCCGCTTCCGGTTCGGGTGGGAGGGTTTGGCTCAAGAGCGGTTGGGCAAAGAGGTCGGGTTGGTGTGGGTCGGCGGCGCGTTGTTCAAATTCGCGCAACTGTTTGCGGGCGGCGCGTACCACGCTCGGCGGAATGCCGGCCAGGGCGGCGACCTGGATGCCGTAGCTCTGGTTGGCCGGGCCTTCTTCGACGGCGTGCATGAAGATGATGCGGTCGTTGTGTTCGACCGCGCCGAGATGGACGTTGGCGAGTTCGGGGTATTCGTGCGCCAGCCGGGTCAGTTCGAAATAATGGGTGGCGAACAGGGTCAGGCTGCGGTTTTTTTCGATGAGGTGGCGGAGGATGGCGAAGGCCAGCGCCATGCCGTCGAAAGTCGAGGTGCCGCGCCCGATTTCGTCCATCAGGACGAGGCTTTGCCCGGTCGCGTGATGCAGGATGGCGGCGGCTTCGGTCATTTCGACCATGAAGGTCGAGCGGCCCGAAGCCAGGTCGTCGGAAGCGCCGATGCGCGTGAAAATGCGGTCGAGCGGCCCCAGCGCGCAGTGTTCCGCCGGGACGAAGCTGCCGATGTGGGCGAGCAGCGCAATCAGCGCCACTTGCCGCATGTAGGTCGATTTGCCGCCCATGTTGGGGCCGGTGATGAGCAGTAGCCGCCGCTCGGCGGCAAGCTGGCAGTCGTTGGCGATGAAGGTTTCGGCTTGCCCGGCCAGTTCGTTTTCGACGACCGGGTGGCGACCGGCGACGATGGCGCATTGTGTCTCGTCGACAAAAAGCGGACGGCGCCAGTCGTGTTTCAGGGCCGATTCGGCAAATCCGGAGAGGAGGTCAAGCTGGGCGACGGCGCGGGCGATTTTCTGCAAATCCGGGACGGCGGGCAGCAGAGCGTCGAGAATCTGCTCGTAGAGTTGTTTTTCCGCCGCCAGCGCCCGCTCCTGCGCCGACAGGGCCTTGTCTTCAAAGGCCTTGAGTTCCGGCGTGATGTAGCGTTCGGCGTTTTTCAGCGTCTGGCGGCGGCGGTAGTCGTCGGGGATTTTATCGGCGTGGGCGTGCGTGACTTCGATATAGAAGCCATGCACCTTGTTGAATTCCACTTTGAGGCTGGCAATGCCGGTGCGCGCGCGCTCGCGGGCTTCCATGTCGACGAGAAAAGCGCCGCAGTTGTCGTTGAGCGCGCGCAATTCGTCGAGCGCGGCATCAAAACCGGGGGCGATGACGCCGCCGTCGCGCACCTGGGCGGCAGGCTCAAGGGCGATGGCGCGAACCAGAAGGTCAAGCGTCGCGGCGGGCGCGATCAGCGCGTCATGGATTTCAGTGAGCAGGGCGGCGGCGTTGTCGGCCAGCGGCCCGCGCATTTCCGGCAGGCGCTGGAGGGCCAGGCGCAGGCTGGCCAAGTCGCGCGGGCGGGCGTTTCTGAGCGCGATGCGGGCGCTGATGCGTTCAATGTCGGCAATGCCAGCGAGCGCCTGCCGCGCGGCCTTGGCCAGATAGCCGTAATCGGCCAGCAGCGCCTCGACCGCGCCGTGGCGGGCGGCGGGAATGGCGCGGTCGCGTAAAGGGTGGTGCAAGGTGTGGCGCAAGAGGCGCGAACCCATGCTGGTGACGCTGTTGTCGAGAAGGGAAAAGAGCGTCGGCGTCGGCTGGCCGCGCAGGGTTTCGGTCAATTCCAGATTGCGTCGGGTGGCGAGATCGAGGCCGAGATAGCGGCCTTCCGTTTCCACCGTCAGCCCGCGCAAATGCGGCAGCTTGCCCGACTGCGTTGCCTGCGCGTACTGCAACAGCGCCCCGGCGGCGCCGATGGCCGGTTTGAGATCGTCAGCGCCGAAACCGGCGAGCGAGGCGACGGCAAATTGCTCGCACAGCAAGCGGCTGGCCGCGTCGATGTCGAAATGCCAATCCGGCTGGCGCGTTTGCGCGGTGGTCAAGACAAGATCCAGCGTCCAGCTTTCGGGATGCAGGATTTCCGCTGGCCGGATGCGCTCCAGCGTCGCCGCCAGTTGTCCGACCGGCGTCTCCAGCAAAATGAATTCGCCGCTGGTGAGATTGAGCCGGGCAAGACCCGCCGTCTGCCGCAAGGTTGTGACGGCCAGCAGCCAGATGTCGGTTTTGTCATCGACCAGCGAAGCGTCGGTCAGCGTGCCCGGCGTCACGATGCGCGACACCGCCCGCTCGACCGGCCCCTTGCTCGCCGCCGGGTCGCCGATCTGCTCGCAGATGACCGCCGATTCGCCCATTTTGACGAGCCGGGCGAGGTAAGACTCCAGCGCGTGAAACGGCACCCCGGCCATCTTGATCGGCGCGCCCGCCGACTGGCCGCGCGTGGTCAGGGTGATGTCGAGCAGCCGCGCCGCTTTTTCGGCGTCATCAAAGAACAACTCGTAAAAATCCCCCATCCGGTAAAAAAGGAGCGTCTGCGGATGCCGCGCCTTGAGCGCCAGATACTGCCGCATCATCGGCGTATGGCTGGCGAGGTCGCTGTCCTTATCGGTTTTTGACATTTTGAAAATAAGACACTGTTGACGATGATGCTGAAACGCTGATTGCCGCCGACGTTGCGGCGCGGAGAAGCCTGTCAGGCCATCACGCGCTCATCGCTTCCGATCAGCGACGCCGCGGGAATGCCGAGCGTGACAAGGCGGCGGATCATGTTGAGTGTCAGTGTGCGTTTTCCGTTGAGTATCTCATAGACGCGGTTGCGACCACCGATATAGGGCGTCAGATCGGATGCGCTCAGACCTGCCTGTTCCATGCGGAATTTAATGGCGTCAATCGGGTTGGGCGGGAAGACAGGGTAGTGTTTGTGTTCATACGCCTCAATCAGCGTCACCAGCGCCTCGAAATAAGCCCCTGCTTCGCTGGCGGGATCAGGTTCTTCGGCGGCGTCGAAGAAAGTTTCGGCGATTTTCAGCGCAGCGCGGTAATCGGCCTCGGTGCGGAGGGGATGAATTTCCAGCTTCATGGCTTTGGCTCCTTGGGGAGAATGACCGTTTTGGCGTTGATGGCATCGTATTCTTCATGGGTGCCGATAAATTTGATGTACACGGCGTGAATGGTATAGGCCACTGCAACGACCAGGCGATGGTCATTGCCCTTGATGTTGAAGACCACGCGACGCCCCGGCAAGATACTGGCGCTGCGGAATTGTGCCTTGATGTCGGCGGGCGTTTGCCACGCGCTCGCGCCAACTTCGGCAGCCCATGCCCGCAAAGGCCGCTCGGCGCCGGGGTGCTTTAGCCAGTAGTCGCGCAGTGTACTGACGGCAATGATTCGCATGGATGAATGCTAATCCCAATTTGGGACAAAGACAAGCCTTGCCAGATTCCAATGTAGGGAACAAGTAATCTGTCCGGACTTGTAGCAAATGATCTGTCCGGTTTCATTGGGTATCTGAGGAGGTACCGGGATGAGACGGACGGTGTTGTTACAGGAGGTACGGAAGATG
>JAITMS010000095.1 GCA_031277255.1 Azonexus sp.
CATCTTCCGTACCTCCTGTAACAACACCGTCCGTCTCATCCCGGTACCTCCTCAGATACCCAATGAAACCGGACAGATCATTTGCTACAAGTCCGGACAGATTACTTGTTCCCTACACAGGCAGCAAGAACGCTTGATTTTGCAACGCAAATGAAGCACCATTTTCCGCATGAAAACCGCCATCCTGCCTCAGCTTCGCGTCGAACCCGGCTTTCGTAACGCAGTCGAATCCGTCCTGCACGAGGGCGAAAATTTGTCCGCATTCATTGAGGCCGCGGTACGCGGCGCGGTTGAATACCGGCGCACTCAAATGGCATTTCATGCGCGCGGCGAGCTTGCCTGGCAAGAATATCAGCGTGCCGGCGCATCCTGCCCTGCTGATCGAGTCGTGGGCGAACTGCGTGACGTGCTGGAGGCCAAACGCCAACAGTTGCCGTCTCGCGCCGCTACGGCGAAATGATCTATACGGTCGAATTTTCGCCACAAGCCCGGGAAGATTTGCACCGTCTTTACGCCTTTCTGCTCGACAAGACACAAACCGTCGAAGACCTGAATGTGGCCGAACGCGCGCTGGCCGCCATTGCGACGGCGGTTGACACGCATCTTGCCAAGACGCCTTCATCTATCGTAAAGCCGGAAGCGGCGGGGGCCTGCGACGCGAACTGGTGATTCCATTTGGCGCCAGCGGCTATGTCGCTCTTTACGAAATCGCTCAACCCGGCAAGGTCATCGTGCTTGCCGTCAGACACCAACAGGAAGAGGATTATCACGGCTGATGCTGATTTCAGCATCGTGGTCTGTGAGCGGTTATAGACGATCCGCTACGGCGCGCCTATCGACAGAACAAGTATTCTCCAGCAGATGATGACAACTCAGTTCCCCGCCAGAGATTCAATCAGCACGCGAATGGCTTCGCGCTGTTTCAGCGGCAGCACCAAGAACGCATCCACGGTACGCTGATCGCGGCTGGTAAGCTGCCGATGGTCGCAGGATGGCGTCGCTATTTCCTGCTCTGTATCGGCCAGTTCGTCATAAAGCATATGAGGACGGGTGCCCAGCGCCCGCGCCAGAGCCTTCAGATTGCCAGGACGAGGCAAGGTTTTGCCTCGAATCCAGTTGTGGGCCGCTTGCGGACTGATGGCGTCTCCACCATGACCAGAGACAAGATTTGCAAGCTGTACCGCGCTTTCACCTAAGCCTGCGGCCTTTAACGCTGCCCGCAATCTTCGACCAAACTCCGCCTGTTCGCTGTTCATGTCGACAAGATTAGGGGAGATGGCGCTTGCATCAATCAATTATTGATTTATAGTGTCATCAATTTTCAATTGATGGCCAAGGTCATGTCCAAATGGTTACGGGATGCCCTGTCAGAAATTGTCAAGGGGGCAGGCGGCAGACGCGCTTGAAAGCACGCGGTGGATGTTGCCTGCAAAAGACAATGCTCAAGCGGACTCGGCTACGGCGAGCCACTTACCTTGGGCTACGAATTGGGAGGTTCAGATGCAAAATGTTCTGGGAAGTCCAATGCAAGGCTTTAATTACCATGGAAAACAAATCGACTTTTTTCGCATCACAGGGGAAGTGATAGATAGCGAAAAGCGTTCAGAAACACATGTTCATGGCGGTGGCGGCGGTGGAGAAATATCCGGATGGGGAGGCAGTGTTACGGGTAAAATAAACCCGGTTAGTATTAGCTCCTCTACAACATTGCACCACAATGTCTGGATTAAAACAGAAGATGGCAGCGAGAAAAATATTTCGCTTCCCGGAAATAGAGATGTCCCTCTGCGCATTGGCCATAAAATAACGATTGTTCTTGCGTTATTCAAAGGGAAACAAATCTCACCCATTCTTATTAACCACACTGCCAACCTGCACCATATTTTAATAAATGGCGCGGCGCTAAATCATTTATTCAATATCAAACAGGTTTCGGTATTGATTTACTTTATGGCCTTTTGGCTAGCAATTTTATTGATACCATTACTAGGAAATCTGTTTAATGCCATAATAGAAGGTTGGGGTGGGGGTATTGGGTTTATAGCTGGGCCAGCCGTCACAATAGTTTTGATGCAGAAGACATTTATAAAAAAACAAAAAGAAGTTGACAGTCGACTACAAAGCCACCTCGAACAGCTTGTCAGAGCCGCGTATCAGAGTTAAATGTATTAAAGCCACCGTCATTGCGAGGCGCGTAATGCCGTGGCAATCCAGATGGTTGCCTGGATTGCTACCCTGCGGTTCGCTTTTGACGAAGCAGAGATTCCAATTTTTTATAGTAATAACGAAACAAGGAGGAAATAGCAATTAAACGGATGTTCGCCCTGTTGGCAACAACCTTGCTGCTTACCACATCGGCAATAGCGCAAATGCCAGCCACCCTGTTGGATAACACCACCGTCACTGGCACCCCGGAACAGTGGAAAGCGGCGCGGCTCGCCTTGCTGGCGGCGCTGGAATGCCGTAAGGAAATCAATCCCAAAGACCCGACATTGCGACCCCTGCTGATGGAGAAGAAGAAACTCACCCTGATCCCGCCCAAAGACTTTACCGTCTTCGGCCTGCCCGTTCAGTCAATATTAGTTGATATTACTAACCAGTCCGTTCCCGATGAGGATGGAATGCGAGCTTCTTTGGTGGCAGCACACGTCGCGGCGACATGGGAAATGGCGGAAAAGGCGATCAAGCCCTACGTGAAAAAAGCCAAGGGAGGACTGTTTGTAGGTCAAGCCGACAAGCCGTCTCTAGTGGCGACAGTTTGTGCCTTCGGCGACAGCATTGATGATGATTACGTTGAGCCGTAGGGTCAGTGAGCGGGTTGAACAACTGAATGGATATCAAGATGAAATCGAAAAACGGGTTTTCATCGCCGCCGCTGGTCTAGCGGTACATCCCTTGGCGCATATCCGCGTCAACCCACTGGACGCCCGCCGCCCTCTTCATGTAGAATCCGCGCCTCGTTCGGCACGGTGAGCCGTGTGGACGAGTCCGCTGGGGAGTCGCCAAGTTGGTCAAGGCACCGGATTTTGATTCCGGCATTCGAAGGTTCGAATCCTTCTTCCCCAGCCAGCTTTCCTTCGGGCAGGCCGTCAGCCTGCCCGATTTTCATTGTGGCGGGCGTTTGCGCTTTTGGCGTCGAGCGCCCGGAGGATGTGGACATGGCTTACAACAGCCTGATGGTGTTTACCGGCAACGCCAACCCGCAACTGGCTGCCGCGGTTGCGGAAAGGCTCAATGTCGATCTGGGCCGCGCCAATGTGGGCCGGTTTTCCGATGGCGAGATCAGCGTCGAATTACAGGAACACGTCCGGGGCCGCGATATTTTCGTGTTGCAATCGACCTCGGCGCCCTGCAACGACAACATCATGGAATTGCTGGTCATGGTCGATGCCTTGAAGCGCGCCTCGGCTGGCCGCATCACCGCCGCCATCCCCTATTTTGGCTACGCCCGTCAGGATCGCCGCTCGCGTTCTTCGCGCGTGCCGATTGCCGCCAAGCTGGTTGCCAACATGCTCGCGGCTTCCGGTGTTGACCGCGTGCTGACCATGGATTTGCACGCCGAGCAGATTCAGGGCTTTTTCGATATTCCGGTCGATAACATCTACGCTCTGCCCATTTTGCTCGACGATATCACCAAGCAGCATTACGAAAATCCGATGGTCGTTTCGCCCGACCACGGCGGCGTCGTCCGCGCCCGCTCGCTGGCCAAGCGCCTCGAATGCGATCTGGCGATCATCGACAAGCGCCGCCCCAAGGCCAATGTCACGGAGGTGATGAACATCATCGGCGAGGTCGATGGTCGCAGCTGCATCATCATGGATGACATGGTCGATACCGCCGGTACCCTGTGCAAGGCCGCCACCGCCCTCAAGGATCACGGGGCCAGACAGGTCGTCGCCTATTGCACGCACCCGGTGCTCTCCGGCCCGGCGGTCGAGCGCGTCAATGCTTCCGATCTCGACGCTCTGGTCGTTACCGACACCATTCCGCTGCGCGCCGACGCCACCGCTTCGCCGCGCATCCGCCAATTGTCGGTGGCCGAAATCATGGCCGAGACGATTCGCCGCATCAGCAACGACGATTCCGTCTCCTCGCTGTTCATTGATTGAGTTTTTTCAACCCTCCCGGTCTGGTCGCGGATCGGGAAACACTTTGGAGTATCACCATGTCTTTTGAAGTTATCGCCAATTCACGCAAAACGCAGGGCACGAGTGCGAGCCGCCGCCTGCGCCGCGCGGGCGCTGTGCCGGGCATCGTCTACGGCGGCGCTGCCGCCCCGGTCGCCATCGAAACGGCCCACAACGACCTCTTGTTGAAGCTGAAAAAAGAGGCTTTCCATTCTTCCATCATCACTCTGGTCGTCGACGGCAAGAAGGAACAAGTCCTGCTCCGCGATTTTCAGACGCACGCCTACAAGCCGCTCGTGCTGCACGTCGATTTCCAGCGCGTCGACGCCGCCCACGAACTCCACATCAAGCTGCCGCTGCATTTCATCAATGAAGACAGCGCACCGGGCATCAAGCTGGGCGGCGGTTTGGTCAACCACGTCATGACCGAAGTCGACATCCAGTGTCTGGCCAAGGATCTGCCGGAGTTCATCGAAGTCGACCTCGCCAACATGAATATCGGCGACAGCCTGCATCTCGGCGACCTCAAGCTGCCCAAGGGCGTCAAGCTGGCGCACGCCGCCGGGGCCGATACGGTGGTTGTCGGCATCGTCGGCAAGGGCGGCAGCGGCGATGAGACTGCCGAAGGCGAAGGCGAAGCCACGGCAGCGCCTGCGGCTCCGCAATAACCCTGACTGCCATGCGCCACGGGCCGCTGTCGGCAAATTGCCGACAGCGGCCCTGTCTCTATCATTCCACATCCAGACCAAACGATTACTTTGTCGGCTTCGCTTGCCGTGCCACAGCACTGTCGGCGCTTCGTCTTCGCGTACTCGCCTGATCTGAAAATGGAATCCGGCTGATGAATCCACCCCGCCTCGTCGTCGGTCTGGGCAACCCCGGCCCGGAATACGAAAACACCCGGCACAACGTCGGCTTCTGGTTTGTCGAGCGTCTTGCCCGGCAGCTCAAAGCCAGCCTCGCCCCGCAGGCCAAATTCTTTGGCCGGACAGCGCGGGCCGGTGAACTGTGGCTGCTGCAACCAACCACCTTTATGAACCGCTCCGGCCAGGCGGTCGCGGCGCTGGCCCATTTCTACAAAATCCTGCCCGACGACATGCTCGTCGTCCATGACGACCTCGACCTCGCCCCCGGCGCGATTCGTCTCAAACAAGGCGGCGGCAACGGCGGTCATAATGGCTTGAAGGACATCCAAGGGAGCCTCGGCACAGCGGATTTCTGGCGTCTACGCCTTGGCATCGGCCACCCGCGCACGCTCAATCCGGCCCAGCAAGTCATTGATTTTGTGTTGCATTCGCCACGGAAAGAAGAATTGCCCGCGATTGAACAGGCGCTTGATCGCTGCCTCCTCGCCTGGCCCCAAATCGCCGCCGGTGACGACGCGGGCGCTCAACGACAATTGCACAAAGCCGTTTAAGGAAAAAAATCATGTCACTCAAATGCGGCATCGTCGGCCTGCCCAACGTCGGCAAATCCACCCTTTTCAACGCCCTGACCAAAGCCGGGATTGAAGCGGCCAATTACCCCTTCTGCACCATCGAGCCGAATGTCGGCATCGTCGAAGTGCCCGATCCGCGCCTCAAGGCGCTCTCCGAAATCGTCAAGCCGCAGAAGGTGCAACCGGCCATCGTCGAATTCGTCGACATCGCCGGACTGGTCGCTGGCGCATCGAAAGGCGAAGGGCTGGGCAACCAGTTCCTCGCCAACATCCGCGAAACCGACGCCATCGTTCACGTCGTCCGCTGTTTTGCCGACGACAACGTGGTGCACGTCTCCGGCAGCGTCGACCCGCTGCGCGACATCGACATCATCGACACCGAACTGGCGCTGGCCGACCTCGCCACCATCGACAAGGCGCTCAACCGCTACCGCCGCCCAGCCAACGCTGGTGACAAGGAAGCCAGAATCCTCGTCGCCGTACTCGAAAAATGCTTCACCCAGCTCGACCAGGGCAAAGCCGTGCGCGCCCTCGATCTCGCCAAAGAAGAATGGGCCAGCCTCAAACCCTTCTGCCTGATTACCGCCAAGCCTGTTCTGTATGCTGCCAATGTCGCCGAGGATGGCTTTGGCGCGGATAACCCCTTCCTCGCCGCAGTCGAAGCCCACGCCGCCGCCGAAGGCGCGGAGGTTGTCGCCCTCTGCGCCGCCATCGAATCGGAAATCGCCGATCTCGATGACGCCGACAAGCTCGAATTTCTCGAATCCATGGGTTTCTCCGAAGCCGGTCTCGACCGCCTGATTCGCGCGGGCTACAAGCTGCTCGGTCTGCAAACCTATTTCACCGCTGGCGTCAAGGAAGTCCGCGCCTGGACCATCCACAAGGGCGACACCACCCCGCAGGCGGCGGGCGTCATCCACACCGACTTTGAACGCGGCTTCATCCGCGCCCAGACCATCGCCTACGACGACTTCATCGCCAGCAAAGGCGAGCACGGCGCCAAAGAGGCGGGCAAGATGCGGGCGGAAGGCAAGGACTATGTGGTCAAGGATGGGGATGTGCTGAACTTCCTGTTCAATGTCTGATTAGTTCCTGATCTTCTTTGATGAACCTCGGTGAACCTCCTTGAACCAAGATTTCTGCTTAATTTGTTGATTTTCAATGAATTTTTAATGATCGAAAGGTAGTGTTGTTGGTTACGGAAGTTCAGTGAAGCACTTGGAACTCCAGAAAAATTTGGGGTACATTGCGGGGTATTGAGTGCAACGAGTGGGGGTATCCCTGCTCTCTGGTAAGAGACCCCCAATGCCCAAAGACCTTCTCAGCGACGCCAAGATCAGGACGGCCAAGCCCGACGCCAAGCCGTACAAGCTCAGCGACGGCGGCGGTCTTTTCTTGATGCTCCAGCCCTCCGGCAGCAAGCTATGGCGCTGGAAGTACCGGCTCAGCGGGAAGGAAAACCTGTTTGCCATCGGCTCCTATCCCGAGATCAGCCTTGCCGAAGCCCGGACAGCCAGAGATACCGCCCGCGATCTGGTCAAGCAAGGCATCAACCCGGCTCAGCACCGGAAAGACGAGCGGCAGAAGAACATCGAAACGGCGGCGGCACGCAAACATGCCGAGGCGCTGGCCCAAGAGTTGTCCTTCCCAAAGTGTCCGCCGCCTATCTCGCCAAGGTGCGGCCGGACTACAGCCTGGGGTCGTTCCGCGCAAAGGAATCGCGCATCCGCAAGTACCTTGCGCCGAAGTTCGATGAGCTTCCCATTACCGAAATCGGCGCCAAGGAAATCCGTCCAGTCCTCGAAGCCTGCGAAGCGCACGGGGCTTGGGCAGGCATCCATGTCAAAGGTGATCTGTCGGCCATCTTTCAGTACGCGGTGATCCGTGGGCTGGTTGATTCCAACCCTATCCCCGGCTTGCGAGGTTTGCTGAGAATTCCGGTCAGCCAGAGCAAAGCGGTACTGACGGCAGATCAGATCCGCGCTTTCTGCCGAGCACTCCTTGCTTATCGCGGTTATCCCGAGACGGCCATCTGTCTGCGCTTGATCTCTCTGACGGCCTGTCGCCCCGGCGAGGCTGCCGATGCAGAGTGGAGTGAATTCGACATCGAAGCGAAGCTCTGGCGGCGGCCTGCCGCCAAGATGAAAGCGCGGCGCGATCATGTGTCACCGCTGTCCATACAGGCGTTGAAGTTGTTGGAGGGTCTGCGGCCCATCACGGGGGCAGCCCAGTATCTCTTTCCCCATCGCAGCGGCAAGGGATTCACGACACCAACCCGGCTCAGTTACGCCATGCGTGACATGAACCTTGGCGAGCGTGCCACGCCGCATTGCTGGCGGACGACTTTTTCGACATGGGCCAATGAACAAGGATTCAGGCCCGATGCGATTGAGCGCCAATTAGAGCATTTTTGATTTACCTGGAAACGCTGGTAACCTATTGAGTGGGCGATGTTGGGGGAATCGTATGAGAGCCTACCCACAGGATTTGCGAGATCGAATACTTGGGGCCTTGGAG
>JAITMS010000017.1 GCA_031277255.1 Azonexus sp.
CCGCCCGATGTGGGGAAATGGCTTCCGGGCTACGCCCTGCACCTATTTCCCCACATCGGTCAAAGCGGACAATTCATGTGCTACAAAACCGGACAAATCTATTTGTTGCCAACAGCCTTGCCAGATTCCAAAGTTCGACGCGCATTGCGCCGCAAAGGAAATAACGGCGGCAGATGAAGGGCTAGATCGTTTCCGCCTTCTGCCGCATGAAGGCGGCGGCCACGGCGGCCAGCACGAAAACTGTGGCGAGGAAGAAAAAGCTCTCGGCGTAGGCGGTGTGGATGCTGGGCGGCGTCATGCCATGCGCTGTTTCGCGCCATTGGACGAAAACGGCCATGATCGCCACGCCCATGACGCCGCCCAGTTGTCGGGCATAGCTGACGACGACCGATGACTGGCCGAGTTGTTGCGGCGTCATGTGGCGCAGCGTCGCCAGATTGAGGGCGGGCAGGATGAGGCCCATGCCGAGGCGGCCAATGACCGTGGCGGCGATGATCGCGGCGTATTGGATGGCTCCGCCCAGGGCGGCGAAGATGAAGAAGGAGGCGCTCAGAATGACGAGGCCGGAGAGCGTCACCCATTGGGGCGGATAACGGTCGGCGAGATGACCGGCCAAGGGCAGCATCAGCACCAGCGCGATGCCGCCGGGGAGCAGGGTCAGCCCGGCGGCGCTGGCGGAAAAGGCGAGGGCGTTCTGGAGAAAAACCGGGATCAGATAGGTCGAGCCGTAAAGACCGAAGCCGTAGGCGAAAGCGACGATGCTGCCGAGCGAAAAGGTACGCTGCTCAAAGAGCCGCAGATGGATGATCGGATTTTCCCGCCGCCGGGCGTGGCGGTAGTAGAGCGCCGCGCCACTGGCGACGACGAGGCAATGAGCGAGCGTCCACGGCGAAGCAAGGCCGCTGTGTTGCAGGCTGGAGATGCTTTCGATCAGCGCCAGCGTCGACAGGGTCAGCCAGAACAGGCCGAGCCAGTCGAAAGGCTTCGCCTCGACCTGCCGGGGCGCGGGCAGGAGACGGATCGCCATGAGTCCGGCGGCGACGGCAAAAGGCGTGCCGAGCAGAAAAATCGCCTGCCAGCCAAAGCGGTCGAGCAGCACGCCGCCCAGGGATGGCGCAATGGCGGGCGTCAGGGCGATGCCGAAAATCAGGAGGCCCGACGCGCGACCCTGGATTTCCGGGGCAAACAGCCGCATCAGGGCCAGCGTCCCCATCGGTTGCAGGATGCCCGCCGCCGCCCCTTGCAGAATGCGGGCGACGACGACGAGCGGAAAGCTCGGCGCGTAATAACCGCCAATGCTGGCCAGCAGCAAGATGCTGACGGCGAACAGAAAAACGATGCGGAAACCCAGGCGATCAAGGAGCCACGAGGCGGGCAGCATGGCGATCGTCATCGCCGCGAGAAAACCCGTCATCGCCCACTGCACCTGCCCCTGACCGATGCCGAAATGGCGCGCCAGCGCCGGGATGGCGACATTGAAACTGGAGGTGGACAGCACGCCGGCCATCGTCCCCAGGCTGAGAATGAACAGGACGATCCACTTGAAGCGCGGGCCGTAGCGTTCGGACAGCGTATCAAAGGATTCGGCGGGGCGGAGCAGGGTGCGTATCATCGGGTCAGGTCAGTGTTCAGGCGCTGGTTTCGCGCCATTCAATCAGATGCGGTCCACCCGCCGCCAGCGCCTGGGCGACAGCGGCGGTCAGCGCGGCGGGCGCGTCGGCGGTGGCGAAAGCCAGGCCGAAAGCCTTGGCGGCGTGGCTGAAATCAAGGGTCTGCGGCGTTTTCCAGCCGCGCTCGAATTCTGGCAGAGCGGCTTGCGGCAGTTCGGCAAAAATACCGCCGCCGCCGTTATTGACGACGACGACAACGGCATCGCGGCCCGCCGCCAGCGCCAGCCCGCCAATATCGTGCTGGCAGGTCAGGTCGCCGACCAGAGCGACGACGCGCCCGGCTGCCGCGGCAATGCCGAGCGCCGTCGACAGATTGCCGTCAATACCGCTTGCCCCCCGGTTGGCGTGGATCACCGGCCCTTGGTCGGCGCTCCCCGAATGGCGGTCAAGATCGCGGATGGGCAGCGAATTGCCGACAAACAGCGGGATGCCGTCCGGCAGCGCCGCCAGCAGGGCCGCTATCGCGCCGCCGTCGGCGCGGGCGGCGGCTTCTTGCCGGGCAAAGGCGGCGTGCCATGCCGCCCCGGCGGGCAGCGGTTTTTCGGCCAGCAGGGCGCGGCAAAAGGCCGCCGGGTCGCTGTGCAGCAAATCGCTCAGTTGATGCGCCGGATCGTTCCAGCGCGGCCACGGATCGACCAGCACATGCAGCGGACGTGGCCGGGCGACGAACTGTTGCAGGATTCTGGTCACCGGAAAAGCGCCGAAGCGCAGCAGCCATTCGCCGCTGGGCGCCGCCGCCAGCCAGTCGGCGTAGCGGACAGCGAGGCGGCTCCGGTCATGCCGCCCGAAACGCAGGCCGGAGAGCGGCTCGGCCAGCAGCGGGCAATCGAGCGCCGCCGCCAGCGCCGTCACGCTTTCGGCAAAACCCGGCGTGGCGGGCAGTTCGCCGCAGACGATGAAGCCGGGGCGGCGGTCGAGACGCCGGGCCAGCTCACCCACCGCCGCCGCCTCCGGCGCACGGGCGGCGGCGGTGACCCGCACCGTCGGCGGCATCGCCAATGGCGGGCAGTCGCCCGATGGCAGCAGCGGCTCGCGGAAAGGCAGGTTCAGATGCACCGGGCCGGGCAGTGGGCCGCTCGCTTCGGCGCTCGCCTGCGCCGCCAGCGCCGCCAAACGGGCCGGGGCAAAACCGGCATATGGCGCGGCCAGAAGATGACGGGCGCGCAGATACGGGCCAAACAGCGCCGTCTGGTCAATCGTCTGATTGGCCCCGCAGCCCTGCAATTCCGGCGGACGGTCAGCCGTCAGCAGCAGCAAGGGCACGCCCGCCTGACTGGCCTCGATCACCCCCGGCAGCCAGTTGGCCGGGGCGCTGCCCGAAGTCGCCAGCAACAACACCGGCTGCCGCGTCGCCCGGGCGACGCCGAGGGCGAAAAACGCCGCACAACGCTCGTCGACGACAACCTCGCAACGAATCCGCGACTGCCGCAACAAGGCCAGCGCCAGCGGCGTCGACCGCGACCCCGGCGAGATCACCGCATGACGCGCGCCCGCCGCGGTAAACCCGGCGACGAGATGCTGTGACCAGAGAAAATTGAGGGTGCCGGTGTCGGTCATCGCGGGCGGGCAGGCGGGTGAAAAAAACGAATTGTAGACGACCGGGATCGGAAGCGTCCTTGCCGCCGATCAAGGCGGGGCAATCGCGGTGTGCCGGGGCCGCGCCAAACCGGCTTCTCATCAGGCAGTGGGAGAAGCGCCGCGCGCCGCTGCCGCCGTGCCGGGCCAAGGCTTGGCGGCAGCGGTCAGGCAACCCGGCATCAATCGCCGCCGCCGCCGCCGCATCCCCCGCCACAGCCGCCGCCATCTCCGCCACTGCCGGAATCATCGCTACCTGAGGCATCACTGCCTGAATGGCCGAAACCGTCGGTGCCGCCGTCGATTGATGAGCGACCGAAGTCGCCGCCGCATTGCGCGCCGGCGACTCCGCTCTGGCGTAATTGCGCGCAATCCGGGTGGTAAACGTAGCCGTTGGGAATGTTGTATTTCACGTCCAGGGCAAAAAGCAGCGGCAGCCGGGTGGGTTTCACCGGATGGATGCCTTCTTCCTTGCAGCAGTGCCACCAGACGCGCCGCAGCCCGGCGTTTGATGCCTTGTGCGCTGGCGACAGCACAACAGCGGGCGTGTGATGAAAAAAGCGGCCAAAGGCTTTGTCGCAGAAATGTCGATATTCACGGGTGTAGAGGATGAATTCATGCCAGAGGTCGTCGGCGACTTGCGATGGCATGGCGACATATTGACGACCGCTGCGAAGATAAGCCATGAAAAACTGACGCAGCCCCTGACTGACCAAGGCTGTTTCCTTGCGGGTAAATTGCGGGTAACGCTTGGCCAGTTTATCGAGCAGACCGGGCGGCCAGCGATAATCGCGGATAAATTCGGCGCGCCGCGCCTGTTTCACCGTATGAAAGAGTGGCCAGGCCAAAAGGAATAAAAGGGCGGCTATCGCTACCGAGAGGTATCCCATTATGGCCGCGCCATCATTTGGCCGACGCTCATTTCCCGCCCTTGAGCAGCCCTTGCAACCCGGCAAAGGGATTGTGCGTAGCGCCGCCGCCCCGCTCGTTGCAGGCGTCGGTGTAGCCGCGGTCGGCTTCGATCTGTTTCTGGTGTTCGTTGTCGTGGCAGTAGAGGCAGAGCAGTTCCCAGTTGCTGCCGTCCGGCGGATTGTGGTCGTGGTTGTGGTCGCGGTGGTGCACGGTCAGTTGACTGAGGTTGGCGTGGGTGAATTCGCGGGCGCAGCGGCCACAGATCCAAGGGTAGAGCTTGAGCGCCCGTTCCCGATAACCGGCGGCGCGGTCGGCGGCGGTCTGGCGGGCGGTGGCGGTGATTTGGTCGAGTCTGGCGTGGTCGATGGTTTTCATGGGCGGCTCCTGAGGATCAGCCGATTTTAGCGGCTTGGCCGTAAAATCCGGTTTTTCTCAAAAGCGTTCAAGCTGAACAATGCTGCCGATCCGTTACATCGAGCCGGTTTTCCGCCCGCCGAGCGAGGCGGAATCGCTGATTCTGCCGGTCACCGACGGTTGTTCGTGGAATCACTGCACCTTTTGCGACATGTACACCGCGCCGCAAAAGAAATTCCGCGCCCGTGAGGAGGCGGAAGTCATCGACAGCCTGCGTCTCACCGGCGAGCGTTACGGCGAGCGTATCCGCCGCGTGTTTCTCGCCGATGGCGACGCCCTGGCGCTGCCGACGCGCCGCCTCCTTGCCATCCTCGCCGCCATCCGCACCCATCTGCCCGCCGTGCGGCGCATTTCCAGCTACTGCCTGCCGCGTAATCTGCGTAAAAAATCGCCGGACGAAATGAGCGAACTGGCGGCGGCGGGCCTGTCGATGGCCTATGTCGGCGCCGAGTCGGGCGACGACGCCGTGCTGGACAAGGTGAATAAAGGCGAAACCTTTGAGAGCACCTGCGTAGCCTTGGAAAAACTGGGCGCGGCCGGTATCAGCCGCTCGGTGATGATTCTCAACGGCCTCGGCGGTGGGGTTTTATCGCCGCAACATGCCGAAAATTCAGCGCGGCTCGCCAATGCCACCCAGCCGGAATATCTGGCGACGCTGGTGGTCAGCTTGCCCCAGGGCGAAGCGCGTTTTCGCGCCGCCTTTCCCGAATGGGAACCGCTCGACCAGCGCGGTTTGTTCGCCGAAATGGAACATTTTCTCTCGGCGCTGGAATTGCAACGCACGGTCTTCAGGAGCGACCATGCCTCCAACTGGCTCATCCTCAAAGGCACGCTGGGGGCGGACAAGGAACGCCTGTTGGCGGAAGTGCGCTCAGCCATCGCCGCGCCCGCAACAGCCCGCCTGCGCCCGGCCTGGGCGCGCGGGTTGTAGATGAACGTTGGCGGCGGCAGCGCCGCTCCCTATACTCGCCCAAATTGACCCTATCCCGGAGCAAACGCCGCCATGAACCCGAACCCCCTGACCGACGACGATCTTGATCGTCTGGAGAAACTGCTCGAAGCCGAGGTTTTTGCCGACGAAGCGATGCTGCTTGATGAAATTCAGGCCATGCTCTGCGCCATCGTCAGCGGGCCGGAGCCGACGCCGCCCGCCGTCTGGCTGGCCGAGGCGCTGGGTGAGGGCGAGAAGCCGGGCGGCGATCCGCTCATTGAGGAGGCCATCGAACTCCTGATGCGCCTCAACAACGACATCGCCGCCGCGCTGCTGGCGGGCGAGAGCGTCAGCCCGATTCTCTACCCGCTGGATGAGGAAGGCGAGAAGTACGATTACGCAACCTGGGCCGACGGCTACATTTTTGGCGCCGGGCTGGCCAGTGATTGGTTCAAATTGGCAGGCAAGCATGGCGGCGATCTTTCCGAACTGCTGCAACCGCTGTTTCTCCTCAACGGTATGCTCAAGGAAGATGCCGAGCAAAACGGCGAACGCTGGTTTTCGCCCGCCGAGGAAGCGACACTGGTTGCCGAGATCGAGGCGAATCTACCGCTCATCGTGCAGGCGCTCTACAACTTCTGGCGCAACAAACGCTCAGGCCCCGAAGCGCCGATCCGCCACACCGAAAAACCCGGCCGCAACGACCCCTGCCCCTGCGGCAGCGGTCGCAAATTCAAACAGTGCTGCGGGCATCCGGGCAAGCTGAATTGAATAAATCTAAAATACGTTAATCCAATAGGATATAAATTATGAGTTTGCCTGTTGATTTTTTACCTGAAGAATATCTGAGGCTGCACCCCGATGTCAGGATATCCGGTATCGACCCTGTTCAGCATTGGCAAATCTGGGGGTGCAAGGAAGGCCGCAATTATAAACGCGACCCCAATGCCCTGACACCCATCGTCGAGCGCCCTTATCAGCATGATAATTTGGTTTCCAGGCACAACCACGATTTTATGAGCGATCCGCGCTTCATAAAAGCCTACGCCCGGGGCGTCAAGGCGACCGGAGCCGACTACCAGTGGTACTGGCGGGTACACATCGGCCTGTGGGCTGCCCGAACAGCGGCAAAGCATCAAGGCGACTTCGTTGAATGCGGTGTCAACTACGGTTTCCTCAGTTCAGCCATCATGGAAGACCTGGACTGGAACAATACCGGCAGAAAATTTTACTTGCTCGACACCTATGCTGGTATTGATGACCGCTATTTGTCCGCCCATGAAAAAATAGCCGGTGTTTCTGACAGGAGTCGCCAATCGATTGAAAATGGGTTTTACACGACCAATATTGATGCAGTAAAAAATAATTTTTCTGAATGGCCAGGCGCGGTCATTGTGCAAGGCGCGGTCCCCGATACTCTGGTTGAAATTAATTCCACTGAAATCACTTATTTACACCTCGACATGAATTGCGTCCTTCCCGAAGTCGCGGCGCTTGATTATCTATGGGATCGGCTGATACCGGGCGCGATTGTCCTGTTCGATGATTACGCCTATTTTGGCTATCAGCCGCAAAAGGAAGGCACGGACGAGTGGGCTGCCAAGATGGGCGTTGCCATTGCCAGCTTGCCTACTGGTCAGGGGTTGCTAATCAAGCCGTGAGGGCTTGTGATGATGGGTTTCGCTGCGCTCTACCCATCCACGCCTCTACGCCTCGATTTTGAGTCTTGGGGCGGCTTGCCAAAAGTTGTTGGCTGTATAAAAATACAGCCATTGGTTTTTGCCGGAGTCGCCCATGAAACTTACGCCGCGTCAGCAGGAAATTCTGGATTTCATTAAAAGTTCGCTGGAAACGCTGGGCGCGCCGCCGACGCGGGTGGAGATTGCCAGCGCCTTCGGTTTTGCTTCGCCCAATGCGGCGGAGGATCATCTGAGGGCGCTGGCGAAAAAGGGGGCTATCGTTCTTGAACCTGGCTCGGCGCGCGGCATCCGCCTTGTCGAGCAGCTTGGTTTGCCGCTCATCGGCAGCGTTGCCGCCGGTTCGCCGATTCTTGCCGTTGAAAACGTGCAGGGGCGTTATGCGCTCGATGCCGGGCTGTTCAGTCCGCGCGCCGATTTTTTGCTCAAGGTGCGCGGGCTGTCGATGATCGACGCCGGTATTCTTGATGGCGATCTGCTCGCCGTGCACAAAACCAGCCAGGGGCGGGATGGGCAGATTGTCGTCGCCCGGCTGGATGATGACGTGACCGTCAAGCGGCTGGAGATTCGCGCCGGACACATCCGCCTGCTGGCTGAAAACCCCGATTTCGCGCCGATTGTCGTCAATCCGGGCGAAGTCGAGTTCGCCATCGAGGGCATTGCCGTCGGCCTTATCCGTGGCGCTACATAGAGGACAGAAGACGGAGGACAGAAGACAGAGGGGTATTCAGTGAGCAGCCATCAGAAAATTTTCGGCGCGAAGCGCCGCAAATCAGCAGACCACAGACTACCTCTCTGTCTTCTGTCTTCTGTCCTCCGTCTTCTGCCCTCCGTCTTCCGGGTCGTTGAAGGGCAGGTTGGCGGCTTCGTCGAAATCCTTGCGCCGTTTGCTGCTGTAGGCCCAGATGGCGATGACCAGAAAGCAGATGAGGCCGGCGACGGTGACGAGGGAGCGCATATCGTTGATGTCCATGCGTTTCTTTCAAACGGGATGATCGGGTTGAGGAGGGGCGTATTGTAGGTCATCCATCCGGCGCTGTTCAGAGAGCGCGCCGCTCGCTGCGTCGGCAGCCGTCCCGCCAGCGTCCGCCTCGCTGAACTGCATGGCGTGCAGGTGGGCGTAAGGCCCGTTTTGCGCCAGCAGTTGGGCGTGGCTGCCGCGCTCAACGATGCGGCCTTGTTCCATGACCAGAATGAGATCGGCTTTTTCGATGGTCGACAGGCGGTGGGCGATGACCAGGGTGGTGCGGTTGGTGGCGGCGCTTTCGAGCGCCGCCTGAATGTGGCGCTCGGATTCGCTATCGAGGGCCGAGGTGGCTTCGTCGAGGATGAGCAGCGGCGCGTCTTTGAGAATGGCGCGGGCGATCGCCAGCCGCTGGCGCTGGCCGCCGGAAAGGAGCACGCCGTTTTCGCCGATCAGGGTGTCGTAGCCTTGCGGCAGGCGCTCGATGAATTCGGCGGCAAAGGCGGCGCGGGCGGCGGTTTCGATGCGCTCGCGCGGCAGGTGGGCGAGGTCGCCATAGGCGATGTTGTTGGCGATGGTGTCGTTAAAGAGTGAAACCTGTTGCGTCACAAGGGCGTTGTGGCGGCGCAGGTTGCGCAGGGTGTAATCCTCGATGGCGACGCCGTCGAGCAGAATCTGCCCGGTCCGGTGCTGGTAGAAGCGCGGAATCAGGTTGGCCAGCGTTGATTTGCCGCTGCCGGAACGGCCCACCAGCGCCACCATCTGCCCCGGCTCGACGGTGAAATGGATGTCCCGCAAGACCGGCTCGCCGCCGCCGGGGTAGGTGAAGGAGAGGTCGCGCACTTCGAGGCGACCGGCAATCCGCTCGCGCTCGATGGCCCCGCTGTCGTTTTCCGGCGGCTCGTCGAGTTGGGCGAAGATGCTTTCGGCTCCGGCCAGACCCCGCTGGATGGTTGAGCTGATTTCCGACAACTGGCGGATCGGCTTGGGCAGCATCGAAGCCGCCGAGATATAGGCGACCAGATCGCCAATCGAGGCGTCGCCGCGCAGGAGCAGGACGAGAAAGAGAATCACCGACATGCTGGAAAAAGTGACCAACTGGAGCGCCGGGGTAAAGGTCGAGGAGGTTTTGGCCATGCGCAACTGCTTGGCGGTATTTTCTTCGCTGGCCTTCCTGAAGCGGGCCGATTCGTAATCCTCGCCGCCAAAACTGCGGACGACGCGGTAGCCCTGAATGGTTTCGGAAGCGACATGGGTGACATCGCCCATCGCCGCCTGGATTTTCTGGGCCTGTTTGCGGAAGCGGCGGCTGGCGTGTTTGACCATGAGGGCGATGATCGGCAGGACGCCGACGATGACCAGGGTCAGCTTCCAGTTCATCCAGAGCAGATAGCCGAAGAGAAAGATGACGGACAAGCCCTCGCGGATGAGAATCTTGATGGCGTCGGTGGCGGCCCCGGTGACCATAGTCACGTTGTAGGTGATGCGCGAAATCAGGTGGCCGGAGTTGTTCTGGTCGAAATAGCGGTTGGGCAGGCGGAGCAGGCTGTCGAACAGCGCCCGCCGCAAATCGTGGATCAGACCGAAGGTGACGCGCGACAGGTAGTAATTGCCGAAAAAAGAGCCAAGGCCCTGCCAGGCGACGCTGAGGATGAGCAGGAGCGGCACGCTGTACATCAGCTCGATCTGGCCGATCAGCGGGAATTCGTAGTGCGTGGCGCTGACCGGAGCGGTCAGGCCATCGACAAAATATTTGAGGATGACGGCCATCATCGGCTGGGCCGAGGCAAAGACGACGTAGCCGAGCAGGCTGATGACGAAGAGGCCGATGAAAGGGCGCAGATAGCGCAGCAGCCGGAAATAGATTTTCAGCGATGACAGCGGCGGCGGAGAAACTGCTGGCGGCATCGGAATCAACGCCGCCGGAAGGTCTTGTGGCAGTCCTGGCAGGTGTCGTAGACGGCCTGATAGGGCTTGTCCAGTTGCTTGCGATCTTTGGTTTGCGCGGCAATCAGCAGCTTGTCGGTGGCGGCGATGAAAGCCGCCTTGGCCTCGGTGAATTTTTCCGGCTGCCGCCAGACTTCGGCGGTGGCCTTGGTCGGCGGATAGTCGGTGTCGGTGCCGAAATGCGACCACGGGCCATCGCGCTGGGCAATCAGATCCTCGGTCATGGCGAGGAACTTGTCGGCCTTGTAGTCGCCTTTTCTCAGCATCACGCCCATCGGCTCAAAGCTGCGGATGATCGCCTTGAATGCCTCTTGCCGGGTTTTGACCGGCTGGCCGGGACGGGTGTCCTCGACTTCACCACAGGCGGCGATGAGCGTGACGGCAAGGAGCAGGGCGAGAGGCAGGGCAGGGCGCATGGCGGCAGCAAAAAAGAGGGAAAGGAGGCGCATTATACGGGACTGCCGCAAGGCCCGCCGCAGGGGCACGCCATGTTGCCCTTATTCCCAATTCCCTCGAATTCGAGGGATTCTATCCGGGGCGGCAAACCAGACACCAAGCGGGTTGAATAATGGGGCGGCTCTTATTATTATACTCAGGTATAACTCTTTGAAAGGGACATCATGCACACTACGAGCCTGCGCAAAGTCGGTGGTTCAATCATGCTGGCCGTGCCGCCAGCCCTTCTTGATGTCTTGAACCTTGGCGTCGGGGCAAAAGTCGGTCTGGCTGTGGACAATGGCCGTCTGATGGTTGAACCTGCTGCCCGTCCCCGGTATACCCTCGATGCGCTATTGGCGGAAGCCGAAGCCGCCGGTGTTTACCCATTGCCGGTCGAGGAGCGCGAATGGGTCGATGCACCAACGGTCGGCGGGGAGCTTGTTTGATGGAGCGCGGCGACATTTGGCTCGTCTCGCTCGATCCCATATCCGGTCGTGAACAACAGGGTACGCGCCCGGTGCTGATCGTCTCTCCGGGAAAATTCAACCGATTGACGCAAACGCCAGTCGTCTTGCCGATCACCAGCGGTGGAAATTTCGTCCGCGACCTTGGGCTGTCTGTTTCACTGATGGGGGCCGGGACAAGCATAACCGGCGTTGTACGGTGCGATCAGCCACGCGCCCTTGATATGAAATCACGGGGCGGACGCAAGCTCGAAAGCGTACCTTCCGCCATCGTCGATGAAGTGCTGGCCAAACTCGTCACCATCTTTGAGTGATCCCAAGCTGAGTTTTCTGCATCCGGCGGAAATCGACTTGCGCAATCGCGCCAGGATCGACGATCAGGAGGCGGTGAACACCTGAACCTGCCCGCCAGCAACAAAACAAGCATATTGCGCCGCAGCATCGGGTGATAGAATCCCGCCTCTTTTCTTTCTGGCGCTTTTTTAATGTCCGCTCGTCCCATCCGCAATATCGCCATCATCGCCCACGTCGATCATGGCAAAACCACGCTGGTCGACCAACTGCTCCGTCAATCCGGCACCTTTGCCGCCCACCAGCAGGTCGATGAGCGCGTCATGGATTCCGGCGATCTGGAACGGGAGCGCGGCATTACCATTCTGGCCAAAAACACGGCCATTGATTATCAGGGCGTCCACATCAATATCGTCGATACGCCGGGCCACGCCGATTTCGGCGGCGAGGTCGAGCGCGTGCTGGGCATGGTCGATGGCGTCGTGCTCCTGGTCGACGCCGTTGAAGGGCCGATGCCGCAGACGCGCTTCGTGACCAAAAAGGCGCTGGCCCAGGGTTTGCGCCCGATCGTGCTGGTCAACAAGGTCGACCGCGACGGCGGCGACCCGGACAACGCCGTCAATCTCACCTTCGACCTTTTCGACAAACTGGGCGCGACCGACGAACAGCTTGATTTTCCGATTGTTTACGCCTCCGGCCTTAACGGCTGGGCGGCGCTGTCGCTCGATGCGCCGCGCGTCGACATGAAACCCCTGTTCGACATGATTCTGTCGCACGTGCCCGCGCCCGACGCCGATGTTGACGCGCCCCTGCAATTCCAGATTTCGGCGCTCGATTACTCCTCCTACGTCGGCCGCATCGGCGTTGGCCGGATCAAGCGCGGCAGGGTCAAAACCGGGCAGAACGTGCTCATCCTGTTCGGCACCGAGGAAGAAGCCATCGAGCACGAACGGACGCCGATCAAAGCCAGAATCGGCCAGGTTTTCGGTTACCAGGGCCTGAACAAGATCGAACTGGACGAAGGCTGCGCCGGTGACATCGTGCAGATTACCGGCATTGAAGACCTCGTTCTCGGCTGCACCGTGACCGACCCGGAACAGCCGGAAACCCTGCCCCTCCTCAAAATCGACGAACCGACCCTGGCCATGCAGTTCATGGTCAACACCAGCCCGCTGGCTGGCACCGAAGGCAAGTTCGTCACCAGCCGCCAGTTGCGCGACCGCCTGCACAAAGAACTCCTGACCAACATGGCGCTGCGCGTGCACGACACGCCGAATGGCGATATTTTCGATGTCGCGGGCCGCGGCGAACTGCATCTCGGCATCCTCCTCGAAAACATGCGCCGCGAAGGCTACGAACTGGCCGTTGGCCGTCCGCGCGTGGTCAAAAAGACGATCGGCGGCGTCGACTGCGAACCTTACGAAATGCTCACCGTCGACGTCGAAGAAGACCATCAGGGCGGCGTCATGGAAGCCCTTGGGCTACGCCGGGGCGAAATGCTCGACATGATCCCGGATGGCCGCGGCCGCGTGCGCATCGAATACCGCATTCCGGCGCGCGGCCTGATCGGCTTTCAGGGCGAATTTATGAATCTGACCCGCGGCACCGGCCTCATCAGCCACGTCTTTGACGAATACGCGCCGGTCAGAGACGGCGGCGTTGCCGAACGCCGCAACGGCGTGCTGATTTCGCAAGACAACGGCGAAGCCGTGGCCTATGCGCTGTGGAAACTGCAAGACCGGGGCCGGATGTTCGTCAACCCCGGCGAAAAGCTCTACGAAGGCATGATTATCGGCATCCACAGCCGCGACAACGATCTCGTCGTCAACCCGATCAAAGGCAAACAACTGACCAATGTCCGCGCCTCCGGCACCGACGAAGCGGTGCGCCTGGTGCCGCCAATCCAGTTGAGCCTCGAAGCCGCCATCGAATTCATCGCCGACGACGAACTGGTCGAACTGACGCCCAAATCCATCCGCCTGAGAAAACGCCATTTAACCGAAATCGAACGCAAGCGAGCGAGCAGAGGACAGAGGACTGAGGACTGAGGACGGTAAGCGACGTAGGCTGGGTTAGCGCAGCGTAACCCAGCATCGTTCAGCCCAAGCTGGGATTACACTTCGTTCCATCCCAGCCTACCTTCCTGTCCTCCGTCCTCCCAACCTCAGCCGCCGGTCATCGACATGAAGCGGACGACTTGCGGCGCGGTCATCTGTCCGGTGAAATCGTGGCCGAGCGGTTTGATGCCCATGCTGTCGATGATGATCTGGCGTAACTGATCGTCGTCAGCGCCGGAGCGCAGGGCGTCGAGCAGATTGACGGCGTCGTTGTGGCCGAGGCAGGGATAGAGTTCGCCCCGCGCCGTGATGCGGACACGGTTGCAGGTGTCGCAGAAATTGTGGCTGTGCGGCGAGATGAAGCCAACCCGCGTCGCCGCGTCGGGAATCCGCCAGTAGCGGGCGGGGCCGCCGGAATCCTCGGTCGAGGGCAGCAGCTCGAAATGTTCTGCCAGCCGCTGGCGGGTTTCTTCCGAAGAAATAAAGCGGCTGTCGCGGCTCAGAATATCGCCGAGCGGCATTTCCTCGATGAAGGAAATGTCGAGTTCGTTAGCGAGCGCAAAGCGCGTCAGATCGACAAATTCATCGTCATTGCGGCCGCGCATCATCACCACATTGAGTTTCGTCCGGCGAAAACCGGCGGCGCGGGCGGCGGCGATGCCTTTTTTCACCTTGCCCAGATCGCCGATCCGCGTGATTTCGCGGAAACGCTCAGGGCGCAGCGTGTCGAGGCTGATGTTGAGGCGCTTGACGCCCGCCGCAAATAACGGGCGGGCGAAGCGGTCGAGTTGCGAGCCGTTGGTGGTGAGCACCAGATTGTCAAGGCCGGGCAGGGCGGCCAGACGTTCGATCAGCCACAAGGCGTCTTTGCGCACCAGCGGTTCGCCGCCGGTGACGCGCAATTTGTTGACGCCGAGCGCGACGAAAACACGGGCGACGCGCAGGGACTCCTCAAGGCTCATCACCGCCTCGCGCGGCAGAAAAGTCATCTCCTCGGCCATGCAGTAGGTGCAGCGAAAATCGCAGCGGTCGGTGATGGAGAGGCGGACGTAAGTAATCCGCCGCCCGTATTTGTCGACCAGCGTCCCCGGCGGCAATGCGCGGCGCTGCGGCTGGACGGCGGGCCGGAAATCGCTTCCGCCGGGGGGCGTTGATTCGGGGTGCAGGGTTTCGTTGTGCATGTCGCGTTGCCGGACGGGGGCGCTAAAATAAGCCATTGGCAACGATTATTGACATTGCCGCTTTGACCGTCAATTAAGAAAAGTCAATGAATGGAAAATGAGGCCGAAAATCCGGGCCAATTACCGGAAAAATGGAAGCATGGCGGCATTGACGGTAGAATACCGGCTGGCGGGACAGGCCGGGGAAGGGAAGGAGCGCTGTCGGCGAAGAAAGGCTGGATACGGGGGGGGCAGAGCCAGCGCCAATGAAAACGGCCTGCGCAAAGGCAGGCCGTCTGCAAGCTGGCTCCCCGACTTGGGCTCGAACCAAGGACCTACGGATTAACAGTCCGGCGCTCTACCGACTGAGCTATCGGGGAAAGAGTCGCGCATAATAGTTTCAGAAGCCGCGCGCGTCAAGCGATTCATCAATATTGGACAGTGTTTCGAGTGCTATGGACTCCAGTCTCATCTATGCCAAAACCGCCGCCGGAAACGAGGCGGTGCGTCAGGGGGCGCAGCTTGTGCAGCGCAATATGCGGGTGGTCTTGTTGCAGATTGACGGGCGGCTCTCTGTCCAGCAACTGATTGCCAAAATCGGCAGCCAGCGTCTGGTTGAAGACGCCTTGCAGGCGCTGGCCGACAAGGGCTTGATCGAGACGACCAGCGTTTTGCCGGAAACGGCGGCGGCCCGGCCAGCGGAAGCCGGAGCGGAAAATTCGATCATTTCGCAATTTTCGACTTTCGGTTCAAGTAGCATGGCCTCGGTTGGCGCTGATGACAGTGTTGGCGGTGACGACTTTACCGTCTTCGGGCGATCGACGGGGCCGTCGCTGAGCGGCGGCGCTCCGCCCGAAGCGCCGTCGCTGCCGCCGCCGCAACTGGCCGTGGTCAGAAGGGCGCGACCGAAACGCCGCTTTGCAGTTGGCCGCTGGCTCTCTGGCGGCCTTGCCATCGCCGTGGCGGCGGCGCTGGCGGCGGTCTTGCTCTATCCCTACGACCATTTCCGCCCGGCGCTCGAAACCGCCTTGGCCCGCCAGTTGGCGGCCCCGGTTCGGGTCGGCGCGGTTCATCTTGGCTGGCTGCCGCAGCCGCGTCTTCTGGTCGATGATGTCACCGTCAGCCGTGACGGTGAATGGCATATCGCCACGCTGGCGATCAGTTCACCCTGGCGGCTGCTCGGCGACGGCGGCGCTCTGCCGGAAATCGAAGCGGGCGGCGTCCGTCTGACGGCCAATCAACTGCTTGATCTGCCGTTTTTCAGTAAGCGGGGCGTGACGGCGGGCGGTTATTCGCCGCGCCGCCTGCGCATTGCCGACGCCACGGTCACCCTCGGCGATCTGACGAGCGGCCAATGGCGGGGCGAAATACTTTTTGACGACGGCGGCAGTATGGAAAAGACCCGCTTCGACAGCGCCGACGGCAGTCTGCATCTGGAAATGACGCCAGCCGCGCAAGGCCTGGCGCTGGCGCTCGACGCCTCAGGCTGGCAACCGGAGGGTCTGCCATTCGGCTTGACGACCATGCAGGCCAGCGGTTTTTTGCAGCGCGACCGCCTGCTGCTGGAAAAACTCGACGCCAATGCCCTCGGCGGCCAGATCAGGGGCAACTGGCAACTCGACTGGAGCGCCAGCGGCATGGCGATGAGCGGCGAGGAGGACCTGACACGGCTCGACAGCCGCCAGACGATGGCGGCGCTGCTGCCCAAACTGCGACTTGAGGGCGAATTGAGCGGAGCCTTGCGGATGCGGGCCAATGGCCGCAACTGGCAGGAGATGCTGACGCAGATCGAGGCCAGCCTTGATGCCAAAGTCACGCGCGGCCAGTTGGTCGGGATCGACCTCGGCGAGTTGGCGCGGAACAGTTTCAGCGGTGTCGTCCGTTCGGGGACGACACGTTTTGAAACCTTGCAGGCGCGTCTCGACATCACGCCGGAGCGGATCGTCGCCCAGTCAATCCAGCTTGATGGCGGCCTGATGACGGCCAGCGGTCGCGCCACCATCGACGCGGGCGGGCAGATCGAGGGCAATGTCACGGTACAGACCCATTCCTCGATCTTGAACACCCGCGTCCCGGCCAAAGTGAGCGGCGCCCTGAACAATATGGTGGTGACGGCAACGGTTCAGCCGGTCACCACCCGGCGGCCCTCTGAGCAACCGGGCAATGACGGCAATCTTGAACCGGGGTCGCCGCCTCCCGATCATCTGTCGCCCTGAGTTCCGCCCGTCGACGTAAAAGAGGCTGCCAGCAGGCAGCCTCTGGTGCCGGGCGAGCGATGCCGGTCAGCCTCTGGTCACCGCCCCGATCGCCTTGGCGACGTAGCCGATGTTCTTGCTGTTGAGCGCCGCCAGGCAAATACGGCCGGTGGACACCGCGTAAATGCCGAACTCCGTTTTCAGCCGCTCGACCTGGGCGGCGGAGAGGCCGGTGTAGGAGAACATGCCGCGTTGTTGGGCGACAAAGGAAAAATCCGCCGTCACGCCTTCGGCCTTGATGGCCTCGACCAGGCCGGTGCGCATGGCGCGGATACGGTCGCGCATGGCTGCCAGTTCCTGTTCCCACTGGCCGCGCAGTTCGGGCGAGGCGAGCACGGCGGCGACAAGCGCGCCGCCGTGGGTCGGCGGGTTGGAGTAGTTGGTGCGGATGACGCGCTTGATTTGTGAAAGCACGCGGGCCGCTTCGTCCTTGGTGGCGGTGACGACGGATAAAGCGCCGACCCGCTCGCCATAGAGCGAGAAGTTTTTGGAGAAGGAACTGGAAGCGAAAAATTGCAGGCCGGCAGCGGCAAAGGCGCGAACCGCCACGGCGTCGGCTTCGATGCCATCGGCAAAGCCTTGATAGGCCATGTCGAGAAAGGGGACGAGACCGCGTTCCTTGCAGATGCCGACGACTTCTTTCCATTGGGCAGCCGAGAGATCGGCGCCGGTCGGGTTGTGGCAGCAGGCGTGGAGCAGGACGACCGAGCCGCTGGGCATTTTGCCCAGATCGGCCCGCATCGCCGCGAAATTGACGCCGCGCGTGGCGGCGTCGTAATAGGCGTAATCCTCGACGAGAAAACCGGCGGCTTCAAACAGGGCGCGGTGGTTTTCCCAGGAGGGGTGGGAGATGTAGACCTTGGCGGCGGGGTTGAGGCGTTTCAGGTAATCGGCGCCGACGCGCAAGGCGCCGGTGCCGCCAAGCGCCTGGGCGGTGAGCGCGCGACCGGCGGCGAGCAGTTCCGAATCCTTGCCGAACAGGAGATTCTGCACGGCGTTGTTGTAGGCGGCAGGCCCTTCGATCGGCTGGTAACCGCGCGGCGGCGCGGCCTTGAGGCGGATTTCCTCAGCCGTTCTGACGGCGGCGAGAAGCGGGATTTTGCCGTTGTCGTCAAAGTAGACGCCAACGCCGAGATTGACCTTGGTTTCGCGCGTGTCGGCGTTAAAGGCTTCATTGAGGCCAAGGATCGGGTCGCGCGGGGCCATTTCCACCGCCGCGAAGATCGAAGAAGACATAGGGACTCCGTGAAATAAAATAGGAGATCAGTGATAACGCGCTGCCGATGGGTTGTTGACCGATTGGGCGCGTCGACAAAAAGCGGAAAATTTTACCATGATCGTCCCGCCAACTATGCCCATCGCACCCCGGATCGCTACTTTTCCCGGCAGCCCTTACCGGCTGCACCAGCCGTTTCCGCCCGCTGGCGATCAGCCGGAGGCGATCGACAAACTGGTCGAGGGTATCGCCGACGGCCTTTCTTTTCAGACCCTGCTCGGCGTCACCGGGTCGGGCAAGACCTATACGATGGCCAACGTCATCGCCCGCACCGGGCGGCCCGCTCTGGTGCTGGCGCCGAACAAAACCCTGGCGGCGCAGTTGTATTCGGAATTCAGGGAGTTTTTCCCGGAAAACGCCGTCGAATACTTCGTTTCCTACTACGACTACTACCAGCCGGAGGCTTACGTGCCGTCGCGCGACCTGTTCATCGAAAAGGACAGCGCCATCAACGATCACATCGAACAGATGCGCCTGTCGGCGACCAAGAGCCTGATCGAGCGGCGGGACGTGGTGATCGTGGCGACGGTGTCGTGCATCTACGGCATCGGCGACCGCGACGAGTACCACAACATGATTCTCACCATGCGCGTCGGCGACCGCATGGATCAGCGCGACATCGTCAAAAGGCTGGTCGCCATGCAGTACGAGCGCAACGACATGGATTTTCATCGCGGTATTTTCCGCGTTCGCGGCGATGTCATCGACATCTTCCCGGCGGAGCACGCCGAACACGCCATCCGCGTCTCATTGTTCGACGACGAAATCGAAAGCCTGCAATTTTTCGACCCGCTGACCGGCCAGTTGCTGCACAAGGCGCTGCGCTTCACCGTTTTCCCGGCCTCGCATTACGTCACGCCGCGGGCGACGGTGTTGCGGGCGCTGGAGGCGATCAAGGCAGAATTGCGCGAACGCATTGATTTTTTCATGCACAACAACAAACTGGTCGAAGCCCAGCGGATCGAGCAGCGGACCCGTTTTGACCTCGAAATGCTCGACCAGATCGGCTTCTGCAAAGGCATCGAAAACTACTCGCGGCATCTTTCCGGGCGGCGCGCTGGCGAACCGCCGCCGACGCTCCTCGACTACCTGCCGCGCGACGCGCTCCTCTTTATCGACGAATCGCACGTCGCCGTCGGCCAGGCGGGCGGCATGTACAAAGGCGACCGCTCGCGCAAGGAAAATCTGGTCGATTACGGTTTCCGCCTGCCTTCGGCGCTCGATAACCGGCCCCTGCAATTTGCCGAGTTCGAGACGCACATGCGGCAAACCATTTTCGTTTCGGCGACCCCCGCCGATTACGAAAACAGCCACGCCGGTCAGGTCGTCGAACAAGTGGTGCGCCCGACCGGCCTCATCGACCCAGCCGTGCTGGTGCGTCCCGCCAGCACGCAAGTCGATGATCTGCTTGGCGAAATCAACCGGCGCGCGGCCATCGGCGAGCGCGTGCTGGTCACCACCCTGACCAAGCGCATGGCCGAGGATCTGACCGATTTTCTCGCCGACAACGGCGTCAAGGTGCGCTACCTGCATTCCGACATCGACACCGTCGAGCGGGTCGAAATCATCCGCGACCTGCGCCTCGGCGAATTCGACGTGCTGGTCGGCATCAACCTCCTGCGTGAAGGCTTGGATATTCCCGAAGTCTCGCTGGTCGCCATTCTCGATGCCGACAAGGAGGGCTTTCTGCGCTCCGAACGCTCGCTGATCCAGACCATCGGCCGGGCGGCGCGGCACATCCACGGCACGGCCATCCTCTACGCTGATACAATCACCGACTCGATGCGGCGGGCCATTGCCGAAACCGAACGGCGGCGCGAAAAACAACTTCTTTTCAACCGCCAACACGGCATCACGCCGCGCGGCGTTACAAAAAAGATCAAAGACATCATCGACGGCGTTTATGATGTCGAAACAGCGGAGACAGAGCGCAAAGTGGCGCAACAGCGCGCCATCTATGCCGCGATGGATGAAAAGACCGTTGCCAGGGAAATCCGGCGGCTCGAAAAAGAAATGCTGGAGCGCGCCAAGAACCTGGAATTTGAACAAGCGGCGGCAGCCCGCGACGAACTGTTCCGACTCCGGGAACAGGTGTTCGGCGCGGCGCAGCACGATGCGGAGAGAGGAGAGACGAAATGAATTATCGCGTCCTGATGGTGTGCATGGGCAATATCTGCCGCTCGCCCACGGCGGAAGGCGTGCTGCGCAAGTTCATCCAGCAGAACAAGCTCGGCGACAAAGTCGAAGTCGACTCCGCCGGAACGCACGGCTACCACGTCGGCGAAGCCCCCGACAACCGCACCCAGCGGGCGGCGAAAGCCCGCGGCTACGACCTCTCGCAACTGCGGGCGCGCAAGGTGGCGCAACAGGATCTCGACTATTTCGACCTGATCCTGGCTATGGACAAAAGCAACCTCGACCACCTGAAGCGCCTGGCGACGCCGGAACAAAGCAAACGCATCAAATTGTTCATGGACTACGCCAAACACTTCGACGACGACGAAGTCCCCGACCCCTACTACGGCCTCGGCCACGGCTTCGACCTCGTCCTCGACATGGTCGAAGACGCGGCGGCAGGGCTGGTCGAGGAGATCAAGGAGAAACTGGGGCGGCGCTGAAGGGCGCGGTAAGGCTCTTTCGCCGGAGACGCGCATGGCTGCCAGATGGCCGCAGGTTGTCGCATTGGGCGTGGCGCAGACGATAGCCTGGGCTTCATCCACCTATCTGCCGGCGCTGCTGGCCCGGCCACTGGCGGCTGAACTGGGCTTGCGTCCGGCTCTGGTTTTTGCCGCTTATTCCGTCGCGCTGGTCATCATGGCTGCTTGCGGGCCGCTCATTGGCCGCCATATCGACCGTCAGGGCGGGCAGGGCATCTTGTGTCTGTCGAGCGTCACGCTCGCTGGCGGTTTGATCCTGCTCGGCCTGGCTGTCGGCCCGGTCAGCCTGTTTGTTGCCTGGGCGGTGATCGGTGTCGGCATGGCGCTTGGCCTTTACGACGCGGCTTTTACCGCTCTGGTGCGCGAGCACGGTCTGACGGCGCGCACCCCGATCACCGGCGTCACCCTGCTCGGCGGTTTCGCCAGCACCATCGGCTGGCCGCTGACGGCCTGGTTGCTGGCGCACGGCGACTGGCGGCTGACCTGCTTCGCCTGGGCTGGCATCAACCTGTTCCTGGCCTTGCCGCTGTATTACCGCTTTCTGCCTTCCAGCAAAGACCTGGCCGGGGCGGCGCCGCCGGTCACGACGGAAGGCGCGGCAGTCGAGCACTCGCGTGGCGACCGGCGCAACATCCTGGCTTTGATTGTTTTCGGCGCGGCGACAGCCTTCGTGACCTCGGCCATGGCCGCGCATCTGCCCGGCCTGCTGGCGATTGTCGGCCTGCCGTTGGTCGCCGCCATCGGCGCGGCGGCCCTGGTCGGCCCGGCGCAAGTGGCGGCGCGGCTGGGCGAATTTCTCGCCAGCCGCCGCGGGCGATTGTCGCCGCTCCTGGCCGCCCGACTGGCGACAACTCTGCATCCGCTCGGCGGCGCTTGCCTGCTGCTCGCCGCCGGACCAGCCGGAGCCACTGCCTTCGCCCTGCTGCACGGCGCTGGTAACGGCATGATAACCATCGCCTGGGGAACCTTGCCGCTGGCCCTGTTCGGCCCGCGCGGCTACGGCTTGTTACAGGGCAAACTCGCCGCCCCGCAGCGCCTGACGCAGGCGGCGGCTCCTTTCCTCTTTGCCCTGATTCTCGAATCAGCCGGGGCCAGGGTCGCCATCGGGCTTTCCGTGACCATCTCCCTGCTCGCCCTGCTGGCCTTGCTCGCCATCCGCAAGCCGGAGGGCCTGAGTTGAATTGCGAGCAAGCAAGGGCAGGGCAGTTTTCAACCCGCCGCCTTAAACTGGGGCGGCGGTGAGTAGCTGGGGCGGCTGCCCTTGGCGACACTACCTGCCATTTTGCATTTCCGGGCGCTGGCGTTCGGCGTCAGCGCCTCGGTCGTACTGAATCGTGGTCGAACAGGCCGCTACGCTCATGTTCGCGCACCAGTTCCTGTAGCGTATTGATCAGAGCGCGGGAGTTTTCTTCGCCGAACGGGCGCAGAATTTCCCGCTGGTGGGCCTGTGCCTTGCTCACCAGCCCGGCGATACGTACCTGACCTTCAGTCGTCAGGGAGACCAGGGTTTGCCGCCGGTCTCCTTCGGTGCTCTGGCGTAGGGTCAGATTTCCCACTTCGAGACGCTTTACCAGTTTCGACAAAGTCGACTGTTTGATCAGGGCGAGTCGACAGAGCGTACTGATGGTCTCGCCCGAACTACCGTACAGACAAGCCAGTACGCGCCACTCGGCGAAGGTCAGTCCGGTGCGGGCGACTTCACGATGAAATTCGCTGGAAATCCAGTAACTCGCTTGCGACAACCAGTACGGCAGATATTGGTCAAGAAAGCGCAGCGGCGCTTCTTCATGTCCGGAGGGCTGGGTTTTCGTATCTTTTGTCATGTTTAGTCAGAGCCTGACCTACCGACTATGTGCTAGCACTCCCGGCAGGTTCTATGAATTTTCATTGTTTACGATAACCGCAACCGGCTTGGTTTGGCAATGCGGAGTATTCCGCCAATACCTGTTACCGCCAGCCAAACAGACTATCCACACAGTAGTGGTTTTCAAGGGAAGGTCACCGGTTTGCGCTGTTGTACATAGCGAATCGCACTCTCAGTCATTTTTAATATGAAAATTCATATGAAAATTCTTTGAAGCACAAACCGAGGTGTGAATACCCTTATCCGCATTGAGCGAGGAGAGACTGATGAGGTATCAAAAGCACGAAGCCAAAGCATGGGCGCGCAAAAACCTGCCCGGAATCAATGGCGGCATCATTCAGCCACTGAACAAGGACTACAGCATCGACTATGGCGGCACGCGGGCGTGGATCGAGCGACAGATCGAGATGGGCGTCAATTCCATCACCTGCGATGGCGCTTGCGGCGAGTGGCTGACTTATACGGTCGAAGAACGCAAAAAAATTTATGAGGTCGCCGTCGATGCGGTGGCCGGGCGCGTTCCGTTGTTAGCCAACACCAGTCATCCCAGCATCATGGCTGCCGTCGAGCTGGCGAAGCATGCTCAGGCAGTTGGCGTCGATGCGCTGATGCATGTCACGCCCTATGCCAATTGTTCCGGCAACGAGGGCGTGTTGCGCTATTACGAATATCTGGCCGAGCGCGTTGAGATCGGTATCTGTCTCTACAACACGCGCCCGTCGGGTTATGTGTTGAGTCCTGAGTTCATCAAGGAACTGGCGGAGAAAATCCCCAACGTCTGTGGCATCAAGCAGGGTATGGGCAGCCTCGATCAGACACTGAGAGCCTACGCGCTGGCTGGAGACCTGATCGTCATCGGCGATCCTTTTGAGGATTACTGGCCGGAGCAGATGCGCTACATGCCGGATACTGCGATGCAGTTCTGCAATTTTGTCGGCGCTTTGTTTCAGATCCCGGAGAAGCCGCGCGTCACGCAGTACACCAAGCTGTTCAAGGAGGGTAAGCAGGTTGAGGCGTACAAGATATTCAACGAGCTTTCACCCTTACGTGTGCTCTTCCACGAAACCCAAGTGGCGTATCTGTCGGGCAAAGGTGTGTTTCCGCTCGCCGCGCTCAAATACTGGGCGGAAAAACTTGGGTTGCCTGGCGGTCCGGTGCGTCCACCGTTTGAAACGCTCAATGCCTATACGCGTAGCCGGATCGACGCTCGCCTGGCTGAAGCCGGATTGATCTGAGCGTAGTCGCCGACGACAAAAACGGGAGGCAACCATGATTGGATTCGAGTTATCCGAGGAACAGCGGCAGCTTCAGGAAACGGCTCGCCGCTTCGCCACGAAGGAAATCAAGCCGTTTGCCGCCGCTGTCGACCGCGTCGCTGATCCGCGGCAGGCTTATCCGAAGGAGATCATCGGCAAGGGTTTTGAACTGGGTTTCCATTCTCTGCTGATTCCCGAAGAATACGGCGGCATGGGCGGCTGTACGCTCGATTACGCCGTCTTGCTGGAAGAACTCGCAGCGGGCGACATCGGCATGGCGAACGCTTTTCACGTCGTCATGTCGATGTCGGAAATGATCGCCCGCATGGGCGTCCGCGAGCAGTGCGAACGCTGGCTGAGGCCGATTGCCGAAGATACCCGCGGCGAGTACCTGATTTGTTTCGGCGCTACCGAGCCATCCGGTGGTAGCGAGATATTCTGCCCGACTGCTGATCCAAAGCTTGGCGTCCGTACGCGGGCCGTACGCGATGGTGACGATTACGTTATCAACGGCAGCAAGGTTTTCAGCAGCAATGCCAGCGTCTCCAAGCTCTATGGCTTGCTGGCGCGTAGCGACAGCAGCAAGGCCAATGCCGAATCCTGTTCCGTATTTTTCTTCGCCGCCGACACACCAGGTTTTTCGATTGGCGTCATTGAAGACAAGATGGGGCATCGTGCTTCGATGAATGGCGAGCTGATTTTCGAGAACATGCGCTTGCCAAAGGAAAACATGCTTGGCCGTGAAGGCGGCGGTTTCGAGACGCTCAACGCCATTTACGACACCAATGGTGTCGGCACCGGCGCTATGGCGGTTGGCGTGGCGCGCGCCGCTTACGAGGCGGCGCTGCAATATGCCAAGGAGCGTGAAATCTGGGGACAGCCGATCGGCAAGTATCAAGCGGTGGGCCAGATGCTGGTCGATATGAAAGCCGATGTCGAAATGGCCCGCCTGATCGTGCGCCGCATTGCCTGGCAGGGGGGCAACCGCAACACCAGTGAAGGCATGTTGCCGCCGAACATGGCCAAGGTTTATCCCGCCGAAATGGCGCGCCGCGTCACGGTCAAGGCGATGCAGATTTTCGGCGGCTCAGGCTACATGAAGGATTACCCGCTGGAGAAATACGTGCGCGACGCCATGGTGCTGCCCATTATCAGCGGCGCTAACGAAGTGCTCAAACATTTCATGGCGCAACGCCTGCTTGACGCCTGAGCCATGGAACCGACCATGAATCTGGGCCGTCTGTTCAAACCCAAATCCATCGCCGTCTATGGCGCTTCGGCGACGGATAGCCGCAAGCTCGGCAATACGCTCTTGAAAAACGCGGCGAGCGGCGCTGGCGATGTGCTCGCCATCCATCCCGAAGCGGATACGATTGATGGTGTTCGCGCCATCGCCAAGCTCGATCAGCCCGTCGACCTGGCGTTGATCTCGGTGCCTGGCGGGCGCGTCGAAGCTGCCGTGACAGACGCCGCCGCCGCCGGAACCGGAGCCGCCATCGTACTCTCTTCAGGTTTTGGCGAGACCGGGCCGGAAGGGGGCGCCAAGCAGGATCGGCTGGTCGCCATTGCCCGTGCAGCGGGTATGCGCCTGGTCGGCCCCAATTGCATGGGCGTCGTCAGCCACCTGGGCGGTGATTGCTGGCTCAATGGCTCTTATTTCTGGCGCATTCCGGGCGTCAGCGGCGGCTTGTCTTTCGTCAGCCAATCTGGCGCTTTCGGCGGCATGTTTTTTGGCCATATGCGCGCCAGCGGACTGGGGCTGTCACGTTTTCTCAGTGTCGGCAACTCCGCCGACGTCGGCATTACTGACGCCCTCGAATGGCTGGGCGACGATCCACAAACGACGGCCATCGGCATGTTTGTCGAAGGTTTCGGCGATGGGCGGCGCTTTGTCGACGTCGCCCGCCGCGTCACCGCGAAAAAACCTGTCATTGTGCTCAAGGCCGGCAAGATGGCCGCCGGGGCGAAAGCCGCCGCCAGTCATACCGGCAGCATGGTCGGCAGCCACGCCGCCGTGCGCGCCGGGTTGCGGCGCGCTGGCGTCATTGAGGCGAGCGATACCGAATCCTTTTTCGACGCTATGGATGCAGCAGCTTCCGGCTTGCGCCGGAAAATCCGCAATATCGCCATCGTCACCATTTCCGGTGGCCCTTCGGTGCTGGCCGCCGATGCCTGCGAACGCGCCGGATTGACGTTGCCATCGTTGAGTGTCGGCACCATCGAGCGTTTGCGCGGTCTGACGCCGTCATTCGCGGCGCTGGGCAACCCGATTGATCTGACACCGCAATGTCCAGCCGATAACTTTATCCCGGCCATTGAAGCCATCTATGCTGATCCAGCCATTGAAGGCGTGGTGGCGATCAATTGCGGGCTGGATCTCAAGCCATTCGGCACTGGCGTGGCGCGGGCGGTTGCCGCCACCGGCAAGCCGACGGCGGCTTTCGTCCTTGATGCGCCCGGCGTTGATGCCGAGATGGCGAAAGCAGGCGTCATGCGCTTTGCTTCGCCGGAACGTGCCGTGAGCGTGTTGGCCGGGGGGCTTAAATGAAAACCTTGAGCGAATGGGAAAGCAAGCGGCGCCTCGAAGGGTTGCCGTACCCGCGGGAGTTGCTGGCGAAATCGCGGGCAGAGGCCAAGGCGTTTGTTGTCACGTTGGGTAAGCCGGTTGTCGCCAAGGCTTCGGGCGTTGCGCACAAGACGGAAGGCGGACTGGTGCGCTTCAATATTGACGCGCAAATGATCGACGCGGTGTGGGAAGAACTTGCCGCCGCTGGTGATGGCGCGGTTCTGCTCGCCGAGCAGTTGCAAGCGGAACTGGAATTGATCGTCGGCGGCTACCGTGACCCCGGTTTTGGCCCCTTGGTTACCGTCGGCATCGGTGGTATTGCGGCGGAAATTTTTAGCGATGTGGCGGCCATCCTCGCGCCGCCGGAAGCAGGCGAAGTCGCCGCCGCTCTCGGTCAACTGACGGGATATAAGCTGTTACAGGGCATTCGCGGCGGCCCGCCGGTCGATGTCGCGGCCTTGGCGCAGATCGTCAATGGCGTGGCGAATCTGCTGGTCAAGGATACGGCAGTGATGGAAATCGATTGCAATCCAGTCCTGGTCTGCCAAGGCAAACCCGTTGTCGTCGATGCGTTGATCGTCCTCAGCGATGGCGATGTCTGAGCGCCGGACGATTTTTTCAATCCGGAGAATCGAACATATGCAGGAAATCACAAGCTATCTCGCGCCCCGCAGCCTCGATGAAGCGTTGCAGGCTATGGCGACGGGCGATGTCACCGTATTCTGCGGCGGTACCGACTTGGCGCCGCAGACAGAAGCGGGCGTCCGCCGGTACAGCACCCGCCTCATGAATATCCGCCGCATTGAAAATCTGGATGGCATCGAGGAAAAGGATGGTGTCATCCGCATCGGTGCGCTCACTACAATCAGCGAAATCCGACGCCATCCTCTGATCGCCGGAGCGGCGCCGATTTTGGCCGAAGCGGCTGAGCATTTCGCCAGCGACCAGATTCGCAACGTGGCGTCGATCGGCGGCAACATCTGCAATGCCTCACCCGCTGGCGACATGATTAATCCCTTGCTGGTGCTCGATGCTGCCGTCGAATTGGCAAGCTGGGCTGATGGCGCGCAACAAAAACGCAGGGTGCCGCTGGAGCATTTCTTTACCAGTCCGCAGCGGACGGTCAAACGCGCCGATGAACTTCTGACTTCGGTCACTTTCAGGAAACCGGCGGCGGATTTCGTGGGCCGCTTTCGCAAATCCGGTCCGCGGCCCGCGCTTGAAATTTCGACGGTATCGGTCGGCGTCGGCGGCAATTTTAGCGGCGGCGTCTTGCGCAATGCGCGCGTCGCCTTCGGTTCCGTTGCGCCAACGCCGTTGCGTGCCCGCCATGTCGAGGCGGCGCTTGAAGGCTGCAAGCTCAACGCCGACGTCATCAGTGCGGCGCTGGTCGCGGCCCGATCCGACGCCAAACCGATTGACGACGTTCGCGCCAGCGCCTGGTATCGCAGCCATCTGCTCGAAGTGTTTCTGGAGGAGGTTTTGCATCATGTCCGTGGCAATTGAAATTAGCTTCACGCTCAATGGCCGCCTCGTCTCGGCGCGCATTCCGCCAACGATGAAAACGCTGACCATGCTGCGTGATCGATTTGGCTTGAGCGGCACCAAATACGCTTGTGGCGAAGGGGAATGCGGCGCTTGCACGATCCGGGTCGATGGCAAAACACAGAATAGTTGCCTGATGTTCGCCGCCGATTGCGATGGCCGCGACATCGTCACCATCGAAGGTTTGAAAACGCCGACTGGCATGAATCCGGTGCAAAAAGCTTTCGTCGAACATGGCGCCGTGCAGTGCGGCTTCTGTATGCCGGGCATGATCATGCAGGCCGATTATCTGATTGCCAATAATCCCCATCTGACGCGCCAGGAAGCACAGCGTGGTCTTGAAGGCAATCTGTGCCGCTGCACCGGCTACACCAAAGTGCTTGATGCTGTCGAGTCCGCGGTCGAGCAGAAGTGCTGCGGGCAGTGCTGAAGGAGAAACGCCCATGGAACAGAAAGTTACCGCGTCGACCATCGAAAAGAAAAGCCTGATCGGTCAGCGTATCAAGAAACCCGACGCGCCCGACAAAGCTACTGGCAAAACCCGCTACATCAACGATATGGTGCTGCCGCAAATGCTTCACGGGAAAGTGCTGTTTGCCGGTCGCCCCCATGCCAGGATTGTTCGCATCGACACTGCGGCGGCGGCTAGGTTGCCGGGCGTGCACGCCGTATTGACCGGCAAGGATACGGCGGGTCTGAATTTCGGTTTTGTCCGCGATAACGTTCCGCTAAAAAATATTGTCCGCTGCGAACATGACGAGATCGCCGCTGTCGCCGCCGAAAGTGAGGATGTTGCCCGTCAGGCGCTCAAGCTGATCGAAGTCGAATACGAGGATCTGCCCGGCGTCTTCACCCCGGAGGCAGGCGCCAAGGCTGATGCGCCGCTTATCCGCGACAATTTTCCCGGCAACAAAAGCCTGTCTTTTGAATTCAGGCATGGTGATGTCGCCGCCGCCGAAGCCGCTTCGGATTTCATCGTCGATAGCGTTTTCCGCCCGCACCACGTTACCCATTGCTGCATGGGAACATCCTGCGCCATTGCCGATTTCGACGACAACGGCAAACTGACGATCTGGACGCAGACCCAATATCCCTACAACTACAAGATGGATCTCGCGCCCGCTCTTGGCATTCAGCCGGGCGATATCCGCGTGATTCAGCCACCGGTCGGCGGCGCTTTTGGCTCCAAGCTCGATGTCTATCCCTACGAGCCAATTGCCGCGCTGCTGGCGAAGAAAACAGGCCGCCCGGTCAAAGTGATGTATTCGCGTGAAGAAGAATTCAAGGCGTCGCCGACCCGCCAGCCCGCCATCATCCACATGCGCACCGGTTGCAGGCGCGACGGCACGCTGACTTTCCGCACCGCTGACGTGCTCCTCGACAACGGCGCTTACACATCGTGGGGACCGACCATCCCGGTCATTATGATGCGCACCACCTCAGGTCATTACCGCGTGCCGGTGGTCGACTTCAAAGCCCAGGCCATTTACACCAACAACCCTTACGCCGGTTCGTTTCGCGGCTACGGGAATGTCCAGACCACTTACGCAACGGCCCAGCAGATGGATATGCTGGCCGATATGGTCGATCTTGACCCGCTTGAATTTCACATCAAAAACGCGCAAAAATCTGGCGAAATCACGCCACAAAAATCCTTTCTGCGCGAATGCGTACTCGCCGAATGTCTTGAAACGGCAGCCAAAGCTTCTGATTACAGCAAGAAACGTAAGGAATACGCGGCCTTGCGCGGAGCGCCGGGGCGTTTCAAAAAAGGTATCGGGCTGGCTTCGTCGATCCACAACGCGGGCGGCGCCAAAATTCACAAATCGGACGGCATCGGCACCATCCTCAAAGTCGATGACTACGCCCGTGTCACGGTCATCACTGGCGCTTCAGAAATCGGCCAAGGCATCGACGCGGTGATTACCCTCATCGTTGCCGAAGAACTCGGCGTGCCGCTTGAACACGTTACCCTCGTCAACAATGATTCTGACATCGCGCCTTGGGATGTCGGCGTCCATGCCTCACGAACCACATTTATCGCTGGCAACGGCACGCGGCGGGCGGCGCGAAAGGCGAAGGCACAGATTCTCCAGGCCGCCGAAAAATTTTTCGGCGAACCGGCTGACACGCTGGAACTGCGTGGCGGTTCTGTTGTGCGCGAGCAGTGCGGCACGCCGCTCATCAAACTCGACCGCCTGCTGCGCCAAATGCATTTTCAGGACGAGCCGGAACTGGTGATGGTGACCGACTACTACGAGCCGAAAAGCGAGCCGGAAGGCGCCGCCCACCTGTCCGATCATTCAGCCGCCTATTCCCATGCCGTACATATTGCCGAAATCACCGTCGATACGCTGACCGGTGAAATCAGGGTCGATCGCGTCACGGTCGCACAGGATGTCGGTCGAGTCATCAATCGTCTGGGCCTCGAAGGGCAGGTTGAGGGCGGCATCGCTATCGGCCTGGGTTACGCCTTGAGTGAAAACATGCAGCTCGAACGCGGCATCCTCAAAAACTCCTGTTTCCGCGACTACAAGCTGATAACCGCGCCGGAAATGCCGCCACTTGAGATGCACTTCATCGAGAGCGACTGCGCCGAAGGTCCCTACGGCGCCAAGGGGGTCTCGGAGCTGCCGACCATCGTCATTGCGCCAGCCATCGCCAATGCGCTGTACAACGCCACCGGCGTGCGCATCTTCGATCCGCCACTGGCGCCGGAAAAAGTGGCGCGGGCCATTGCCGAAATGCGGCAACGCAAACTGTAGGGCGTTGCGATCAGGAGGCTCCGCAATGAATATTGCCGACTGGATTGAAAAATGGGCGCGCGCCACGCCAAACAAGGCAGCGCTACGTTTTGCCGACGACCAACTGAGCTACGCTCGCTTCAACGACGAAATCAAGACCCACGCCCGGATGTTACGTAACAAACTCGGCATCGCGCCGGGTGACCGCGTTGCTCATCTGGGGCAGAACCATCCGCGGATGCTGATAACCCTGTTCGCCTGCGCCCGCTTGGGCGCGATTTTCGTACCGCTCAACTGGCGGCTGGCGCCACGGGAACATCTGCACATGTTGCGCCATTGCGCTGCCGCCGTGCTGGTCGTAGACGAACCTTACGTCAGCCAGTGCGAGCGATTCCGCGCCGAAACGCCCGATTGCCTGTTCGTCGCCATGAATGACAACGACCCTGTCGGATGGCCGAAACTCGATGATCTGCTACGCGATGCGGTGGGCGAAGACCATCACCCCGGTAGCGGCTTCGACGATCCACTACTGCTCATTTATACCTCTGGCACCACGGGCGCGCCCAAGGGCGCTGTGCTGAAGCAGGCCGCTGTTCAGGCCAATGCACTCAACAGCGTGTTGCTGCACGACATGACGAGCCAGGACGTGATTCTTACCATCTTGCCGCTCTTCCACGTCGGCGGCCTCAATGTCCAGACCACGGCGGCTTTGTATCGCGGCGCCACGGTCATCCTGCACCGCGCCTTTGCGCCCCGGCAGACGCTCGATTGCCTGCTCGGCGAAAAACCAACGCTGACCATCATCCTGCCTGCTCACATGGAGCCGCTGCAAAGCCTGCCCGACTGGGCAACGGCAAAAATCCCGCTACGCGCGGTATTGACCGGTTCCAGCGCCATTCCTGATGAGATGACGCGTCATTGGCACGGACGCGGTATTCCGTTGCTCAATATGTACGGTTCCAGCGAAACCGCGCCGATCGCCATTCATCAGTCGGTAACCAACGCTTTCGCCACCGTCGGCACAGTCGGTTTTCCCGCCATGCATTGCGCCATTCGCATCGTCGACGAGGCCGACCAGGATTGCAGAATTGACGAACCGGGCGAGATTCTCGTGCGTGGCCCCAACGTTATGTCGTATTACTGGAACGACGAAGAAGCCACCCGCAACGCCTTCATCAACGGCTGGTTCCGCACTGGTGACATTGGTACCGTCGATACTGGTGGTTGTTATCGCATCCTCGATCGTAAAAAGGACGTGATTATTTCCGGTGGCGAGAACATCTATCCGGCGGAAATCGAAAATATCCTGCTCTCGCACCCCAGCATCCTCGAAGCTGTCGTCGTCAGACGCCGGGATATGCAGTGGGGCGAAATACCGGTTGCGGTCATCGTCGCCAGACCTGCCAGCCGACTCGACAAAAAGACCGTGCTCGACTGGTTCAACGGCAAGATCGGACGCTATAAACATCCGAAAGACGTGGTGTTCGTCGACGCGCTGCCGCGTAACGCCATGGGCAAAGTGGTCAAACACGTATTACGCGACACGGTGTAACGGGAGGGGCGATGAAAATCCGCTATGGCGGCTGGCTGAAAAATCTGATCGGCGGCGACGCTGAAGATGTCGTCCTGCCCGCTGGCGTCACTACGGTCGGCGCTCTTCTCGACTGGCTGTCAAGCCGTGGCGAACGCTATGAAAAAGCCTTCGAGCACAGCAGCATCTTCATTGTTTCCGTCAACTGGAGATATGCCAGACAACAAGATCCCGTCACCAATCAGGACGAAGTTCTGCTGATGCCGCCCATTGCCGGAGGATAAGCGCCATGAACGGAGATTTTGCGAGTTCCGGATGGACGAGCGGCAGCCGTTGGCATTGTGCGTCGCCAGTCATTTTTTATGCGCTCTCAAGCAAGACTCGGTACGGCGGACATCTGAAATTAAGCCCGCAGCCAAGGCTGAATCACAAGATAATGACGTATTGATATGATGCCGGGGAGCATCGTTGTGGCGTCGCGGCAAGCGGCGCGTTGAAGTCAAAGGAGGAGGCGCATGTCCTGGATGAACACGATGCAGCAAAACGGCGTTGCCCGTAGCGCCCCGCCCACCTCCCGCGAGTTCCATCAGCCCGCCGTTTGGGCCAGCCAGGTGCGTCAGCGTTTCTTTCCGCTCGATCTGACGGTTGCCCGTGACGACCGCTTCAACGCCAAGGCGCGGCTGGCCGAGTACCCACAGTGCCGCATGGCGCAGATTTCTGCCAGTGCGCACGTTGCTTCGATGAGTCGGCTGAGTTGCAGCGAGTTGCGCCAGCGTTATGTCAAAGTTCTCTGGGAACTGGATGGCATGGGATGGCTCGACCAGTCCGGCCATGAAATCTGCTTGCCGCCAGCGCATTTCACCATTTACGAAGCGAGTCGGCCTTATTCGATCCGTATGGAAAGCCAGTCGGCCTTCGTGGTTTTGCTGTGCGAAGTGGCGCCCAATGATCTCCTCGCGTCTCTGGCGCAGCGCGTGGCCGGTCGCTCGCTGCCGACGACGGGCGGGGCCGCGGTGGCGCTGGCTGCCGTACAGGAAATGGTCGCTCAAGGCGAGACTATCAGCCACGGCAGCCGCTTTACCGTCCTTGAATTCGTCTCATCGCTCTTGGCGCAACAGATCAACGCGTTGGAAGGGGCCAGCGGAACCAAGCGCAAACGTTCTCAGGATGAATTGCTGCGCGAGGCCGTCCAGTACATTCGTTGCCATATGAGCGATGGCGACCTGTCGCCCGACCGCATCGCCAGCGCCCTGAATATTTGCCGCCGGACGCTGTACCACGCTTTTTCGCTGATCGGCGAAACACCACAGGCAACCGTTCAGCGCCTGCGGCTGGAGCGCTGCCGGAACATCCTCACACAGCATGGCGCCGAAAAGGCGAATATCACCGATCTCGCCTTGCAATACGGTTTCTCAGACCCGGCTTATTTCGCACGGTTGTTCCGCCGGATGTTCGGCGTCACGCCATCGCAATGCCGCGACGATGGCGGCGCCGCGCCGGAAATCTCCGCGCTCATGCCCATGCCGGGCAGCCGCCCGCAATGATCGGCCCCACGGGCGGCGCTGCGGCGCGATATGAACACTGTGGATATGCACTCATTTCGGCCAGAGGTGCATCCAAATGCAAGCACGGTGGCAGGCGAAATCCTAGAGTTGATCCGACATCATGGAATCGACATCGACGGATAAGCCTTGCACGAACGGAGATTTGCATGTCTGCGCCACCAACCTATCAACACCTGATTGCCGGAAAGAGCCAGAATGCTTCCGACGGTGCTGTTTTCGACAAATTCGAGCCGAGCACGGGAAAGTTGCTTGCCCAGGTCGCCGCGGGTACATCGGACGATGTTGATGACGCCGTCGCGGCGGCGAGAGCCCAGTTCGACGGCGGCGAATGGAGCCGGATGCCGGGCGCGGCGCGCGGGCGTCTGCTCAACCGGCTTGCCGATCTGCTGGAGCGAGACGCCAACCATTTCGTCGACATCCTGGGGCGGGAGCAGGGGCGTCCGGTCATGGAAATGCGCATGCTGGATCTCCCCGTGTCGATCGACACCCTGCGTTATTTTGCGGGCTGGGCGGATAAGCTCGAAGGCCGTCAGATTCCGACGGGCGGCTTCATGGGCAAGCCGACCCTGAACTACACGGTACGGGAGCCGGTTGGCGTTGCCGCCTTGATCGTTCCCTGGAACGCGCCGCTGATGATTGCCTGCTGGAAGCTCGCACCAGCGCTGGCGGCAGGCTGCGCGGTCATCATTAAACCTTCGGAAGAGGCGCCGCTGGCTGTTGATGCGCTGGCCCGTCTGGCCTTGGAGGCAGATTTTCCGCCGGGTGTCGTCAACCTCGTTCACGGCATCGGCCCGGTCGTCGGCGCGTCGCTGGTCAAGCATCCTGGCGTGGATAAGATCAGTTTCACCGGCAGCACACCAGTGGGACGCCTGATTGCACAGGAAGCCGCAGCGTCTTTCAAGCGGGTAACGCTGGAACTGGGCGGTAAGGCGCCGCAGATTCTGCTTGAGGACGCGCCGCTGGAAGACGCTATCGGCGGGCTGATCATGGGTCTGTTCGTCGATCAAGGCCAGACCTGCGCGGCAGGGAGCCGCATTCTTGTCCATCGGCGGCATTATGATGATGTGGTGGGTGCGCTGGCGGGCGTCGCCCGATCATTGAGATTGGGTGATCCTTTCGACCCGGAGACGCAGATGGGCGCTTTGATCAGCGCCAAGCATGCCGAGCGTGTCAAAGCGCACATCGACTCAGCGGTACAAGAGGGCGCTCGGATGGTTGCCGGGGCCGAGCCGTTGCCGACGCAAGGATATTTCGTGCGCCCCACCATTTTTGCCGATGTCGCGCCGACGATGCGCGTCGCGCGCGATGAGATATTCGGGCCGGTTGGCGCCGTGATTCCCTTCGATAGCGAGGAAGAGGCGGTGGCGATGGCCAACGATACCCACTATGCGTTGTCTGCCTCGTTGTGGACGAAAAATGTCAGCAAGGCGCATCAGATTGCCGCTCGCCTGCGTGTCGGCGCGGTTGCGATCAACGGCTGGAGTCCGCTCGATGCCCGCCTGCCCTGGGGAGGATTCAAGGACAGCGGTGTTGGCCGGGATCTCTCCAGCAAGGCGCTCGATGGCTATCTGGAAGATAAGGTCGTCACCGTCGTCATGTGATGGGCAAAATGACGATGATGAGTTCCTGTTCCGCACCTGACAGCCGCCCGCCGCAAAGGCGGCGGTACTGCCTCTTGGGTTTCGCGCTGGGTATCGTAGCGGTGGCTTCGGCTGCCGCTCAGGCGGCGCCGTTTGATCTCGGACGCGCGTCGTTTCGAACCAATTGCGCGCTTTGCCATACGGTGACCGAAGGCGAGCCTCACGGCGCCGGTCCTCGTCTCCACGGCGTGCTCGGGCGCGCTGTCGCCTCGCTGCCCGATTTTACGTACAGCGCCGCGCTGACCGGAATCGGCGGACACTGGGATGTTCAGCGCCTGTTGATGTTTCTGGCGGCGCCCGCGGAACTGGCACCGGGAACGGCGATGGCTTTCGCCGGTTTGAAATCCGAACGCGAGCGCCGGGCGCTGGTTTGCTTCCTTAGCGGCGACGCCCAGGCGGAGATTTGCCGATGAACAGACTTTTATTCAGCCCATATCTTTTGGGCGTGGCTGGCGTGCTTCTGACGCTCGCCGTCCATGCCGCACTACCGGAAGAAAATATCAGCATCGAGCCGCTCGCTGCGCCAAATCCGCAGCGTCTGTATCTCAACGATCCGGCCATGGGCCACATCGTCGACGGGCGGATTCATGTCATCGACACGGGCCGGATGCGTTATCTCGGCCTGATCGGCGCCGGTTATGCTGCTTCGACGACCTTGTCGCGGGATGGCAAGCTTTTTTTCGTCGCCACCACCTACAACAGCCGTTTGCAGCGCGGGGAACGCACGGATGTCATCGAAGCCTGGCGGACATCGGATCTGAAACTCGATTATGAAATCGTGATTCCACCCAAACGGGCGCAGGCGCTACACATCAAGGCGCTGGTGCGAACCACGGCAGATGATCGCTTTCTTCTGGTGCAGAACGCCACACCGGCAACTTCGGTGACTGTGGTTGATCTTCAGGCGCGTAAAGCCGTCAGTGAAATCGCGCTGCCCGGATGCTGGGGCGTCATTCCCTGGCCGCAATCACCTCGCCGCTTTTCCACGGTATGCGGCGATGGTTCGCTGACCACGATTGAACTCGATGCCGATGGCAAGGAAACCCGGCGCAGTGCCGGGCTGCGCTTCTTCGACCCGGATAGCGACCCGGTTTTCATGCACTACGAACTGTCGGGCAATCGCCTCCTGTTCGTTTCTTTTTATGGCAACGTGTATTCGCTCAAACTCGAAAGTAACCAGCCGCAGGCTGAAGCACCCTGGTCTTTCGTCGATGAAAAGGCGAAAAAACAAGGCTGGCGACCGGGCGGATTCGCGCTGTTCGCGCTGGAACCGAAGCGCAACCGGCTCATCATCGGTATGCACCCGAAAGGCAGCGAAGGCAGCCACAAGAACCCGGCCAGCGAACTCTGGGTGATTGATCTAGCACAGCGGCGTGTCGTCACTCGCGTCCCCGGCCACATGGCGTTGTCGATCACGGTGATCCGCGATGAGCGGCCCGAACTGATTGTTCTCAACGCCGTCGACAACACGTTGTTGGCCTTTGATCTGAACACCCCGCGCGGCTTGTCGAAACCGGCGCGGCGTTCGGGGCCTATCGGTGAAACGCCGGTTTTCATGGAGACGCACTGAGGTGTTGGCGGGGCTGACGCTCGACCCGGTGTTCGCTTACGCCGCGGCGACGGCGATGGGCTGCATTTTCCTGTCTGGGGCCTGTGCCAAGCTGATGGACGTAAAACGCTTTGCCGCCGTACTCGACAACTACGCGCTGTTGCCCGACACCTGGATTGATCCGGTCGCCTGGTTGTTGCCGCTGTTTGAAATAGCGGCTGGCGCCATGCTGCTTTGGCCTGCGACCCGTGAGTTGGGGAGTGTGCTGGCGCTGGCGCTACTGGCTGTCGTCAGTGCCGCAGCGGCAGTGAATGTGGCGCGTGGCCGGACAGGGTTTGAATGCGGCTGCGGCGGCGATGAATTGCCGCTGGCGAGCGGCTTGTTGCTGCGCAATGCGGCACTGGCCATACTGCTGCTAGCGGCGGCCCAGCGTACCGCGGCAAGACCCGTGGTCTGGGTCGATATCGTGACGACTGTGATGGCTGCCTTATTTTTACTCGGACTCTTCAAGGTCGCCAACTTGTTGATCGGACAGACAGAAAAACTCGAACGATTGGGTAAAACGCCATGAACGAAGCATTGATGATTTCAAACATCCTGTTGTGGTGCGCCGTTGTCACGCTGATTGTGGTCGTGATCGCGCTGTCGCGCCAGATCGGTATTCTTTATGAGCGCATTGCGCCGATGGGCGCCTTGATGATGGATTCCGGCCCCAAGGTGGGTGAAGCCGCCCCCGTACTCGAACTCCCCTCGCTGCAGGGCGGTCGCATCGCCGTTGGCGCGCCCGGCGGGCGGATGACACTGCTGTTCTTCCTGTCGCCGACTTGCCCAGTGTGCAAAAAACTGCTTCCCATCATCTTGTCGTTGCACGCGGCTGAAAAATCCTTCGATCTGGTCTTTGCTTCCGATGGCGAATATCCGGCGCATGAAAGTTTTCGCAGAAAAGCGGGGCTGGCGGCGTTTCCCTATGTTCTTTCGCCCGAACTGGGGATGCGCTGGCGCATCAGCAAGCTGCCTTATGCCGTGCTCATTGACCGTGGCGGCATCATCCGCGCCAAAGGGCTGGTCAATTCACGGGAGCAACTGGAAAGCCTCTTCACCGCCCAGGAACTCGGCCTCGCTTCGGTGCAGGATTTGATGGATAAACGGATTGCCGCAGGCACCCTCGAACTCGTCAAGGAGCGGACATGAACTGGCTCTGGAACCTGCTCGATCAAACCGTCGAGCAACATAGCCGACAGTTGGCCCAGCGCATCTCCCGGCGCAGCATGATGGCCAAGGTCGGGCGCGCCCTCGTCGCCACCGCCTTCACGCTGCCCGTGCTGCCTTTTGACCGGACGGCGCAGGCCCTGGCGCAAGGCAGCAAAGCGCCGCCGACTGATACTGATTGCGATTACTGGCGCTATTGCTCAGTCGATGGCTTTCTCTGCTCATGCTGTGGCGGCAGCATGACGACCTGCCCGCCGGGCACGACGCCATCCAAAATTTCATGGATCGGCACCTGCCACAATCCAGCGGATGGTCTGGATTACATCGTCAGCTACAACGATTGCTGCGGCGTGACGCCGTGCGGTAGGTGTTTTTGCAACACCAACCACGGCGACCGCCCCGGCTACCGGCTCGGCGTGCACAACGACATCAACTGGTGCATGGCCAATCACGAATCGGTCTATCACTGTACTGTCTCGATCATCGTCGGCGTCGCCGAAAGAGAATGAGCATGAACCGCGCCAAACCGGCTGGAATGGCGCTGGCCGCGGCGATGGTTCTGGCGGTTTCCGCCGCCAGCGCCGAACCCGGCGATGCACGTGCGCGCCGCAACTACACGCTGCACTGCGCCGGTTGCCATCTGCCTGACGGGAGTGGCGCGCCGGAGCAGGGCGTTCCAGCGATGCGCGGTGTGTTGATCGCTTTTCAGAAAGTACCGGGCGGTCGTGACTATCTGGCCCAGGTTCCCGGCGTCATGAACTCCGGTTTGTCGGATTATGAGATCGCCGAATTGATGAACTGGCTGATTCCGCAAATGGCAGGCCAGCCGCCTGCTTATAGCGCCGCCGAAATTGCCCGCCTGCGTGCTTCCCGGCCCGTGGATATTGTGGCTGCCCGTATGCAACTGATCGAAAAAATGCCGACGGATCGTCGGCCCTGAAAAATCGGCTGCGCTGAGAGGCCGCCGCCGCCGCTTGAATAGAAAAACCATGCACGGCATTGCGCTTCCTCGTGCACGGCAATGCAAGCAAGTAGCGGAGGCAAGGGATAATATTCTGTCATCGTGTTGCATGGTGTTCATGCATTGCACGAATCACAACGAAAGAGTGAGGAGAGACATGTCCCGTTTACCAAACCTGACGACCGCGGCGGCGGTTGCTTTCGTATTGCAGACAGTGTCTGTCGCGGCCTTGGCTGATTCGTCCCGGCTTGGCGCCGAATTGACAGGCGCTGGCGCTGATTCGAGCGCCAGCAAGGATGGCGTCATTCCGGCCTGGAAAACGCCCGATGCCAATTTGCCGGGATGGTCTGCCGGCAAGAAACGCAAGGATTTTTTCAAATTCAAGGACGACAAACCGCTTTTCTCCATCGACGTGACAAATGTCGATAAGTACGTCGATAAGCTCTCCCCCGGTCAGGTCGCGCTCATCAAGCAGACCAAAGGCTACCGCATGGATGTCTATCCGACGCGGCGGACTTGCGGCAATCCCGATTTTGTCCTCGAAAACACCAAAAAGAATGCCGACGGCGCGGCAAAGCTGGGCGATGACGGTTGGAGCCTGAAAGATGCCGCCGTGCCCGGCATTCCTTTTGCCATCCCGGCCAATGGCGCGCAAGCCATGTGGAACGCCAAATTCAAGTACGCCGGTGTCGGCATCGACATGGTCAAAGTTTTTGTCGCGCTGTCTCCCCGCAAGGGATCGAGTGAGTGGGTGCGTATCACGTCGACGCAAACCTACTACTACCCGTGGGGTAAAAAAGGTTCGGCGATGCTGTCGCAAATCCCGCCGGTCGAGTATGAGACGTACTTCGCCTATGAAGCGCCGACGGCGCTGGCCGGGCAGGCTCTGGTTTATACCTCCTACACGGATAAAGCGAGCGAAACCTTTTATTACTTTCCGGGACAGCGGCGTGTGAGAAGGATGCCGACCTATTCCTACGATGCGCCCCAGGTCGGTTTCGAGAACCAGTATACGGTCGATGAACCCCGCGTCTTCAACGGCACCATGGATCGTTTCGACTGGAAGCTGGTCGGCAAGAAGGAAATGTACATTGGCTACAACGCCTTCGGCATGTATGACCCGAGCGTCGGTTTCGATACCGTGGCCGGCAGCGAATTCATTGATCCCGTCCAGCGCCGTTACGAACTGCACCGAGTTTGGGTGGTTGAAGCGACGGTCAGACAGGGGGTCCGCCATGTCGCGCCGAAGCGGACTTTCTACATCGATGAGGATAGCTGGTCCTTGGTTGCGGCCGATGATTATGACGCCCAGGGAAAGCTGTGGAAATTGCGCGAATCCTTCGTCATTCCCATTCAGGAAACCGGCAGTTGCGACAACCCGGCATTTGTCCAGTACAACCTGCTCGAAGGGCGTTATCTGTTCGATCAGGGGCCGCTGGCGGCGGGCCAGGACATGCATTGGGTCGTCGAGGCGAAGGATCCGAGATTCCGCGATGCTTTTTATACGGCGGACAACCTTCGCGCCATCAGCGAGCGCTGATGACAACGGGCGGATGTCGGCCGCCGCAGCAACCGGAATTGCGGTTGAATGAGACCAGGAGACAGATTGACCATGAAAAAACAGTCAGGCAAGTCGATCATGCGCACAGCGCTGGTCGCATTGGGTGTGATGTCGTTGCAGACGGCGGGTGCTTTCACTTTTGAAACGGAAAGCCTGCGCGGCAGTTTCGATTCCTCAATTGGCGTCGGTCTTGGCATCCGTGCGCGGACGACTTCCTGTAGCCTCGTGACGCAGGGGGCCAGCGGCCACGGAGCACCGGATGGCTGTCTGGCGCCGGCGTCGATGCTGGGCGATCAGGGCGATCTCAACTATAAGCGGGGCGATGCTTTTGCCGCCCAATTAAAAGGCAACCATGAGTTGCTGCTCAAGGCGCCCGCCATTGATCTCACCTTTATGGCGCGTGTCAACTGGGTCCGGGATTTTGCCGCGACCGATACCTCCGACATCACCAGCGCGACGACACCGCCCGATATCAACGACGGCTTGAGTTCGAGCGCGCGCAAAGACCTGCGCTTCAAAGCCCGTCTGCTCGATCTGTGGGTTAGCAAATCCTTTGCCATCGGCGAGCAATCCCTGCGCGTGCGCGTCGGCAACCAGGTCATCAGTTGGGGTGAAAGCCTGTTCCTGCCCGGCGGTATCAACAGCACCAATGCGATGGACATCATGCGTCTGTCGCAGCCGGGTACCCAGCTCAAGGAAGTGTTCCTGCCGGCGCCGATGGTCAGTGTGGCGGCAGGTATTGGTAGCCAGGTGAATATCGAAGCCTATGTCCAGACCAACTGGAACAAGAGCTATTTTCCGCCGACCGGCAGCTACTGGTCGGTTGTCAATGGCCTCGGTAAAGGTTCCGGTGCTTACGGACTGCGCGATCTCGATGCGAAAAACAGCGGACAGTGGGGGTTGGCGCTCAGGTATCAGCCGGAAGGAACCCAGATCAATCTGGGCCTCTATGCGATGAACTACCACGACAAGACGCCCCAGTTCACGATCAATGCGAAGAATGCGGGAATAGGGGCCATCGTCGGCTGGGTTTATCCGGAAGACCGCAAACTCTACGGTATCAGCGCCAATTTCCCGCTCGGCGACTGGGCTATCGGCACCGAACTCTCTTACCGGCCCAAGGATGCCGTGTCGCTCAATTCAAACAGCGGTTGCATGTCGCAAAATGGCGATTGCTGGGTCGACGAGAAACGCTGGCAGTGGCACCTCACCGGCCTCCTGAGCCTGACGCCGGGCGGCACCGGTAGCGGCCTGCTCGATGTCGTCGGCGCCAGCACCGGAACGCTGCTGGCCGAAGGGGTAATCCTCTATTACCCGGAGATGAAACGCTACTATGATGGTGATCCCGTTTCCGCCGGCGGCTGGGGCTGGGGGCAGGAATATGACTTTACTTTCACGGGCATGCCGAAAGCGGTTGGCAGCAAAATGTCGTCCGGCATCAATTTCGATTTCAGCCTGACTTACGACGGTACGCTCATTCCCGGTTGGCAGGTCATTCCAGGCGTCTACTACTTCCAGGCGCTGTCGGGACGCACGCCCAACCCGTCCGGTTTGTTCATGAAAGGCGCCAAATCCATGAATTTCTATGTGAATTTCGTGCGGAACCCGGCGACTTGGCAGTTTGGTGTGAACTATGCCGCCTTCCGGGGAGGCTCGTCGCCTTTCGATCAACCTTATCGTGACCGGGATTATTTCGGCGCCTATGCAACCTACAACTTCTGATGCCGTGGACGCCGGGCACGGTGTGGAGAGCCGTGCCCGGCGCGTGCTGCATTGGTTGGAAAATCTGTGTTTCTCGCATCGAGCCGTTCTGCTGACTGTCCTCGCAGCCTTTACCGTGGTGATGGGGTGGTTTGCCCTGCAATTGCGGATGGATGCGGGTTTCGACAAACAGATGCCGATCGGGCATGAGTACATCCAGACTTTCAACACCTACCGTGACGACGTGTTGGGCGCCAACCGGCTCAACTTTGTCGTCCGCGCCCGTGACGGCGAAATCTGGACTCCGGCTGGCCTGAAGCGGCTCTACGATGTCACTCAGGCCGTCACTTTTCTGCCGGGGGTTGATCGTCTGGGGGTGCAATCGTTGTGGACGCCCAACGCTTTCGTCAATGAAATCACCGAGGAGGGTTTTCGCGCCGATCCGCTGATTCCAGGCACCCTGACGCCGGAGCGGTTAACGCCGGAAGCGATTGATACGATCCACGGCGCAGCCCAACGGGGCGGCTTCATCGGCACACTGGTGGCGCGCGACAACAGCAGCGCCATGATCGTTGCCGATTTGTCCGATGTGGACAAGGATGGCAACCGGCTCGATTACGTCGCCTACAACAAGGTTCTCGAAGAGAAGATCCGTCGCCCGTTCGAGGATGCCGGTTTCGAGATTCAGATCATCGGTTTTGCCAAGCAGATCGGTGACATCGCCGATGGCGCATCGGCGGTGCTGGAATTTTGCCTGATTGCGCTGGGATTGACGGCAATTGCCGTCTACTGGTACTGCCATTCGCTACGTCTGACGCTCTTGCCGATTGCCTGTTCGCTGGCTTCGCTGATCTGGCAGTTCGGCGCGCTGCGCCTGCTCGGCTTTGGGTTGGATCCGCTGGCCGTGCTCGTTCCCTTTCTCGTGTTCGCCATCGGCGTCTCGCACGGCGTACAGCAAATCAACTATATTGTGCGCGCCCTCGCGCGCGGCAGCACCTGCTTCGACGCCTGCCGCGCCAGTTTCACCGGCCTTCTCATTCCAGGCACGCTGGCCCTGGTGACGGCGCTGGTATCGTTCATCACGCTGCTCCTGATCCCCATTCCGATGGTGCGCGAATTGTCGATTGCCGCAGCGTTGGGCGTCGGCTTCAAAATCATTACCAATCTCGTGATGTTGCCGGTCGCCGCCTCGTATTTCAATATCGGCAAGGCTTACGCCGACAAGGCCATGCGCAAGCGGGAACGGCGATCTGTGTGGATGAGCGGCTTGGCGCACGTAGCCAAACCACGTCACGCGACCTTTACGCTGGTCATGGTTGCCGTGCTCTTTGTCGGCGCTGTGTGGCAAAGCCGTGATCGCGTGGTCGGCACGCTCCAGCCCGGCGCGCCTGAATTACGAGAGGATGCGCGTTTCAACCGCGACGCGGTCTCCATCGCCAGCCACTACGATACCGGTCTGGACTGGTTGACGGTGATTTTTGAAGCGGCGCCCGAAAGTTGCGACAACGTCAATACCGGTCTCTACCAGAACCGTTTTATCCAAGCCATGCTGCCCGTTCCGGGCGTTCTGTCAATTTCCTCTTTTGCGGGCCAATTGAGGCTCTACAGCGAAGGCTACAACGAAGGTAATCCGAAGATGAATGTGGTGCCCATCGATCCTGCCAATTACGCGGCGCTGGCTGTAGAGATTTCGCGCGTGCGGGGGATGATGCGCAAGGATTGCGGCATGACGGCGGCGCATCTGTATCTGACCGACCACAAAGCCACCACCATCAACCATGTGATCCAGGCCGTCAAGGTTTTCCGCGAAAGCCATCAGGAACCAGGCGTAACCATCCGGCTCGCTTCGGGAAACGCCGGTGTTCTGGCGGCGATCGACGAAGAAATTGAACGCAGCGAATTGCCCATGATGCTCTATGTGTATGCCGCCATCGTCATTCTCGTGCTGTTGGTCTATCGCGATTTCCGGGCCGTGCTGGCGTGCTGTCTGCCGCTTACCGTGGGGACTTTCATCGGCTACTGGTTTATGAAGGAACTTCAGATCGGCCTCACCGTCGCCACGCTACCCGTGATGGTTCTGGCGGTGGGTATCGGCGTCGACTATGCGTTCTACATCTACAACCGCCTGCAACTCCATCTCGCCAACGGACAGCCCATCGTCAAGGCTATCGAGCACGCCATGCTCGAAGTGGGCATGGCGACGATTTTTACCGCGATCACGCTGGCCGTTGGCGTAGCGACATGGTCCTTTTCCGAACTGAAATTCCAGGCGGACATGGGCAAGCTTCTGGCTTTCATGTTCATGGTCAACATGGTGATGGCGATGACGGCGCTGCCAGCCTTCGCCGTCTGGCTCGAACGCTTGTTCCCGCGCCGGGGGCCGGTACGCGCACCAGGCCTTCTGCAACACTGAAACGATATGAAATTTTCAGCTTCCGTGATTCGCTGGCTTGTACTGCGCGGCGCGGCAACATGGGCGCTGGTTGCGCTCTGCTGCCTCGACGCTGGCGCTGACGAAACGCGGATGCCAACACTGCATCCCGCTGAGACGACCCGATACGCCATGAAAACGATGATGCTGGCTGCCGCCGTAGCGGGCAAGCGCGTGGTCGCGGTCGGCGACCACGGTATCGTGCTACTCTCCGATGACGATGGCCAGTCTTGGCGGCAGGCGCGTTCTGTTCCCGCCGACGTGATGCTGACCGCGGTCAGCTTTGCCGACGCTGAGCGAGGCTGGGCTGTCGGACACTGGGGGCTGATCCTGCATACCGGCGATGGCGGCGAGACTTGGGCGGTGCAACGGCTGGCAACCGATGAGGATCGGCCATTGTTCGGCGTACACTTCCGCGATACGCAGCACGGCGTCGCTGTCGGATTGTGGTCTCTCATCCTGACCACCGACGACGGCGGTGCGACGTGGCGAACGCAGACTCTGCCGCCGCCCATCGGAGCCAGGCGGGCGGATCTCAACCTATTTGGCCTGACAGCCGACGGCAACGGAAACTGGTATGCGCCATCCGAGCGCGGTCTCATCTTGCACTCGGCTGACGATGGCGCCACCTGGAACTGGCTGGCGACCGGCTTCAAAGGCTCGCTGTGGAGCGTCGTCGCCCTGCCGGACGGCATTTTGCTGGCGGCGGGATTACGCGGCGCGCTCTATCGCAGCGCCGACCACGGTGCCAACTGGTCCGCCGTCGACAGCGGCGCCTCCGCCTCCATCATCTCGCTGGCATGGCGGGACGGCGGCAGTAAAGTCATTGCGGCCAGCGTTGATGGCGAAGTGCTATCCAGTACCGATACCGGTGCAAGTTTCCAATCCGTCCGCAGTAACGTGCCGCTGACCGGCGCACTGATTGCACCGGGCGGACAAACCGTGCTGCTGTCGCGGCAAGGACCGGTACGATAATCAAAGTTGCGCGGGCGTCACGCCAATCCGTCTCCGGTCTGGCGGACGCCCGTTTCTTTGATGAAACCCGGTTATTTCGAGGTTTCGACCATTTGCAGCGGTTCGTCGGCGGTCTGGCCGAGATCGGCCTTCGGTTTGCGCGGGCGGCCGAGGCGGGCGGGGGGTTCTGCCTGGGCGACGGCGGCGGTGGTTGTGGTTTGAACCAGGACCAGGCCGCTGTCGGCGAGGGTTTGTTCCAGATTTTCAGTCGTGATGGCGATCGGCGCGGCGGTGATGACCGGGGCCGGGGGGCTGACTGGCGCTTGTTCGGCGACGGTTGCCACTACCGGTTCAGCGATGTCGACAATGACCGGCGCTGTTTCGACGGCTGGCGCGGGGATGCGGGCGGCGGGTTCGATCACCGTTGCCGCCGGGGAGGCTGCGATCTCCGGGGCCGTTTCGGCGGCTGCCGCCGCGACTTCCGGCGGCGCTTCGACAGCAACCTGTGCGGCCAGTGGTTCTTCATCCGGGGCGGCTTCGATGACGACGACGATGGGAGCGGCCTCGGCGGGTTCCGGGGTGGCGGCGGTTGTTTCATCCGTTGCCGCCGCTGCTTCGGCTTCCGGCGTCAGGGCGAGGGCTTCGCCGTCCTGACGGCGGCCTTCGCCACGGCTGCGGCTGCCGCGCCGGGTGCGGCGGCGGCTGGCGTTTTCCCCGCCGGTTTCCTGGGTTTCGCTGTCAGCGGGCGGCGGCGTGGTCAGGCTGGCGGTTTCAATCGCTTCCGGGGCTGGGCGTTGTTCGGTCTGACGTTCGGTTTTTTCCCGGCGCGGTTTGCGTTCCTTGCGCTCGCCGCTACTTGCCGCATTGGCGGCTTCGTCGCGCGGGGCGTTTTCGGCGCGGTTGCCGCGTTCCTGACGAGGGCTGCGTTCTTCCTCGCGGCGGTTGTTGCTGCGTCCGTTGCGGCGGTTTTCGCTGCGGTTTTCGTTGCGGCTCTGGCGCGGTTTGCGCGCCGGTTCAGGTTTTGCCGCCGGGGCGGGCGCCGTTTCGCCGCCGCTGAACCAGGCGGCGATTCTGGCCAGCAGGCCGGGTTTGGCGGGCGCTACCGGAGCGGCTTTGGCGGCGGCGCGTTTTTCGGCGACCAACGGGGCCGGTTGCTCCGGCGAGATGCTTTTGACCACGGCTTCCTGACGCGGTTTGGCAACCTCCTGCTGGGCCGCCAGTTTGACGGCTTCTTCCGCCGGGACGTCGACCATGCGGTAGGAGGGTTCGCGGGTGTCTTCGCTGCCCATATCTTCATGGCGCAGGCGGGTGATTTTGTGGGCTGGCGTTTCGAGGTGGATGTTGGGGATGAGCAGAATGTCGACCTTGTGCCGCAGTTCGATGGCGGCGATGTCCGGGCGCTTTTCGTTGAGCAGGAAGGTGGCGACGTCGACCGGCATTTGTACATGGACGGCGCGGCTGTTTTCCTTCATCGCTTCTTCTTCGAGGATGCGCAGGATGTGCAGCGCCGCCGATTCGGTCGAGCGGATGTGGCCGGTGCCGGTGCAGCGCGGGCAGGAGATGTAGCTGGTTTCGGCGAGCGCCGGACGCAGCCGCTGACGCGACAGCTCCATCAGGCCGAAGCGGCTGATCTTGCCCATCTGCACGCGGGCGCGGTCGAAGCGCAGACCGTCCTTCAAGCGGTTTTCGACTTCGCGCTGGTTTTTGCTGCTTTCCATGTCGATGAAGTCGATGACGATGAGGCCGCCCAGGTCGCGCAGGCGCAGTTGCCGGGCCAGTTCGTCGGCGGCTTCGAGATTGGTTTTGAGGGCGGTTTCTTCAATATCCGAGCCGCGCGTGGCGCGGCCTGAGTTGACGTCGACGGCGACCAGCGCCTCGGTGTGGTCGATGACGATGGCCCCGCCGGAGGGCAGATTGACCTGGCGGGCAAAGGCCGTTTCGATCTGGTGCTCGATCTGGAAACGCGAAAAGAGCGGCACGTCGTCGCGGTAGCGTTTGACGCGGCTGACGTTGCCGGGCATGACCGTGCCCATGAAGGCGCGGGCCTGCTCGAAGACATCGTCGGTGTCGATGAGGATTTCGCCGATGTCCGGCTGGAAGTAGTCGCGGATGGCGCGGATGACCAGCGAGCCTTCGAGGTAAATGAGAAAAGCGCCGGATTCCTGCCGCGCCGCGCCTTCGATGGCGCTCCACAGTTGCAGCAGGTAGTTCAAATCCCACTGCAATTCTTCCGTCTGGCGGCCAATGGCGGCGGTGCGGGCGATCAGGCTCATGCCGCCGGGGACTTCGAGCTGATCCATGATTTCCCGAAGTTCGGCGCGGTCGTCGCCATCGACGCGGCGGGAGACGCCGCCGCCGCGCGGGTTGTTCGGCATCAGGACGAGATAGCGGCCCGCCAGCGAGACGTAGGTGGTCAGCGCCGCGCCCTTGTTGCCGCGCTCGTCCTTGTCGACCTGGACGATCAGTTCCTGGCCTTCCTTCAAGGCTTCCTTGATGCCAGCCTTGCTGACTTCGACACCCGGCTGGAAGTAAGCGCGGGAGACTTCCTTGAAGGGCAGAAAGCCGTGGCGTTCAGCGCCGTAATCGACGAAGCAGGCTTCGAGCGACGGTTCGATGCGGGTGACGACACCCTTGTAGATATTGCTTTTGCGTTCTTCCTTGGCGGCGGATTCAATGTCGAGGTCGATGAGTTTTTGACCGTCGACGATGGCGACACGGAGTTCTTCCGCCTGTGTCGCATTAAAGAGCATACGTTTCATTGTTGTTGGCTCCAGCGCCCTTGTTTTCTCGCGCGCAGCCGTGAAATGCCCATGCAGGCAGACAGTTTCAGTTCCCGGTTGGTGTCATGGCATCGGTTCAGGGTGAAAATGCTGTTTGAAATATTGGCCGCAGCGTCGGCAAAATCTGCAAGGCGCTGCCTGAAATTCCTGCGACGGACTTTTCCGTGCGTGCTTGAAAGCGGGCTAATCCATTAACATCACTACTTTTGGTGAGTGAACTTAACCAGGCGAATCACGTTGGTCTGGCTGATGCCGGTCGCACCAGTGAAATGTTCAGAACCTGCCGCACAGTGGCCGCTTTTGATGCGGGGCGAGGGCGGTCTGACGGTTCGGAAACTTCTTGCAAACCGAGACGTAAAACAGGCGGAGTATATTAGAAAATGGCGCGTGCCGCTAACAATTCAAACAAAAGCAGAGTCTCCTACCTGGTCATCGGTGGCGAGGCCGAGGGCCAGCGTCTCGACAATTTTCTCATCGGTCATTGCAAGGGCGTTCCCAAAAGCCACCTCTACCGCATCCTGAGAAGCGGCGAAGTGCGGGTCAACAGTGGCCGGGTCGATGCCGCTTACCGGCTGCGCGTCGGCGACAAGCTGCGGCTGCCGCCGCTGCGTCTGGCGGCGCGGGAAGAAAGCGGCGGCGAAGCGGCGCGGCGGCAGATCGCGCTGCCGGTTCTTTTTGAGGATGACGCCCTGCTGGTCATCGACAAACCCGAAGGCATCGCCGTGCACGGCGGCAGCGGCGTCAGCTTCGGCGTCATCGAAGCCTTGCGCCAGCAGCGTCCGACCGCCCGCTTCCTCGAACTCGCGCACCGGCTCGACCGCGAAACCTCCGGCATTCTGCTGATCGGCAAAAAACGCCTGGCGCTGACGGCCTTGCACGATATGTTCCGCGCACACGGGGCGGGCGCTGACAAACGCTATCTGGCGCTGGTCAAGGGCCGCTGGCTGAAGGCGACGCAGCACGTCAAGGCGCCGCTCCACAAATACCTGCTCGACAACGGCGAACGGCGGGTCAGCGTGCGGGCCGACGGCAAGGCGGCGCACACGATCTTTCGCCTGCTCGTCCGCTGGCCGACGATGAGCCTCGTCGAAGCGCAGTTGAAAACCGGGCGCACCCATCAGATTCGCGTCCATCTCGCGCATCTTGGCTTTCCCATTCTCGGTGATGAAAAATACGGCGATTTCACCCTCAATCGCCAACTGCCCAAACAAGGCCTCAAACGCATGGCCCTGCACGCCTGGCGCATGGCCTTCCGCCATCCCTTGAGCGGCGCGCCGCTGGAATGCGTGGCGCCGCTGCCGACAGGCATCCGCTCGGCCATCGCCGTTGCCGACGCGGCGAGCGAACGCGAGTTTTCTGCCGACAACCTCGACCGGATTTTGTCCCAATGAAATACCCATTGATCGTCTTTGACTGGGACGGCACCTTGCTCGATTCCGCCGCCGCCATCGTCCACGCCATTCAGGCCGCCTGCCGCGACCTCGGCCTGCCCGCGCCGGACGACCGCCGCGCCCGCCACGTCATCGGCTTGGGCCTTGCCGACGCCATGCGGCATGTCGCGCCCGATCTCAAGCCGGAGCAGATTCAGTCAATGGCCGAGCGTTACCGCCATCACTACTTATCCGGCGATCATCAACTGACCTTGTTCCCCGGCGTGCCGGAGATGCTCGCGCGCTTGCGGGCGGACGGCCACCGGCTCGCCGTCGCCACCGGCAAAAGCCGCCTCGGTCTGGAAAGGGCGCTCGACCACTCCGGCCTGCGCCCCTATTTTCTCGCTTCACGCTGCGCCGACGAATGCCACTCCAAGCCGCATCCGCAAATGCTGCTCGAATTGCTGGACGAGTTGGCCATCGCCGCCGAATCAACGCTGATGATCGGCGACACCACACACGACCTGCTACTGGCGAAAAACGCTGGCGTCGACGCGCTGGCCGTGACCTATGGCGCGCACCCGCTGGCGTCTTTGCTCGAACATCAACCGCTGGCCACGCTCTACAGCGTGCCGGCGCTTGACCAGTGGCTGCGGGCGCATGCTTGAGTGGCGCGGATAGAGCGATTTTTTGTTTATTCGCTGGCAATTTGATACCGTTCGGGCTGAGCCTGTCGAAGCCCGTTTCATCCTCCCTCCGCACCGCCCTTCGACAAGCTCAGGGCGAACGGGAGGGGCTAAGCGCCGGACACTTAACACGTTCCGGCCTTGCGGCAGGCGGCGATGGCCGGGGCGGCGGGGGTGACGGGATACTGGTCGGCGATCCAGCCCTTGATGCCGTTCTTGACGTTGTACACCGTGGCGTAACCGGCTTCTTGCGACAGGAAGCGGCTGACCGCGCGTGAGCGGCTGCCGCTGCGGCAGATGATGACGACCGGCTGACTGGCGGCGGCGTAGGGTTTGATCCGCGCCAACCAGGCTGCCGGGTCGGCCTGGCCGGAGGCGTCGAAAAAGGTGTTGAGGCGGCTGCCCGCGATGACGCCGGTTTCTTCCCATTCCGCTTGCTGGCGGACATCAATGAGCGGCGCGCCCTGTTCGATGAGCCGCGCCAGTTCGGCATTGTCGATGTCGATGACTTCGCTGCGGGCGGCGAGGCTGACGAGCAGGAGGCAGAACGCAAACAGACGGGAGCAGAGGCGAAGGTTCATGGTTGGGGGCATCAGGCAAAGAGATGGAGCAGGCTATCGAGGCCGCCGAAATTGATGGCGACATCGGCCTTGGCGCGGGCCGCCGGTTTGGCGTGGTAGGCGACGGCGAGGCCGGATTCGGCCATCATCGGCAGATCGTTGGCGCCGTCGCCGATGGCGATGACTTGCCCTTGCGCCAAACCCAGTTCATCGCGCAAGCGGCAAAGGTGGCGGGCCTTGGCCGCGCCGTCCACAATCTCGCCAAGGACGCGGCCCGTCAGCTTGCCGCCAGCAATTTCCAGTTCGTTGGAAGTAGCGAAGTCAAAGCCGAGTTCAATGCGCAGGCGCTCGGTGAAGTAGGTGAAACCGCCGGAGAGAATGGCCGTGCGCAACCCGGCGGCCTGGGCGGCGGCCAGCAGTTCGCGGGCGCCCCTGGCGAGTTGCAGGCGTTCACTGAAAACGCGGGCCAGCACGCGGGCATCCAGCCCGGCGAGCAGCGCCAGACGGCGGCGGAGACTCTCCTGATAATCCATCTCGCCACGCATCGCGGCTTCGGTGACGGCGGCAACCGCGGCTTTTTTGTTGGCGAAATCGGCCAGTTCGTCAATGCACTCGATGGTAATCAGCGTCGAATCCATGTCGAAACAGATGAGGCCAAAGTCGGCCAGTTTTCTATTGGCGGCGACAAAGGCCCAATCGAGTTTTTCGGTTTCAATGAGGGGAATCAGGGCGTCGAATTCTGGCGTGCGGCGAGCGGCAAGCAGACGGACGACCTGCGGCGGACGCGGCTCAACCGCCGCCGCGCCGGTGGCGGCGGCGATGCGCTCAAGCAGAAAGGTGGGCAGGGCGCCGCCCTGGAGGGTGAGGTTCACGCCGGAATCATGGGCAGATCACCCCAAGCGCCCCGGCAGCACGTCGCGCAGCATGATGGCGGCGTCGCGCAGGGTGGCTTCGGTGGTCGGCCAGTCGATGCAGCCATCCGTCACCGAGCAGCCGTATCTGAGTTTTGTGAGATCGGCGGGGATGGCCTGGTTGCCTGCTTCGAGGTTGGATTCAATCATCACGCCGAGGATCGATTTGTTGCCCGCGCGAATCTGGCTGACCACGTCGCTCATCACCAGCGGCTGCATGTCCGGCTTTTTCGAACTGTTGGCGTGCGAACAGTCGACGACCAGATTGGCCGGGAGTCTGGCTTTTTGCATGGCGGCTTCGGCCATCGCCACCGAAACGGTGTCGTAATTGGGGCCGTTGTCGCCGCCGCGCAGAACGACGTGGCCGTAGGCGTTGCCGGTGGTGCGGACGATGGTGACGCGGCCATCGTTGTTGAGGCCAAGGAAAGCGTGCGGCTTGGAAGCGGAGAGCACAGCATTGGTGGCAACGAGCAGATCGCCGCTGGTGGCGTTTTTGAAACCGACCGGGGTGGATAGCCCCGACGACATTTCACGGTGCGTCTGCGATTCCGTGGTGCGGGCGCCGATGGCGCTCCAGGTGATGAGGTCGCCGTAATACTGCGGGCCGTAGGGGTCGAGCGCCTCGGTTCCGGCGGGTAGCCCCAGTTCATTGACTTGCAGCAGGAATTCGCGGGCGCGTTCCATGCCGACGTCGACGCGGAAAGAGTCGTCCATGAACGGGTCGTTGATGTAGCCCTTCCAGCCGACCGTGGTGCGCGGCTTCTCAAAATAGACGCGCATGATGATTTGCAGGGTGTCGCCGACTTCATCGGCGAGTTTTTTCAAGCGCCGGGCATAGTCCAGACCGGCGACCGGATCGTGGATGGAGCAGGGGCCGACGACGACGAAAATACGGTGATCCCGGCGGTCGAGGATATTGCACAGCAACTGGCGGTTTTCGCTGACAGTCGCCTCCGCCCTGGCCGAAAGCGGCAGGCGGGCATGAATTTCGGCAGGTGCGGGCATGGCGTCAAAAGCCGCGACATTGGCGTTTTCGATGGGGGTTGCGGTTTGGTTCATGGGGTCGGTTCGTCAATCATGTCTTTGATGGCCGCCACTTTGGCTTGCCGCATGGGGCCGTGGCGCAGAAGTGAGATTTTATCCTGTCCGGTGAGCTTGCCGCCGCAGTTATTTTTGCGCCGCGCAGTAGCGTCGGCTTGAATGGCTAGCGCATTTTCTGTTCAAGTCCTTACACTCCCGTTCGTCCTGAGCTTGTCGAAGGACGGTGCGGAGAGAGGAACGGAGGCTTGAACCGGGCTTCGACAGGCTCAGCCCGAACGGTATGGGGGGTGTATGCGCTTGAATCAAAGCCGATCTAGCGCCTGACTTTCACGATAACTCAGGCAACAATTGATGTCGCCAGAGAGAATCCTCGAAGCGCGAGCGGAAAAAACCGAAGTGTCCTATCCGTTCCGCGCCGATGTCTTGCGGCGCAATGCGCTTCATGGTTTTGGGCGCGGTCGTATAGAAACCGTGCATTGACTCTGTATTGCGGGCAGACATCATCTCGTCGTCGGTAAAAGAGAACGAAGTAATCGGCACGCTGACCGCGGCGAATTTTTCCCGCACCGCCTGCCCCTCCGCGCCGACGACATAATCCGGGTTGAGGCACCACTGACGCCATTGATCCATGACGCCGCGAGGCAAGTCACCGACCTTGCGTAGCCGCTTGCCTGGAAAATAACCGCAGGCTCGCGTCATCAAGGGAGCCACGACAAACCAGAGCCACCATACTTTCCATTTGAGGTCAGGCGTATTTTCAATCCAGTATCCGCTCCCGGTTGCGATGGTTACGGCCTTGCTCACCCGGTTCCAGTTGGGTACAAGCCCAAGGATTTGCCCGCCCAGGCTGTGACCGAGCCAGTAAATCGGGCGAGACGGAACGCGGGCCTGAACAGCATCAATCATCGCGTCGCAATCGCACTGCGCCCAATCGAAGATATTTACCCGGAGCCGACGAATATCGCCGTCTCTGGAGAGTCCAGTACCCGAATAGTCAAAGGTTGCGACAAGATAACCCTGATTGGAAAGCCAGGCGGCGAATGGCGCGTAATAATCCTGGCGAATGCCCATCGCGGGAACGACAAGAACCGCGGCTTTTGCTTCTTGTTTCGGCTGGAAAAAACTCGCATGAACCGAGCGGCCATTTTGGGTCGTTATGCGCGAGGATTGAATGGTCATTGTGGCTCCAGGGTTAAATATGCTGTGTTATCTGAAAGGCGCTAACGGCCAAGCTGAACGGCAAGTGCAAGCGGGCCGCGACTGGCCGACAAAAGAAAGATTATCTGGGCCGCCCACTTTTACTTACCCGCCTTGAGCGCCGAGTTAAGCTGCCCTTTAGTAAACATGGGATTTCACCAAAAAGAGTAGAACACATGGGAGAGCAATGGCTGTAACGCAGGCGCCGATTAATGTACGGTTCGCGCGAGAGCCATAAGCAACAAACAAAGCAACGAATCCAAGCAGGATTGGAATGGGAACAAACATAAACACAAGCTGCCACTGGGCTTCTTGTTTAACAAAAACCGCCTTCAAATAAGCGATCGCCAAATTAGCAGTTACGTAAATTGATAGAGTCAATATAGCCAATACGATCCACGTCGAAATTCGCACTCTAGACAGTCTATTGAACTTTGGCGACATGGTTTAGTACGTATCAGTTGGCGCAGGCGGCGTGTCCGACGCATTGGCAAGAATCGCCAAGGCGTCTTTCGTGGTGGTTGTGGCGGCAATTTCGCGCAGCTTTGCCATATAGGCCATCTGTTCCCGAATCAGCAGGCCATCGTGTATCAGTTCGGCATACAGGCGATTCTCGGAAACACCCAATTGTTCGGCAAGGCGCTTGCCGCGAATCCGCTCGTTTTGCTGTATCCGCAAGGGAAAAGAGGTTTTGCTCATGGTCATTTTCTGGTGTGTCAGCGACTGCATTCTGAGTCTATGCCGCCTGAGTCAATTCCCGAATCATATCTTTTATCGCCGCCACTTTGGCTTGCAGAGTGGGCGAGTGGCGCAGGAGGGAGATTTTTTCCGGCCCGGCGAGTTTGTAGTTACGGTTTTTTTGGATCAGATGGATGATCCGGGCTGGCTCGATCGGTGGGTTTTGGGCAAATTCGGGGCTGAACTGGAGGGTGATCTGGTCGTTACCGGCGTCGAGTTTGGCGATTTGTAGCGGTTTGATGAGTAGCCGCAGGCGGTGCGTCGCCAGTAGCGCCTCGGTTTGCGGCGGCAGGGGGCCGAAGCGGTCGATCAGTTCTTCTTGCAGGGCGTCGATTTCTTCGCGGGTTTCGCCGTTGGCCAGCCGTTTGTAGAGGGTCAGGCGCTCGTGCACGTCGGGGCAGTAGTTGTCGGGGAGGAGGGCCGGGGCGCGCAGGTTGATTTCGCCGCTGACGCCGATGGGCTGGGTCAAATCCACTGTTTCCAGAACTTTGCCTTGTTTGAGGCAGCCGACGGCGCGGTTGAGCATGTCGGCGTACAGATTGAAGCCGACTTCCTGCATTTCGCCGGATTGGTTGTCGCCCAGGACTTCGCCCGCGCCGCGAATTTCGAGGTCGTGCATGGCGAGGTAAAAACCGGCGCCGAGGTCTTCCATCATCTGGATCGCTTCGAGCCGCTGCCTGGCTTGCCGGGTCATCGCTTTTTCGTCATTGACCAGAAGATAGGCGTAAGCCTGATGGTGCGAGCGGCCAACGCGGCCGCGCAACTGGTGCAACTGGGCGAGGCCGAATTTTTCGGCGCGGTTGATGAGAATGGTGTTGGCGTGCGGATTGTCGATGCCGGTTTCGATAATGGTGGTGCATAAGAGCAGATTGGCGCGCTGGCTGGTGAAGTCGCGCATCGCCCGTTCCAGGTCGCGTTCGGCCATCTGGCCGTGGCCGACGGCGAGACGCGCCTCCGGCAGGAGTTTTTCCAGCTTCTCCCGCATGGCCTCGATGCTGTGCACTTCGTTGTGCAGGAAATACACCTGGCCGCCGCGTTTCAATTCGCGCAGCGCGGCTTCGCGGATGATGCCGTCGGATAGCCGCGAGACAAAGGTTTTGATCGCCAGCCGCTTTTGCGGCGCGGTGGCGATGACCGAAAAATCGCGCAAGCCTTCGAGGCTCATCGCCAGTGTGCGCGGAATCGGCGTCGCTGTCAGCGTCAGCACGTCGACCTCGGCGCGCATGGCTTTGAGGGTTTCTTTCTGGCGCACGCCGAAACGGTGTTCTTCGTCGATGATGACGAGGCCCAGACGCTTGAATCTGACCGCCTTGCCGATCAGTTTGTGGGTGCCGATGATGATGTCGATCTTGCCCGCGGCGAGATCGTCGAGCGCCTCTCCCGCTTCTTTCGGTGTCCGAAAGCGCGACAGTTCGGCGATTTTGACCGGCCATTCGGCAAAGCGGTCGGCGAAAGTCTGGTAATGCTGCTCGCACAACAGCGTCGTCGGACAGAGCACGGCCACCTGCCTGCCGCCAGCGACGGCGCAGAAAGCGGCGCGCAGCGCCACTTCCGTTTTGCCGAAACCGACATCGCCGCAGACCAGCCGATCCATCGGCTTGCCGGATTTCATGTCGTCGAGCACGGCGGCAATGGCCGCTGCCTGATCGGCGGTTTCCTCAAAAGCGAAGCCGTCGGCAAAGGTTTCGTAATCCTTGTCGGCAAAGCTGAAGGCATGGCCTTGGCGGGCGGCGCGGGCGGCGTAGAGGGCGAGCAGTTCGGCGGCGGTGTCGCGGGCCTGTTCCGCCGCCTTGCGTTTGGCTTTTTCCCACTGGCCGGAACCGAGCGTGTGCAGGGGCGCGGCTTCCGGGTCGGCACCGGAATAACGCGCGATGACGGCGAGTTGCGCCACCGGGACAAAGAGCTTGGCGTCATTGGCGTAATGGAGTTCGAGAAATTCCTGCTCGCCCAGCCCTAGATCCATCCGCACCAAGCCCTGATAACGGCCAATGCCGTGACTCTCATGGACGACCGGATCGCCGATCTTGAGTTCGGTCAGGTCTTTGAGCCAGTTGTCGAAAGCGGCTTTTTTCGCCGCTTCCCGCCGGGCGCGGCGCGGGCTACCAGCGAACAGTTCAGCTTCGCTGACGAAAGCCAGATTGTCGATGACAAAACCGGCGTGCAACGGCGCAACGCCAAGGGCAAGCTTGTCGCCGCCGTCGACAAAAGCCTTGAGATCAGGGCAGGCCGCTGGTTTGAGGCCGTGTTCGGCGAGCATCGCCGCCAGCGTCTCACGACGGCCCGCGCTTTCCGCCACCAGCAGAACCCGCCCCGGCCAGGCGGCGAGAAAGTGTTTGAGGGCGGCCAGCGGATCGTCGGCGCGGCGGTCGATGGCGACGCTGTCGCTCAGAGGACAGAAGACAGAGGACAGAGGACTGTGAATTTGCGGCGGCGATCCCCCCATCCCGACCTTCCCCCCGCTTGCGAGGGTGCCTCCCCTCTCCCGCTTGCGGGAGAGGGGCAGGGGTTGAGGGCTGGCCGCCGGTAACGGGCTGTCTTCCGTCTTCTGTCCTCTGTCTTCTGTTTTCAAAACCAGCCGGGCGTAGGGTTTAGCGGCGCTGAAAAACTCCTCATCGGTCAGGAACAGTTCTTCCGGCGTCAGCAAGGGCCGCGCCTTGTCGCCTTGCAGGAGCCTGTAGCGCGAACGGGTGTCCATCCAGAAGGCGGCGATTGCGGCGGGCGCGTCGCCTTGTGTGACGAACACGGCATTCGGCGGCAGATAGTCGAACAACGTCGCCGTCGCCGAAAAAAACAGGGGCAGGTAATACTCGATCCCGGCGCTGGCGATACCGCTGGAGACATCCTTGTAAATCCCCGATTTCGCCGGGTCGCCCTCAAAACGCTCGCGGAAAGCCTGCCGGAAGCGCGTCCGCCCGGCGTCGTCGAGCGGAAATTCGCGGGCGGGCAGGAGACGGATTTCGTTGACCGGATAGACCGTGCGCTGCGTATCGACATCAAAAGTGCGGATGCTGTCGATCTCGTCATCAAAGAGATCGAGCCGGTAAGGCAGGGGCGACCCCATCGGAAACAGGTCGATCAACCCGCCGCGAATCGAATACTCGCCCGGCGACACCACCTGCGTCACATGGGCGTAACCGGCCAGCGTCACCTGATCGCGGAACTTCCCGGCATCGAGCCGCTGCCCCTTTTGGAAAGCAAAGGTATAAGCCGCCATGAACTCCGGCGGCGCCAACCGTCCCACCGCTGTCGCCGCCGGCGCCAGCAGAATATCCAGTTCCCCCTGCAAGGCCGCCCACAGCGTCGCCAGCCGCTCGGAAACCAGATCCTGATGCGGCGAAAAATGGTCGTAAGGCAAAGTCTCCCAATCCGGCAGCAGACGCACGCGCAATTGCGGCGCGAACCAGGGGATTTCTTCGAGCAAACGCCGGGCATCCGCCGCCGTCGCCGTCACCACCGCCAGCAAACGCCCGGCGCGGACAGCCGCCGCGGACAGCATCAAGGCATCGCCGGAGCCGACAGGCGACGGCAGATCAAGACGATGACCGGGACGGGGCAGGGTGGGGAGAAAAGAGCGGGGGAGCAGGGGAGAAGCGGACACGGCGGCGGGGGTACGGCGGCGGGGAAAAGATTATAGCCGCTGCCGCCGCGCGCTTCGGGGGCTATCGCAAAAGCTGATTGGAGCGGTTTTGATTCAAGTGCTTACGGTTTTCCCTCGCCCGCTTGCGGGAGAGGGTGGCCGCAGGCCGGGAGAGGGCCAGCGGTGTATCCATTGCTGTCACCGCCAATCGGGACGCCGCCCCTCTCCCCCTTCGACTTTGCTCAGGACAGGCCCAGCCCCTCTCCCGCGAAGCGGGCGAGGGGAGCAAAGCGCATGGGCGCGGAAATGGATGTCCACACTTGCATCAAAACCGCTCCAGCCGCCGCTCGATGGCTTCGAGGCGTGGGCGGATGGCTTCGCCTGCGGCCATTTGCGGTTCCGAAGGGGTGTAATTTTCTTCCCGTTCGCGCGCTTCTACCGTGCGCCGCGCCTGTTCAAAGGCGGCGGTGAAGGAATAGGTGTGGCGCAGCGCCTCGTCGAAATAGGCGCGGCCAAAGAAAGTCCAGTCGGCTTCGTGGCTGCATCCGTGCGAGTTGCGGTCGGCGCGGGCGGCGCTGATGACCAGGGTATGCGGGTCGGACAAAGGCGCGATGAAGCCGCCCGAATAGCAGGCCGAAACGACGACGACGCGGTTTTTGATAGCGGCGGCGTCAAGCAGTTCACGCAGGCGTTGCGGCGTCAGTTCGTCGAACTCGAACGGCCACAGGCTCAGTGAAAAATGAAATTCGGCGGAGCCGTGCGAGGTCATAAAGAGGAACAGCACGTCCTCGTTCTGGTCCATCCGGCTGCCGATGGCCTTGAGGGCGCGTTCCAGCGCCGTGACGCTGGCGACGGGGCGCTCGAGCACGGTGGCCGGGTTGTTGACCAGCACGAGGCTGCGCCCGGCGGCGTCGAAGCGTTCTTTGAACAGGGTTTCCACGCTCAGGACTTCACGCAGAAAAACATCCTGACCCGCGTCGCCGCCAAAGGCCAGCAGATAGAGTTCCGGCGTATCCGGGCGGCTGGGCTGGACTGCCGCGAGCGCCTTTTCCAGCAACTCCGGCTGGCGGTAGAGGATGGCCTCGCCACGGGTCAGTTGCCAGCGGTCAACGTAGGAGGATTCGCCGCTACTGTAGCTGGGCTGCCACAACTTTTGCGTATTCATGGCAAACCTTATGGAAAACCATATCCCGCCTGCTATGACAGCGCCGAGGAGGAGTGAGGCGAGGAGATATTTCAGCTTGGTCAGCCGGTAAATCCGCCACAGGGCAACATATGTCGCCAGTGTGTACCAGACGAGAGATACGCCCAGGGAACCCGAAACCAGCCAAGTGCTGATCATCGACCGGGGTTCAAACAAGATGGGTTGAACAAAGAAATAGAGCGCCGTCGACGCCGCACTGGCGAAAAGGCCAAGCCCCAAAATTGCCGTCGTTCCTTCGAGCATTCCGGCGCTTGCATCTTCCTTCTGCATTCGCGCATAGCACCACATACACAGCAGAAACGGCGGTATCACCCAGAGCAGGTAAGGCAATGCCTGAAGGTTGAGTTCGCCATCCCATCCGACGTTGAGCAGGTCATCCATCAATCCGAGCAGGACGCCGAGCAGCCACAGCCAGACGATCTGCGGCACGGAAGCGCGCAGGCGATTGACCGCGTTTTTCTCGAACAGCAGAAAGCCAAGACCGGCGCGCAGGTTGCTCGCCAGATCGCGCAGCGTAGCCTGGATTGCCGTTGGTGTTGTTGGGGCCGACATCGTTTCCATCGCTGTATTTTATTCCTGCCGGAAAAGGTGGCCGGGATCAGATTTTCAACCGCTCCATCAACTCCGTCTCCAGCCGGATGCGGCTGGCGCTGTCGTCGAGGTCGCCGCCGCTCAACAGAAAGACATCTTCGACCCGTTCGCCCAAGGTGGCGATTTTGGCGGTTTGCAGATGCGCGCCGTGGCGGGCGAGGATGTTGGCGACGGCGTAGAGGAGGCCGGGGCGGTCGGCGGCGGTCAGCGAGAGGACAAAATTGCCGCCGCGTTCGTCTTCGACGATACGGGCTTCGGGTTTGATCGGAAAGTGTTTGACGTGGCGCGACAGCCAGCCGGTCGGCGGCGGCTCAAGCGGAGCCTGACGGAGCAGCCGTTGTTCCAGTTCGCGCTCGATGGCGCGGGCGGATTCGCGGTTGTTGTCGCGTTCTTCGGTGTCGAGCAGGACGAAGCTGTCGAGGGCGTAGCCGTGGGCGGTGGTGTGGATTTTGGCGTCGACGATGTTGTAGCCGTTGCGGGCCAGAAAGCCGACGATGCGGGCAAAGAGGTCGGGCTGATCCTGAGTGTAGACCATGACTTGCAGGCCGTCGCTTTGCCGCCGGGCGCTGACGATGGGGCGACGGTTGTCGATACGGTAATGCAGCGCCCGCGTGTGCCAGGCGATTTCTTCCGCCGAATGGCGGAGAAAATAAACGGTGTCGAGCTGCTTCCACAGCCGCTCGTGCACGGTGTCGGGGAGGGCGAAATCGCGCAGCAGGGAGAGCGCCGCCGCCTGCCGTTCGGCGATGACGCCGTGGGCGGGCGGCGTTGCGCCCTGGTGCAGGCAATCCAGCGTCTGCCAATAGAGATCGGCGAGGAGCTTGCCTTTCCACTGGTTCCAGACTTTCGGGCTGGTGCCGCGAATGTCGGCGTGGGTGAGGAGATAAAGCGCCGTCAGGCGGCGGTCGTCACCGGCGAAACGGGAGAAATCGGCGATCACCTGGGGGTCGCTGAGGTCTTTCTTTTGCGCCACGTGCGACAGGAATAAATGATGTTTGACCAGCCAGACGACCAGTTCCGTGTCTTCATCCGGGAGGCCGTGCTCCTCGCAGAACTGGCGGGCGTCGGCGGCGCCCTGTTCGGAATGGTCGCCGCCGCGTCCCTTGGCGATGTCGTGAAAGAGGGCGGCGATGTGGAGCAGCCAGTGGCGATCCACTTCGTTGATGAGGCGCGAGCATTCCGGGTATTCGTGGGCAAATTCGCTCATGGCGAAGCGGCGCAGATTGCGGATGACTTGCAGAATGTGCTGGTCGACGGTGTAGACGTGAAAGAGATCATGCTGCATCTGGCCGACGATGCGGCCAAAGTTGGGCAGGTAAGCGCCGAGGATGTCGAGCTGGTTCATCCGCCGTAGCGCCCGGACGACGCCGCGCGGACTCTGGAACAGACGCAGGAACGCCGCCCGCTGCGCCGGGCTGCCGCTTTTCTCCGGCGTGATCCACTCGCGGCAGCGCCACAGGGCGCGTAGGGTGCGCGCCGTCAGGTCGTGCAGTTCCGGGTGTTGCTGCAAGCTGAGGAAGACGTCGAGAATGGCCGCCGGGCGGCGCTCGAACAGGGTTTCGTCACGCACGTCAAGGAGATTGCCGACGCTCTGGAAATCGTCGTCGATAACCTGCGGCAAGAGTTCGCGGGCAGGCGAGAGCGCCGCCTCCATGTTTTGCAGGAGGATGACGTTGAGCAGCATGACCGCCTTGGCGTTGCGGTAATACGCCTGCATCAGTTGCTCCGAGGCGCGGCGGGCGGGCGTGTCGGTAAAACCGGCGGCAGCGGCCAGTTGTTCCTGATAATCGAACAGGAGTTTTTCCTGCCGCCGCCCGGCGGCGTAATGCAGGCGGATGCGCAGGTGGCGCAAGGTTTCTTCGCATTCCTCGGCGTGTTCGGCTTCATCAAGGCTGATCAGGCCGTGGCTTTCGAGATCGGCCCAATGGACGCCGTAACCGGCGGCGCGGGCGATCCAGAAAATGGTCTGAATATCGCGCAGCCCGCCCGGCGACTCCTTGCAATTCGGCTCCAGACTGTAAGGCGTCTCGTCAAAACGCTGGTAACGCTCCTGCTGCTCCAGGCGCTTGGCCGCGAGAAAAGCCAGCGGCTCAAACCGCTGGCGCAAGCGCCGTCCCAGTCGCGCAAACAGCGGGCCGTCGCCAATCAGCAAACGGGCTTCGAGCAGCGCCGTGCAGATGGTGATGTCATCCCTGGCGCGGCTGGCGCATTCGGCCACCGTGCGCACGCTATGACCGATTTCCAGCCCGATGTTCCAGAGGTGGCTGACGAGGATTTCCAGTTTTTCCCGCAACGCCTTGCCCGCCGGGCGCGGCAGCAAAATCAGCAGATCAACATCGGAAGCCGGATAAAGCTCGCCCCGACCATAACCGCCCACCGCCACCAGCGCCGCCGTGGACGGCATGGCCATGCCTTGCCAGAGCTTCTTGAGAACGCTGTCGATAACGCCGCAACGCCCGCGCAGCAAGGCTGTGGCGTCGTTCATCCGCTCATAATCCCGCCGCAGTGCATCATGGGCCGTTTTGATCTCGCGGCGCAGAGAGGCGGGGTCGATGGGCATGAGTCAGTTCAGGCCAGGCTCCCCTCCCCCCTCGCGGGGGAGGGGCTTTTGTGGCGAGGCCGCAGACGGCGGGGGAGGGGAGACATACGTCAGCCAATCCATTCCGGCTTGGCCCGGCAACCGGCGGAAAGGGTCATCACCTCGTAGCCGCTCTCCGTCACCAGCACCGTGTGTTCCCACTGCGCCGAGAGGCTGCGGTCCTTGGTGACGATGGTCCAGCCATCCGGCATTTCGCGGATCGCCGCCTTGCCCGCGTTAATCATCGGCTCAATGGTGAAGGTCATGCCCGGCTCCAGGCGCGGGCCGGTGCCAGCCTTGCCGTAGTGCAGCACCTGCGGCTCCTCGTGGAATTTCCGGCCAATGCCGTGGCCGCAAAATTCGCGGACGACCGAGTAACCGTTTTTCTCGGCATGTTTTTGAATGACCGCCCCGATGTCGCCCAAAAAAGCGCCAGGCCGCACGACCGAGATGCCGAGCCACAGGCACTCAAAGGTAATCTCGCACAGACGCCGGGCTTGAATGGAGCCTGCGCCGACGATGAACATGCGGCTCGTGTCGCCATGAAAACCATCCTTGATGGTCGTAATGTCGAGATTGACGATGTCGCCATTCTTGAGCACCCGCTCACCCGGCACGCCGTGGCAGACCTGCTGGTTGACCGAGGCGCAGATCGACTTCGGATACGGGTTGTAGCCGGAAGGCGCGTAATTGAGCGGGGCCGGGATGCAACCCTGAACATCGACCATCAGATCGTGACAGAGGCGATCCAGTTCATCGGTCGTGACGCCGGGCTTGACGAAGGGTTCGATATAGTCGAGCACCTCGCTGGCGAGACGCCCGGCGACGCGCATTTTTTCAATATCCTCAGGCGTTTTGATCGAAATGCTCATGGCGGCGCGGCGTTGGGGGAGGGGAGTGAAGAATAGCAGAGGACAGAAGACTGAGGACAGAAGACAGAGAGGTGGTCAGTCGTCAGTCAGTTACCGGCGCGTAGCGCCGCAAACCAACAGATTACAGACCACTGAATACAAATCTGTCTTCTGTCCTCTGTCTTCTGTCTTCTGTCCTCTGGCATACTGCCGCCGTTTTCAGACTACGGACGAGGCGGGGATGACGATTCTTCTGCTGGGCAAGGACGGTCAGGTCGGTTGGCAGTTGCAACGCTCCCTGGCGCCGCATGGGCCGGTGGTGGCCTGTGGGCGGGGGGAGTGTGATCTGGCTGATCCGGCGGCGCTGCGCCGGGTGTTGCGCGAGGTCAAACCGGACATCATCGTCAATGCGGCGGCTTATACGGCGGTCGACAAAGCCGAAGCCGAACCGGAACTAGCCATGCGCCTCAATACCGAAGCGCCGGGCCTCCTGGCCGCCGAAGCGGCGGCGAGCGGCGCGTTGCTGGTGCATTACTCGACCGATTATGTCTTTGACGGCAGCAAGACGACCCCCTGGGTCGAAGACGACCCGACCGGCCCGCTCGGCGTGTATGGCCGGAGCAAACTGGCGGGCGAAGCGGCGATTCGCGCCGCTGCCTGCCGGGCGTTGATTTTTCGTACCAGTTGGGTCTTTGGCGCGCGCGGCGGCAACTTCGTCAAGACCATCCTGCGTCTGGCGCGGGAAAAAGAAAGCCTCGATGTCGTCGACGACCAGATCGGCTCGCCAACCCCCGCCGCCCTGATCGCCACCGTCACCGGCCTCGTTCTGGCGCTGCTGCGCCGGGGCAAAGCACTGGCGGCGGGCGAGAGCCGCCTTTACCATCTGGCGGCGGCCAACCCCCTCAGTTGGCGCGCCTTTGCCCAGACCATCGTCGAACAGGCCAGCGCCACGCCGGGTTTTGATCTCCGCCTCAAGGCAGAAGCCATCCGCGCCATCACCACCGCCGACTACCCGACGCCCGCCCGACGGCCAGCCAATTCCCGCCTCGACTGCCAGCGCCTCGAAAACGACTTCGACCTGCAAATGCCGGACTGGCAGCCTTACCTGCAACGCATGTTGCAACTTCTGGCGCTCAAGCGGAACGCCTGAAGTGAGTTGATGACAGCCCAATACCGTTCGTCCCCGTATCAAGTACGGGGCAGGCTCTGAGATGTCGCAGGGCGGTGCGGAGAAGGCGATTCTCGACAGGGTACCCATGCTCCCCCAAAAGGGAGGCAGCGAGGGATCGTTGGCGGCTTATATTTTTATCATATTTTATTGTTTTATCACTTTAAGCCGGAGAAATCTCACAAAAGCTCACATTTCATCAAATCACCTTCCCTATTTGTCAAAAATTTACTAATATGAAATTAGTATCAAATTGGAAAACATATGACATACCTTGCCGCAAAGCGGTTATCCCGTCTCAAAACCAATTTACTGCGCATCGTTATTTGAGCAATCGCCATGAGCCACGCCCCTTGCCAACCCACTTCCCTCGCTTCACGTCTGCGCCTGATGAAGCTGGAGCCGCGCATGTTGTTCGACGGCGCGGCGGTGGCCGAGGCGGTGGCGGCGGATACTTCGCACGACGCTGCGACCGCGCATGAGACGGAACAAACCGCCCCCACGCCGGTGGCAACCGCCGCGCCTGCTACCGATGTGACCCCGCCAGGCGCCTACGGGCCGGATGTGGCGGCGGAGCTTTCCTATTTCGCCGCCGACGGTCTGCCGCCTGAATTTCAGGAAGCCGCTGCCGAAGCCTCCCGGAGCATTCTCGATTTCGCCAGGCAGGCCAGTGACGAGACGTGGTACGCCTTGTTCAATGGCGGCGGGGATGCTGCTGATCCAGCCTGGACGGCTCGTCTCGACGCCTTGCGCGCCGATTTGCTGGCGGGCAACGTGGTTCTTGCCGTACAGGCTATCGACGCCAGCGCCATGCCCGATGCGGTGGCGGCGTTTACGGCGAGCGGGCCGGATGGCGGCATGACCATTTTTGTGAACACCGCCTGGACCCGTCTGCTCGATACGCCCGATCTCGCCCGCACGCTGGTTGAAGAATTCGGTCACGCCATCGACTACCGCTTGAATGAAGGCCGGGATACGCCGGGCGACGAAGGCGAAACCTTTGCCGCGGAAGTTCTCGGCTGGTCGGAGGACGCCACGCGCGTCGCCCTGGAAAACGACCGCCGCGTCATTGAATGGAACGGCGCAAGTTACGTGGTCGAGACGGCCACCTTCGCCTTTGTCAATGCCTACGCCGTGACCAATCTCCCGCTCAGCAAGGAGCAAAGCTCGGTGACTTTTGACAGCGCCGCGCCGCTGGGTACCGCTGTCGTTGATGACCAGGATTTCAACAGCAAATATTTCAGCGGCAATGACGTTTCCGCCGTCGGCCTCGATATCGGCGGCCAGCTCTATTATGGCTGGATCAGCCGCCCCATCAAATCGGGCGGCGTGGTGCGCGGCTTTTACTTCTGGACGGATGTGAATTTCACCGACTGGGCCAAGGCCCAGGCCGATGGCAATCAGGATGGCGACGGTAATCCGGCGGACAATCAGGGTTTCGTCCTCGTGGTGGACCAGGCTTGGTTTGATGCGCAGGGCGCTGGCAGCATCACCGTCGGCACCTCCTCCGACCGTGTGGACACCGCCATCAACAAGGAAATCGACAAAGTTCTGGAAAACCCGCCACCGCCGCTGGTGACGGCGGGGGCCGACATCGCCGATGGTTCCAACGGCAGCGTCGAGGGCGTTGATGGCGACCCCGGCGTCAACGCCAGCGGCAACGTGCTGACCAACGACAGCAGCCTCAATGCCGGGGCGCTGACCGTCACCCAGATCAGCGGCAGCGGCAACAGCGCCAGCGCCGTCAGCGGCGGGACGCCGGGCAGCGTGAGCGGCAAATACGGCACGCTGACCATCGACGCCAACGGCGACTACAGCTACGTCGTAAACAACGCCAACCCGACGGTGGACGCCTTGAACGAGGGCGGCACGCTCAACGACGTGTTCACCTACACCGTGACCGACAGCAAGGGCGTGGCCGTCAGCGCCACGCTGACCGTCGCCATCCAGGGCGCCAACGATTCGCCGAATGCCAACCCGGACGCCAACGTCGCCAAGAACCACCTCGCCACCAACGACCCCGGCTTCAACGCCACGGGCAACGTGCTGACCAACGACACGGACGTGGACAGCAGCCGCGCCGACATGTACGTCGATACCGACAGCTTGCTGGTGACGGGGGCGGTGGATGC
>JAITMS010000037.1 GCA_031277255.1 Azonexus sp.
GCGCTGTACAAGGCCGGACTGGTCGAGTGGATGAGCACGCAGACCTACCAGGCCGCCTCCGGCGGCGGCGCGCAGCACATGCGCGAATTACTGACGCAATACGGCACGCTGTACGCCGAAGTGCGCGATCTGCTGTCCGACCCCCACAGCGCCATTCTGGAAATCGACCGCAAGGTCATCGCCAGACAACGTAGTCTGGCCGGCAATGAAGTCGCCAACTTCGGCGTGCCGCTGGGCGGCTCACTGATCCCGTGGATCGACAAGGACCTGGGCCACGGCATCAGCCGCGAGGAGTGGAAAGGCATGGCCGAAACCAACAAAATCCTGGGCCAAGGCGAAGGCTTCGGTACGCCCGCCATTCCGGTCGATGGCTTTTGCGTGCGCGTCGGCGCCATGCGCTGCCACAGCCAGGCGCTGACCTTCAAGCTGAACAAAGACGTGCCCGAGGCCGATATTGAAGCCATGCTCGCCGCCGACAACGCCTGGGTCAAAGTGGTGCCCAATACGCGCGAGGCAACGATGCGCGATCTGACCCCGGTGGCCGTCACCGGCACGCTGACCATTCCCGTGGGCCGAATCCGCAAACTGGCGATGGGGCCGAAATACGTCGGTGCGTTTACCATTGGCGATCAACTGCTATGGGGCGCCGCCGAACCACTTCGGCGTATGCTGAGAATCCTGCTGACGACCTGAAAATCCGGCAGCCTTCGAGTAACTTGTTGTTACAGGACAACAAACACGCGCATGTTGCGTCAACGCAAACTGTAAGTGCAAGTAACGACGGATAAGTCTTTATGGCTGGTTTATCTGAGAGGGTGTGAACAAATCCGCCGCGCCCGCTCATGCCGCCAAAGCGCGCCCGTTCTTCGCCCAAGCAAATGCTCGCAATACCATGAGGTATTGCTGCGCTTTGTCCTTGCCAAGGCGCGGCCCAGCCAGACGGCTGTGCCCGCTCGCGCTGTCCGAGGGTGCTACCCACGCACCTTCGTAGTCGCGGCGCTCACCTTAGGAAACCTGTTCTGAATAAGTGTGCGCGAGCAAAGCACGCCCGGATTCTGCTTTTGGGATGTGCCAGTCGCGACAGACTTGTTCATCCCTAGATCGGGCACGCTTTAGCGATCTGCTCGAAACGCGCAGTATTCATTCACAGGCTCTGAGACAACCTCAAAAAGAAACTACAAGTAAGCGCTCAAATTTTGAACCCGAAAACCCAGGCGCACGCACCCCAAGCCGACTTATTCAACCACACCGTCTTGGCCTATCCTTGGCTCGCACGCCGAAGGGAAGTATGAAAAACTTCCGACTCCTGAAGATTGACACAAGTAAAATCAATGGATTACGCTTACAGGAAGAGACAATTTAAGTCTTTACGTTTCGAACCTTCTCTTTTCAGGCCTTCCCTTTGGTGCCCATGACTATTTTCAATTTTGCTCCGGCGAGGTTCAGCCTGGCCACACTACCCATGTACAACAAAACCGTCATGATTTTGGAACGGGCCGCCGCCGCTGGCCTTAGCCGCCCGCGGTTGAAGACAACGGCTCTCGCCTCCGCCGTCACGTTGGCCCTGTTCGGCGCCTGCGTCAATGCCCAGGCCGTAGCGCTCGGCGCGGCATCGGTCAAATCTGCTCTGGGCGAACCCCTGCGTGCCGAGGTCGAGGTACCGCAGATTTCGCCCGAGGAAGCCGCCGACTTCAAGGCCACCATCGCTTCGCGGGAAGGATTTAAAGCCGTCGGTCTGGAATACACCCAGGCCGTGACCGGCGTGCGCGTCAGCCTGCACCGCCGCGCCAATGGCCAAGCCTATCTTCGCCTGGAAGGTGATCGTCCCATCAACGAGCCTCTCCTCAGCGTGGTCATCAATGCCGAATGGGGCGACGGTGGCCGCTTGGTGCGCGACTACACCATGCTGGTCGATCCGCCTGCTCGTTCCCAGCCGGAAGTAGCCGTCACCCTGCCCCGGAGAGACGCAATCGCTCCACCACCGCAAGCCGCAACCGCCTCGCAGCGGCAGGCTGTGGCCACCGCGCCGCGGCAAGCGGCAGGCACCCCACCGCAACCGGGCACCCAGGCCAATCCACCCAAACAAGCCGCCGCCGTGCCGCCGCCGGCCATTGGCAACAACCAGGTCGAGGTCAAACACGGCGATACGGCCTCATCCATCGTCAGCGCAACTCCGATCGAAGGTGTTTCGCTCGACCAGATGCTGATCGCCCTGCTACACGCCAACCCCAATGCCTTCATCAACGGCAACGTGAATCTGGTGAAAGCCGGTGCCGTGCTGAACCTGCCAACCGCCGAGCAGGCCAAGGCGATACCTCGGCAAGAAGCGCGCCGCGTCTTTGTCGCCCAGGTGCGCGCATTCAACGACTATCGCTCCGGAGTGGCACAGAATGCGCGCACGGTCGCCAACGCGTCCTCCGGGCGCAGTGCCTCGGGTAGCGTGCAGGTGCATGTTCCGACCGAAAACCAACCCCCTGGCCCCCGAGATGTAGTCATCGTGGGCGCTGGAGCTTCCAGCGCCGGCAGCGCCGAGGCAGCAGTCGCCCAGTCGCGCCAGGCCGAAGCACAGCGGCAGCGCGAAGCCGAATTGGAAAAAACCAGAAAAGAGCTGGAGACTCTACAAAAAGAGACCCTGCAAAAAGATGCGGCAGCGGCACAACCCAAGCCCGGCGCATCGGCAATGTCAGGGGGCATTCAGGTGCCGACGGGCAGCGTCGTGCCCACGCCGCCCACCCCGCCGGCTCCCGTGGCTTCGCCTTCCCAGACAGCAATCACCCCGCCCCCAGCCAATACCGCCTCCAAAGCCGTTTCCGCTCAAGAACCACCGAAAAGCACCGCGTCTTCGGCGACCGCTGCACGGCCTGCCGCGGCATCCACGCAGTCACCCAAGCCCCGTCCGGCGTCTCCTGCGCCGGCGCCGAGCCTGATTCGGCAGTTGTCCGACTACGCGCCGCTGCTTGCCGGCGGCGCCGGGATATTGGCTTTGATCGCGGGCCTTGTGCTCTATCGTGCGCGCCAAAGCCAAAATTCGAGGTATTCGCTACGCGGCAATTCGTTCATTGCAAACCGGCTGGAACCCGACTCGTTTTTCGGTCCCAACGGCGGCCGGCAGACCGATATCGATACGCGAGAGAAAATCGGCGATACCTCGTCCCTGGCATATTCGCCCAGCCAGATCGACGCGGCCGGCGACGTCGACCCGGTGGCCGAGGCCGAGGTGTACTTGGCCTATGGCCGCGACCAGCAGGCCGAGGAAATTCTCAAAGAAACCCTTCGATCCCATCCGGGGCGCATCTCCATTTACCGCAAGCTGGCCGATATCTACGCCAAGCGCCGTGACGTCCGTGCGCTGGAAGCCATCGCTGCCGAAGCTTACGATGTGGCGCATGACAACGACCCGGATTGGCAAGCCATCGCCGCCCTAGGCAATGAACTGGACCCTGGCAACCCGCTCTACAGCACAGGTAGCTCGCCAGCAACCTCGCATACCAAGGCAGCGTCAGCGTCCACGGCGCCACACACACACGGCAGTTTCGACGCCGACACTCGACCACATTCTGAAGATCATGTGCCTGCGCGCACCTCGGACGCGGTATCCGCGCCCCCCCTACCGATGTCGTCCAACAGAGCGCCGATTGATCTGGAGTTAGACGAAGCGCCCGAGGACTCTGCTGCCGACAAAGCGTCAGACGCGGCTGCGGCTCAAGACGCGGACAGCAACCTGATTGATCTGGATCTGGAACTGACGCCGTCGGCCGCCAGCGGGTCTACTTCTGCGTCCAAGGCCAATAAGCCGGGCATGGGCGCCGATTCGGGAACGATAGAGTTCGACGTGAGCGCGCTGTCAGCCGATCCGGATTCAAACTCCGGCGGCGAATTGCAGGGCCAACAGCCTCCGAACGCCGACGACGACCCGCTCGACACCAAGCTGGCGCTGGCGCAGGAATTCCACACCATCGGCGACGACGAAGGTGCGCGCAGCCTGGTCAAGGAAGTCATCGCCGAAGCCACCGGCTCGTTGAAAGAGCGCGCTGAACGCTTCCTCGCTAAGCTGGACCGATGACATAGTCCGCCCGTGCCGCCGACGCCCTTCGCGGCGCCGGTTTCGCTCGTGTGCATAACCGCGACAATAGCGAGCGTGAGAATCGCGCTCGGCCTCAGCTATCTCGGCACGGCTTACCAAGGTTGGCAAAGCCAGCCCTCGGGCCGCACCGTGCAGGATCAACTACAACAAGCACTGGCGCGCTTTGCCGACTTGCCGGTAACCACCGTCTGCGCGGGTCGCACCGATGCTGGCGTGCATGGGCTGGTGCAAGTAGTGCATTTCGACGCAAGCATCGAACGCGCGCCTTTTTCATGGGTACGCGGCACCAACCGTTATCTGCCCAGCGACATCGCGGTGCAGTGGGCGCAGGCCATGCCCGATGCCTTTCATGCCCGCGCCAGCGCACTGGCTCGCCGTTACGCCTACGTGGTGCTGGAATCGCCCGTGCGCCCCAGTCTGGAAGCGGGCCGCGTGGGCTGGGTATTCCGGCCGCTGGACGGCGCGGCCATGCGCGCCGCCGCCGCGCGGCTGATCGGCGAGCACGATTTCAGCTCTTTTCGAGCCAGCGCGTGCCAAGCGCTGTCGCCCGTCAAACAGATGCGCCGCATCGACATCACCCGCCGGGGCGCGTACTGGCGCTTCGACTTCGAGGCCAACGCTTTTTTGCACCACATGATCCGCAACATCATGGGCTGCCTGATCCAGATCGGCCAAGGTTTGCAACCGCCTGATTGGATGGCCGAGGTGCTCGCCGCCCGCAACCGCGACGTCGCCGCGCCGACCTTCGCCGCCGATGGGCTGTATTTCGTCGGGCCGGTGTATGACTCGAAATGGGGCTTGCCGGATCGCGTGGCGGCCTATGATTGGCTGCCATGACCACCACCCGCACCCGCATCAAAATCTGCGGCCTGACGCGCGAGCAGGACGTGGATGCCGCCGTCGCCGCCGGAACCGACGCGGTCGGTTTTGTGTTCTACCCAAAGAGCGCGCGCTACGTCAGCGCCGCCCGCGCCGCCGAACTGGCGCGCCGGCTGCCGCCGCTAGTGACGCCGGTGCTGCTGTTCGTCAACGCCGACGCGAACGAGGTGCTGGCCGCCAGCGCCGCCGTGCCGGGAGCGACGCTGCAATTTCATGGCGACGAAGCGGCGGCGCAATGCGCCGACTTGGCCGCGCGCAGTGGGCGACCCTACTGGCGCGCGGCGCGCATCCCGGTCGAGGGCAGCGAGAGCTTCAACTTGGTAAAATTCGCCCACACCTTTTCATCGGCCCAAGCCCTTTTGCTCGACGCACTGGTCGAGGGATTCGGCGGCGGCGGAAAGACATTCGATTGGTCACGGCTGCCAACAAACATTCCCGCTCACCTCGTCTTGTCTGGTGGGTTGACGCCTGCAAATGTGGCTGCGGCCATTGCGCGGGTGCGCGGGCGCGGCCTCTCGCTCGCGGTTGACGTTTCTTCCGGCGTCGAGGCGGATGGCCCCGGCGGGCAGACCCTCAAGGGCATCAAGGACGCCGCCAAAATCCTCCAGTTCGTCGCCGCCGTGCGCGCGGCGGACACGCAGAGTTCCTTACCATGACCCACTACCACCAGCCCGACCCCAGCGGGCACTTTGGCCGCTACGGCGGCAGCTTCGTTTCCGAAACCCTGACTTACGCCATCGAGGAGTTGAAAGCCGCCTGGACCAAGTACCAGAACGACCCGGCGTTTTTAGCCGAATTCCGCTACGAACTGGCGCACTACGTGGGCCGCCCCTCGCCGGTGTATCACGCCGCGCGCACCAGCCGCGAGTTGGGCGGGGCG
>JAITMS010000157.1 GCA_031277255.1 Azonexus sp.
AAAACTTCCTTGCGCGTAAAGGGTTTTTTCATAAAGTCGTCGGCATCGACGATGCGGCTGGCGAAAAATTGCTCCATCGCTTTTTCGTTACCGCTCATCAGAATGACCGGAATATGGCGCGTCGCCGGGTCGCGGCGGATGAGGCGCAAGGCGGCGAAACCGGTTATGCCGGGCAGCATGATGTCGAGAAAAATCAGCGCCGGGCGTTGAACGGGCAGCGCCGCCAGCGCCGATTCGGCGTCGAGCGCCTCGAAAGTCTCATAGCCTGCCGAACGGAGAAATTTGTGCAGCGCCGCGAGGATGGTTTTGGAATCGTCAACAATCATCACGCGCGTGCCCTTACGGGCATTGACGCGAACCTGGCGACGGCGCTCGATGCCGGGTTGTTCGGCGCTTTCTGGCGCTGGCGCCGGTCGCGGCGGCCTTGCTGATTGCGCCGCAGGCTTTGCGGCGCGCGGCGGCGGGCGCGGCGATGGGCGCGGTAAGGCGCGGCTCGGCGCGGGCGGGGGCGGCGAGCGAAACAGGGATTTGAGGAAGGAGAGTAGTCCCATCGTGCTTTCCTTGGCGAATCGCTGGCGCGGAACAGCCAGTTCTAAAAAATTCCCGCCATTTTAGGAAGGTAGTCCATATTTGCAACGGGGATTTTCCACAGTGGCCGCCAATCTCCATTCAGGCGGCATCATCGAGCGCCCGGCTGACCACTTCCAGCACGTCGCGGGCCAGATCGGCGGTATGGCGAATACTTTCGAGCGCGGCGCGGGCGCGGCGCTGGCGGGGCGGGTCGAATTTGCGCCAGCGGTCGAAACAGCGGGCGAGGCGGGCGGCGACCTGGGGGTTGCGTTTATGCAACAAAAGAATCTGCCCGGCCATGAAAGCATAGCCGCTGCCGTCGGCGGCGTGGAAATGCGCCAGATTGCCGCCAAAGGCGCGAATCAGCGCATAAATCTTGTTCGGATTGCCGATCTCGAAAGCCGGATGCGCCGTCAGCGCCTGCACGGTCGAGAGCGTATCGGCCCGGCGGCTGGTTGCCTGGACGGCCAGCCATTTGTCGACGACCAGCGCCTCGTGCCGCCAGCGTTGATAGAAGGCGGTGAGCGCCGCGTCACGCTCGGCAGCGTCGCCGTTGACATTGGCCAGCGCCGCCAGCGCGGCGAACTGGTCGGTCATGTTGTCGGCCTCATGGAACTGGCGCAAGGCCAGTTGGCGCATGGCCGACGTATCGCGTTCGAGCAGATAAGAGAGACAGAGATTGCGCAGCGCCCGGCGTCCGGCCTGGGCGCTGCTTGGCGCGTAGGCTTCGTGACTCGTCAGATGGGCGTAAAGGCTGGCGAATTCGGCTTCGAGCCGCTCGGCCAGGTGGCGGCGCAGGCCGTCGCGGGCGGCATGAAGGGCGTCGGGATCAACCGGATCGAGTTGTTCGGCCAGCGTCGTTTCCCCCGGCAGCATCAGCGCCTCGGCAACGAAGGCGGGGCCGCGCTGTTGCTGCGTTTGCAGCAGCCGCCGGGCGCAATCGACGAAACTGTCCGGCCAGACCGGGAGGCGACCGGCGGCAATGGCGGCGGCAGCATCGAGGATCAGCCGCGTCGCCAGCCGCTGCCCGGCCTCCCAGGCGCTGAACGGGTCTGGCTCATGGGCCAGCAGCCGAGTCAAGGCTTCTGCCGTATCGGCAAAGTCGAGCGTGACCGGCGCCGAAAAGTCGCGCAGCAGCGATGGCGTCGGCGCGGCGGCGATGTTCTGGAAAACGAAGGATTGCCGCGTTTCGCTCAGCAAGAGCAGGCGCTCACTCTCCGGTATCAGACCGCCATCAGCAGCGAACAGCGCGACGCGGAGCGGAATCAGATAGGGCGCGTCATCGCTGGCGCGCCGATTCGATTGGGCGCAAGTCAGCGTGTAAGTCCGGCGCGCGGCGTCCCAAACACCGCTCACGGCGACCTCCGGCGTGCCCGGCTGCGCGTACCAGCGCATGAATTGCCGGAAGTCGAAGCCGGAAGCCGAGGCCATCGCAGCGACGAAATCCTCGCAGGTCACGGCCTGCCCGTCGTGGCGGCGGAAATACTCATCCATGCCAGCGCGAAAAGCGACGGGGCCGATCAGGGTCTGGATCATGCGGATGACTTCCGCGCCCTTCTCATAGACGGTAGCCGTGTAGAAATTGTTGATTTCGATGTAGGACGCCGGTCGCACCGGATGCGCCATCGGCCCCGCGTCTTCGGGAAACTGCGCGGCGCGCAGCCCCCGCACCTCGCGGATGCGGGCCGTCTGGCGGTTATGCAGATCGGCGCCGAATTCCTGATCGCGGAAAACCGTCAGCCCTTCCTTGAGCGACAACTGAAACCAGTCGCGGCAGGTGACGCGGTTGCCCGTCCAGTTGTGGAAATACTCGTGGGCGACGACGCGGTCGATATTTTCAAAATCCACGTCAGTCGCCACATCGGGCCGGGCCAGCACATATTTGGTATTGAAAATGTTGAGGCCCTTGTTTTCCATCGCCCCCATGTTGAAATCGCCAACGGCGACGATCATGTAATGGTCGAGATCGCATTCCAGACCGAAACGCCGCTCGTCCCAGGTCATCGCCTTTTTCAGCGCGGTCATCGCGTGAGCGCACTGATCGAGCTTGCCCGGCTCGACGTAGATAGCCAGTTGCACCCGGCGGCCCGACGCGGTGCAAAAGCTGTCCCGCAGCACATCGAGCCGGGCGGCGACGATGGCGAACAGATAGGCCGGTTTCTTGAACGGGTCCCGCCACCTCGCCCAATGCCGCCCGCCCGCCTCATCTCCGGCGGCGACCGGGTTGCCATTGGCCAGCAGCACCGGAAAGCGCGCCTGGTCGGCATGCAGCGTCACCGTATAGGTCGCCATCACATCAGGCCGGTCGGGAAACCAGGTGATGCGGCGAAACCCCTGCGCCTCGCACTGCGTGAAATACCCGTCGCGCGAACGGTAAAGGCCGGACAGACGGGTGTTCTGGTCGGGATGGATGCGCACCACCGTCTGCAAACTGAACTGTTCCGGCAGATCGCCGTTCAGCGTCAGCCTTTCCGCCGTCGCCTCATAAGCGGCAGGCTGACCGTTCACAGACACCGCCAGCGTCTCCAGCTCCTCCCCATCAAGCGCCAGCGGCTCTCCCGCCACCGCCGCATTGCGCCGCAAGGCCAGCGTGGCGGTAACGATGGTGGCCTCATCACCGATGACAAAATCAAGCTCGACGGTATCGACCCACCAGGCAGGCGGAGCGTAATCCTTGAGGTAAACGGCGGGCGGGGTATCGGGTTTCATGGTTCGGGCGGGACTGACGAAAGCGCCCGATGATACCGCCACCAGTACGCCGACTATCGCCAAAACTACATTGGATATTGAAAAAACCGTCATCAAAGCGGTGCGCGTAGCGTCGTGGCAATCCAGGCGCTTGCTCGCAATGACGAGGCGGGGATTTCAAATTCTTGATGGCCGGGTCAATGGAGCGGAGCGGGTTTGCGCATACACGTGTGATTCCGAGTCTCTCAAGCCTGCCACCATGTCGCCTTGACCCGTGCCTGCTCCAGTAGCGCCACGAACGCATCGGCGTCTTCCTGCCGCGTTACCATCATGCAATACATATCACCGCCCGTATCCAGACTGATGAGCGCCAGTCCCTGCCGTTCCAGATGCGCGGCCATCGAATTGAAACCATCCTGCATGGTTTCGCCCTCATCGTCACGATCCCAATGCCAGTCCTCTGTTCCGGGCAGACCGCCAATCCCGGCCAGACTGTCGGTGTCTTTCCAGTCCAGATGGGTGACTTCGAAAGCGTCATCCGGCATAAGCCGCCAATAAACGGTCAAGGCGTTTTGATCGCGCCAGACCGTGAAGGGATTTTCGTCTTCCTCGTCATCTTCTTCATCTTTCTGATCGGCTGCCCTGACACCCTCAAGCCACTCATCCAACAGCGCACCCGCCTCGTCCTCGTTGCCCAGACGCACGATGCGGCACATAGCGCGCATCCAGTCCGGGTTTTCGGCAGCGAGCAATTCCTCGCGAGTGATGTCGCGCGGCTCGGCCCCGGCATTTTCTTTCCAACGCTCAAGCCGGTCGGTCAGTGGCTGGAAAAATTCCTTGATGGTCATGCCTAACCGTTCGATGCTGAAGTCCTGCATCGAAAACCAAAGCGCCTCGGTATCAGGGCTGGCGTGCTCGTAGGCCAGCCAGCGATCTTTGTCCTTGACACGCGCGCCATGAAGGAAAATGGGCGGCGAAGCCAACAGCTTGCCTTTGGTGCTGTAAATATAAGGCTGCCAACCTTGCCCGCGCGCCAGTATCTTGCCGCCCGGATAGACTCTGGGCGGCTTGTCCTGCACGCCCGATTCAATGTCCTCGTATTCGCACGGGATGATGAGTTTGCCGCTCTTGTCTATCACGCCGTACCCCTGTTCGCCGCGCACGACAGCCAGCCCGGTCTTTTTGCTGAACTCGCCGATGCTTTTATACGGGCCGGTGAACAACACATTTCCCGCGGCGTCCAGCAGGCTCAGGCTGCCGTCAACATGGATGGCGCGCAGCATGTCATCGTCCTCCTTGTGGGCGTTTTCCAGATCGTCGAACAACAAGCGATCATCGGGCAGACTGCGCATTTGCCAGATATCGCGGGTACTGCCACTGGCACGGCAGATCATCAGCATGGCGTTCAAAATCAAGATATCGCCGTAGCCTGCGGAGACGGGAATCACCCATTGCCCGTTCAGATCCTTGACGCCGGACGGAGGAGATGAGCCGTCGCCAGGAAAACCCACGCTGATCCAGCCGTTTTGCGCGTACAGACCGCCTGCGCCCTCATCAGGATGCACCAGCCAGCGGCCATACCCGGTGACCAGCGCGACGCCCCGTTCTCTGTTGTTACCGACCCGTTGGCGTGTGTATAAACGGTAGGCTTCCACTTCGTCTTCCCAGTAGACATATTTGCCCAGATCGCACAGCGCCCGCACTTCATCGGGAAAATCCGGTTTGTATTCATATAGCACGTCGTAGCGGCGGGCAATGACAGCGGGACTCCACCAGCCATTGTCACGCTCGAACGCTTCCAGCAAGGGTTGCAAGGCGGCTGGCCAGGCGTCGTCTTGCAGACGCCATTCGGCGCAACGCTGACGCACCTGTTCCAGCCAAACCGCGTACTCTGGCGTACCAAGGGAATGGCTGCCGAGCGGGAAGCAATCCAGAATCAGCCACTGCCGCGTGCTGGTGGCGATGGTTTCCTTGACCTGCGCCCACAGCGCCCGCGCCGCGCCGGATAAATCCGGCAAGCGTGGCAGCATCTGCCGCTCAAGCGCCTCCCAACGTTGCCGGACTTCGGTCATCGAGGCCATCAGACAAGCGGGGGATTCCTTGTCGTCGTATATCGCGCACGGCACGACGCGCGGCAGATGTTCCGCGTCGCCGATCAAATAAAGAAAGAGCAGCGGCAGGCGCTCGAACCATTCGGCCCAGCCGTCAAACTGGCCGTGGTCGGGGTCCCAATCAGAATCCGGCGTGGAAGGATGGTCGTGGGCAAACAGGCAGCAACAGCGGGGCATGACGATTCTCCACTTTCGGCAGAGGCAGAACCGCCCTGATTCTACAGATATCCGCTCATACCGGGCTGGAAGATGCGTGCCGCCGCCACACCTGCCAACGCTCGCGTCCGGCGAAGATGGGCAGGGAGTCGTTGGCGGGATCATCCTCGATACAGGTGAAAGACGGCCTCAGCAGTTCCTCCAACTGTTTTTGCAGGATGCCGAAGGGCGGCCCCTTGGCTTGGTCGCAGATGAAGAAATAGCCAGCCAGGAGGCCGTCGGGCGGGAGCAGTTGGGCGACTTGCCGCGCCCAGTCGGGCCACAGTTTGCGTGGCAGGGCGCAGAGAAAGGCGCGTTCGTAAATGAGGTCGCAGGGCCGGGCCGGGGTGAAGGTGAAGAAATCGGCGCAACGGAGGTCGACGGGCGCGCCGCCAAGCACGGCGCGGGCTTTGGCAATGGCGGCGGGGGCGAAATCGAGGGCCGTCACCGGCCAGCCGAGGGCGGCGAGATGCGCCGCCTCCCAGGCGCTGCCGCAGCCGGGAATCAGGGTGGATAGCGGTCGCGGCTGGCGGGCGGCGAAGCGGGCGAAGGCTGCCGGCACGGAACCGGCATCCCAGGGCATGACGCCTTGATCGAAACGCTTGTCCCAGAAATCGGGCAGTTCCGGGCGCTGGTCGGGCGCTTTGGCCGGAGCGCCCATGCTAAGATGCTCGCCTTTCTCATTGCCCGCTGTGCGTTTCATGTCCGCTCCGTCAAAAATCATCATTGCTTCCCGCGAATCGCGCCTTGCCATGTGGCAGGCCGTCCATGTTCAGGGCCGTCTGGCGGCGCTCAATCCAGCCGCCGAAATCGCCATTCTAGGCATGACGACACGGGGTGACCAGATTCTCGACCGGCCCCTTGCCGAAATCGGCGGCAAGGGGCTGTTCATCAAGGAACTGGAAGTGGCGATGCAGGCAGGCCAAGCCCACCTCGCCGTCCATTCGATGAAGGACGTGCCGATGGTGATGCCGGAAGGCTTCACCCTGGCGGCCATCGCCGCCCGCGAAAACCCGCGCGACGCTTTGGTTTCAAATCAATACGCCAGTCTTGATGAACTGCCGCCGGGCGCGGTCGTCGGCACTTCCAGCCTGCGCCGCGAAGCGATTTTGCGCGCCCGCTATCCGCAACTCGTCATCAAAAGCCTGCGCGGCAATCTCGATACCCGGCTGCGCAAGCTGGACGCCGGGGAGTACGACGCGATCATTCTCGCCGCCGCCGGTTTGATCCGCTTGGGCCTGCAAGACCGCATCAAGACCGTGCTGACGCCGGAGCAGTCCCTGCCCGCGCCCGGCCAGGGCGCTTTGGGCATCGAATTGATTGACGGCGACGCGGTCATGGCCGCCGTCGTTGCGCCCCTGAACGACCCGGAAACGGCGCATTGCGTCAAGGCCGAGCGCGCTTTTTCGCGGGCCTTGGGCGGCAGTTGTCAGGTGCCGCTCGGCGGCTACGCCGTGATCGACAGCGGCCAGTTGTGGCTGCGCGGCTTTGTCGCCAGTGTCGATGGCCGCGAAGTCGCGGCGGGCGAACTGCGCGGCGACCCGACGAACGACGAGGCGCTGGGCCGGGAA
>JAITMS010000028.1 GCA_031277255.1 Azonexus sp.
TTGCGCAACCCTTCCAGCAGAGGCGCTATTTGTTCAAACTGCTCTCGACTGATGTCGCTAGGATACTTCTTTCTCATCCCCATAGTATCGGCTATGGGAAAGATTTTGAACAGACTCTAAGGCTTCGAGATTAGCGATAACGTTGTCCATGATTTATGCCTAACGGGTATGAGTTGAGCGGCTCGCGTCAGCGAGTCCGCTCGAACGAAGGGTTAGGCAAGACCCAGTTCGGGCACGAACCGATGACGTTGAACGAAGAAGCAAACCTTTCTTCTGCACGAAAACCGCTCCGACATAGACATTGGCTTGAAGCGTAGATGACCGTGGACGCTACCGCAACCTTTCCGCTCAATGCGGGGCGGCGTTTGATCGGAGCTTGACGCTCAACCTGGCAGCAAACAAATAAGGTTTTGGCGAAGCCGATGAGCATTGGGCGGCAACCCTCTCCCCAAGTTGCTACCACCGAAACGCTATCGTGACGCAAAGATGATGCTTGTTCGGGCGCTGACCGTGAAGCGAAGGAAACACCGTAAACTGAAATTTGCGAAGCGCTTGATGGGTTTAGCCTAACTACAATTAGACGACCTACCTTGAAAGGCACAGTGTTGTCTAACTCACGATCACTGTCAATCCTGCCTGAAACAGCCGTTCCGCTCCTGTTTAGGCAAACCTAAAATTTCACGGATGGATGAGAAACCTCCCAAGCTGTTGGCTCAGATGCGCCAGGCGATTCGGGTACGGCATGAATTGGGGGGGCAGCCTCGCTTTTAATTTTCTCCACCGCCCTCCCCTCCCGGTTCTGTTTCTCTACCGTAGAAACCCCCTCAAAACTCCAGCGGATCAACCTCCAGATGCCAGCGCAGTTTTGCCGGTGTTTTGATGCTTTCGATAGCTGCCCGCCATGCGGGCAGGAAGGTTTGCAGGGCCGGGCGTGAGGCGGATTCGGCGAGGAGTTGGCCGCGCTCAAGGTTGGCGAGCCGCGCCAGGCGCATCGGTACCGGGTCGTACAACTGGACAGCGCCGTGCCGGGCGACTTCCGGCAGGGCGGCGGCGGCTTGCAAGAAGGTGATGGCGTCTGTCATCTGCGGCGCTTCGGCGCGCAGTATGGCCTGAAAGGCGTAGGGCGGAAAACCGGCCTGTTGGCGCTCCCGCAACTGGCTGTCGGCAAAAGCGGCGTAATCGTGGGCGGCCAGCGCGGCAAACAGCGGGTGGTCAGGGAATTGCGTCTGAATGATGACCTCGCCTTTCAATTCGGCCCGGCCAGCCCGGCCAGCGACTTGCATCAACTGGGCGAACAGGCGTTCCGGCGCGCGCCAGTCGGCGGCGTGCAGCGCGGCGTCGGCACCAAGCACGCCGACCAGCGTCAGCAGCGGAAAATCGTGGCCCTTGGCGAGCATTTGCGTGCCGACCAGAATCTCGGCCTCGCCGCCGTGAATGCGGTCGAGCATCGTTTCCCACTGTTTGCGACTTTTGACGGCATCGCGGTCGACGCGCAGGATGCGGGCTGCCGGAAATTCGTCTTGCAGCCATTCTTCGACGCGCTGGGTGCCGCGGCCATAAGCGTGAATATCCTGATTGCCGCAGGTCGGGCAGGTTTTCGCCACGCGCTGCTCGAACCCGCAGTGGTGGCAGCGCAAACGCTGGTCGGCCAGATGCAGGACGAGATTGGCGGCGCAGCGGCGGCAGTGCGAAACCCAGCCACAGGCGGGGCAAGCCAGCACCGGCGCATAACCGCGACGGTTGAGAAAAACGAGGCTTTGCTCACGGCGCGCCAGACGCTCGCTGATCGCTGCCAGGAGCGGCGCGGCAATGCCTTCGCGCAGGGGCAGGCGGCGGGTGTCGAGAATGCGGATGGCGGGCAGCGCGGCTTGCCGATTGGCCCGCTCGGTCAATTGCAACAGCCGGTAGCGACCGCTGGCGGCATTGGCCCAGCTTTCCAGCGCCGGCGTGGCCGAGCCGAGAATGACCGGCACGCCCGCCTGATGGGCGCGGACGATGGCCAGATCGCGGGCGGAATAGCGGATGCCGTCCTGTTGCTTGAAGGATGGGTCGTGTTCCTCATCGACGACGATCAGGCCAAGGCGCGGCAGGGGGGTGAAAATGGCGAGGCGGGTGCCGAGCACGATGTCGGCTTCGCCGGTAAACGCCGCCCGCCAGTTGCGTTCGCGCGCCGCTTCGGCGAGTTCGCTGTGCAAAGCGGCCACTGTGCACTGAGGAAAACGGGCGCGCACCCGCGCCTCCAACTGCGGCGTCAGGTTGATTTCCGGCGTCAGCAGCAGGGTTTGTCGGCCCGTTGCCAAGCCCCGTTCGATCAGACGCAAGTACACTTCGGTCTTGCCGCTGCCGGTCACGCCGTGCAGCAGAGAGGCGGCAAAAGCGCCGGGAACGTCAATGGCGGCAACTGCCGCCGCCTGTTCCGCCGTCAGTTCCGGCAGCCTTGGCGGCTCACCCGGCGGCGGCGGACGCGCCGCCCGCCGCTTCGGCGAATCGCGCCGCTTCAGCCCAGCCGGTAGCGCCTGCAAGATGACTTCACCAAGCGGCGCCTGATAGTAAGCACTCGCAAACTCGCACAGGGCGAAAAAATCCGGGGGCAAGGGCGGCAGGTCGCGCAACACCTCGCCCGCCGGTTTGAGCTGCTCCGGCGGCCAATCGCTGCCCGCGACGACATCGACAATGACGCCAACCCGCTCGCCGCGCCCAAAGGGTACCCGGACGCGCAAACCGGCATCGTCGCGGCTCGCCGTTTCCGGCGCGAGATAATCGAACAGGCGATGGAGCGGCAGATCGAGGGCGACGCGAAAAACAGGCATGGGGTTCGGGGTTCGGAAGACAGAAGACAGATAATTTGTGGCGCGAAGCGCCAGAAGCTGACTGTCGTCTGTCTTCCGTCCTCTGAAATGGAAGTTACTCACAAATTTTGTGGATAACTTTGTGGATTAGAACGCCAGTTACACGCAGTTACATGGCTTGCAGCCCGGATTCAGGCGCTGCCGAAATATTGGGCAGAAAAACATTCCGTTTGTTTTCAACAAGTTAACAAAAAGCGGGGCTGTCAAGCGATTGGGTCAAAAAGTAACGCGAAAGGGGGCGACCCATTGTGAATAATTCCGACCGCGCCGGGCGGTTATTGGCGCAGGCGACGGCTGTGACCATGCACGGTTTCAACCAGGGCGGTGACGCTTTCCGGCGGCGTGAATTGCGAAATGCCGTGGCCGAGGTTGAAAACGTGGCCGGTGTTGCCGGGGCCGAAGCTGTCGAGCACCTTTTTCGCTTCCGCCGCGACAATTTCCGGGGCGGCGAACAGCACATTGGGGTCAAGATTGCCTTGCAACGCCACCCGGTCGCCAACGCGCCGCCGGGCTTCGCCAATATCCACCGTCCAGTCGAGGCCGACCGCGTCGCAGCCGATGGCGGCAATCTGCTCCAGCCACAGGCCGCCGTTTTTGGTAAAGACGATGGCGGGGATGCGCTGACCGTCCTTTTCTTTTTTCAGAGCGGCGACGATGCGCTGCATGTAAGCCAGAGAGAACTCCCGGTAAGCGGCAGCGGAAAGCGAGCCGCCCCAGGTGTCGAAAATCATCACCGCCTGCGCCCCGGAGTCAATCTGGGCGTTGAGATAGGCGCTGACGGCATCGGCGGTGACCGACAAAATGCGGTGCAGGAGATCGGGACGACCGTAGAGCATCGCCTTGATATGGCGGAAGTCGCTCGACCCCTGCCCTTCGACCATGTAGCAGGCGAGCGTATAAGGGCTGCCGGAAAAGCCGATCAGCGGCACCGAGTTATTCAGGGCGCGGCGGATTTCGCCAACGGCGTCCATGACGTAGCCGAGATGCTCGTAAGGGTCGGGCGCGGCGAGGTTGTTGATAGCCCATTCCTCACGCAGCGGACGCTCGAAACGCGGCCCCTCGCCCTCGGCGAAATAGAGGCCGAGGCCCATCGCGTCGGGCACGGTGAGGATGTCGGAAAACAGAATGGCGGCATCGAGATCGTAGCGGGCCAGCGGCTGCAAGGTCACTTCACAGGCCAGCGCCGGTGATTTGCACAGATTGAGGAAGTTACCGGCGCGCTTTCGCGTCGCGCAGTATTCCGGCAGATAACGCCCGGCCTGGCGCATCAGCCACAGCGGCGTGTAGTCAGTCGGTTCCTTGAGCAAGGCGCGCAGGAAAGTATCGTTTTGTGGTCGGCTCACCTCGGACTCCAGCGGGAAAATCGTAAAAGACGGGATTCTATCCGCCTTTCCGCCATGTCGGTCACTTGCGCCAGAAAGCGGGTGTCAGGACGACGAGCAGGGTGAAAATTTCGAGGCGGCCAAGGAGCATGGCGAAGGTGCAGACCCAGATATGGAAATCGGCCAGCGCCTGATAGTTGTTGGCTGGCCCGACCAGGCCGAGGCCGGGGCCGAGGTTGTTGATGCAGGCGACGACGGCGGAAAAGGCGGTGACGATGTCGAGGCCGGTGAAGGACAAAGCCAGCGTCAGGGCGACGGTGCAGACCATGTAGATGAAGGCGAAGGCCAGCACGGCAAAGAGTACCGACTGCGAGGCCGTCTGGCCGCCGAGGCGGACGTTGTAGACCGCCGCCGGGTGCATGGCGCGGATCAGTTCGCGGTACACCTGCTTGTAGAGGAGCAGCGCCCGCATCATTTTGAGGCCGCCGCCGGTTGACCCGGCGCTGGTGGCGAAACTGCACAGGAACAGCATCCACAGACCGGCAAACATCGGCCACAGGCTGTAATCGACGGTGGCATAGCCGGTGGTGGTGGCGACCGAGACGACGTGAAACAGGGTGTGGCGGAAGGCCGTCGCAATATCGGGGTAAACGCCATCCTTCCAGATGTAATTGGAGAGGACGATAACGCTGACGGCCAGCACGCCAAGATACCAGCCGGCTTCCGGGTCGCGCAGGTAGGCGCGGAGGGAGCGGCCACTGATGGCGATGAAATGGGTGGCGTAGTTGATGCCGGAAAAGGCCATGAAGATGACCGTGATCGTCTCGATGGTCTGCGAATTGAAGTAGCCGATACTGGCGTCGTGGGTCGAGAAGCCGCCGAGGGCGACGGTGGAAAAGGCGTGGCAGACGGCGTCAAGCCAGTTCATGCCAGCCCAGCGGTAGGCCAGGATGCAGGCGAGGGTGATGGCGAAATAGACCAGCCACAAGCCCTTGGCCGTTTCGGCGACGCGCGGCGTCATCCGCGTATCCTTCATCGGCCCCGGAATTTCGACTTGCAGCATCTGGCGGCCGCCGATGCCGAGCAGCGGCAGGATGGCGACGGCCAGCACGATCAGCCCCATGCCGCCCAGCCAGTGCATCAGGCAGCGCCACAGATTGATCGACGGCGGCAACTGGTCAATGCCGCTGATGATCGTCGCCCCGGTCGCGGTCATGCCGGAAACCGCCTCGAAATAGGCGTGGGTCGGCGTCATGCCAAGCTGCAAGACGAACGGCAGGGCGGAAAACAGCGGCAGCACGGTCCACACCAGCACCACCAGCAAAAAACCGTCGCGCACCTTGAGGTCGTGCTGGCAACGGTAGTAGCGCGTCCAGAGAAAAGCGCCGCACAGCACGGTGAGCAGAAAAGTTCCGTCGAAACTTCTTTCGGCGCCATCGCCCGCCCAATGGGCAAGACCGATCGGCGCCAGCAGGGTCAGCCCAAAGAGCATCATAATCAGGCCAAAGGCCCGGTAGACGGGAGCGAAGCGGGTCACGACGACGTTCCTAGAAAAATTGGAAGCCGACCTGGAACAACTGCTCGACTTTCTTGACCAGTTTCTTCCGCGTGCAGAAGACGATCACATGGTCGTCGGCTTCGATCACCGTGTCGTGGTGGGCGATGACGACTTCGCCGTGGCTGGTGATCGCCGTCGAGTCATCGCTGCGGCCAACCACCAGTTCCTTGTCGAAATGGCGCACCAGCGCCGCCACGGTGACGCCTTCCGGCCACTTGATTTCGTCGATGCGGCGGCCAACCACCTTGGAGGTTTTGCGGTCGCCGTGGGCGACGATTTCCAGCGCCTCGGCAGCGCCCCGGCGCAGCGAATGGACGACGGCGACATCGCCATGCCGGACATAGGCAAGCAGGGTGCCGATGGAAACCTGGGCGGGCGAGATGCCGATGTCGATTGGCCCGCCTTCGATCATTTCGGCATAGGCGCGGCGATTGATGAGGGCCACCACGCGCTTGCAGCCGAGCCGCTTGGCGAGGCTGCTGGCCATGATGTTGTCCTCGTCGTCGTTGGTGACGGCGAGGAAAAGATCCATTTCGCCGATGTTTTCCTGCTCCAGCAGCCCCTCATCGGTCGCCGCGCCGTGCAGCACCAGCGTGTCGTTGAGTTCGTTGGCCAGCAGTTCGGCCCGTTGCGGGCGGCTTTCCAGGAGCTTGACCTGATAGCGCCCTTCCAGCGCCTTGGCCAGACGCAGGCCGATATTGCCGCCGCCCGCGACCATGATGCGCTCGACGGGATGGGTCATGCGCCGCAACTGATGCAGCACGGGCCGGATGTGTTCGGCGGCAGCCAGCAGAAACACCTCGTCGCCCGCTTCGATGATGGTATCGCCGCCCGGCGCTACCGGCTGCTCGCGGCGGAAGATGGCGGCGATGCGGGCGTCCGTCTCCGGCGGCAGCAGTTCGCGCAACAGGCGGATCGGTTTGCCGACCGTCGCCCCGCCTTCGTAGACGCGCACCGCCACGAGGTTGACCCGGCCCCGGGCAAAACTCAAGACTTGCAGAGCTTCGGGGAACTCGACCAGACGGTGAATGTAGTCGGTGATGACCTGCTCCGGGCAAAGGGCAAAATCGACGGCGAAATTGTCGGTCGACAAGAGGCTTGCGTCTTTGAGGAAATCGGGCGAACGCAGGCGGGCGATGCGCGTCGGCACGTTGAAAACGCTGTGCGCCAGCTTGCAGGCAACGAGATTGACCTGATCGCTTTGCGTCACGGCGATAATCATGTCGGCGTCTTCCGCCCCCGCCCGACGCAGGGTCGAAGGCGCGGCGCCATCGCCCGCCACGGTGCGCAGATCGTAGCGTTGCTGCAAATAGGCAAGGCGGCCATTGTCAAAATCGACGACGGTGATGTCGTTCTGCTCCGACGTCAGACCTTCGGCAACGCTGGAACCGACCTGCCCGGCGCCGAGAATGATGATTTTCATGGTTTTTTCTTTAGCGCATTTTTAGAGCGTTTTCTGCTCAAATCCTTACACTCCGTTCGGGCTGAGCCTGTCGAAGCCCGGCTCAAGCCTCCAAGCCCTCTCTCCGCACCGCCCTTCGCCTGTCCTGAGCCTGTCGAAGGGACAAGCTCAGGGCGAACGGTATTTGGGTATGTAAGCACTTGAACCGAAACCGCTCTAATTGGGTCATATCCACACCCGACAGCTTCCGGCTGCCGCCCTCGGATCTTCCCTCCCGTCAAGGGAAGTTTTATTGCGCGTCATTATAAGCAGCCTCAACCTTGGTTGATGCCAGCGTTATCGCCCCCCCCCCGCAAAGCACATCCGGCACAAGTGCGCCAGATTTTGCGCTGCCAGTTTTTCCAGAATGGCGGCGCGGTGCGTTTCCACCGTGCGGATGCCGATGCCAAGCTGGCTGGCGATTTCCTT
>JAITMS010000064.1 GCA_031277255.1 Azonexus sp.
GATCTGGCGCAACGTCATCCGCTATTTGCAGCGCGTCGATGTCGAACGGCTGCGCGCGCAGGTGGAACAATGACCAGGGCGGCTTCGCTTCAAGTGCTTACGCTTTTCCCCTCGCCCGCGTGCGGGAGAGGGTGGCCGCAGGCCGGGAGAGGGCCAGCGGCGTATCCATTGCCGCCATCGCCAATCGGGACGCCGCCCCTCTCCCCCAAAACCCTCTCCCCCGACCCCTCTCCCACAAGTGGGCGAGGGGAGCAAAGCGCATGGACGCGGAAACGGATGGCCACACTTGAACCCCACCCCCGCTAAACGCCCGCCGTCCGCCGCTCTCATCCTCTTTGCCCACGGCGCCCGCGACCCGGAGTGGGCGGCGCCCCTGCGCCGGGTGCAGGCGGCAATACAGGCGGCGCAGCCGGGCCTGCCGGTCGAACTGGCGTTTCTTGAATTACTGCCGCCCGACCTGCCGGACTGCGTTGCGGCGCTGGCCCGGCAGGGGATCGGGCGGATCACCGTGGTGCCGATGTTCATCGCCCAGGGCAGCCATTTGCGGCGCGATTTGCCGGTGCTGCTCGATGATTTGCGGCGGCGCTGGCCGACCATTGAATTGACGCTGACCGCAGCCATCGGCGAACATCCCGAAGTCGTCGCCGTCATGGCGCGGGCGGCGGCGAGCGGGCTGGACGGCGCTGTCCCTTGACACAGGTCATTGGCTTTTTGGCGGCGTTATCGTTATGTTTCGCGCTTTATAGAACTGGCAAGTAAATATTGAACTTGAGCCGTTTTCCGCCAACTACCGTTCGCCCTGAGCTTGTCGAAGGGCGGTGCGGAGAGCAGGCCCTTCGGCAGAGCTTCAGGGCGGGCTTCGACAGGCTCAGCCCGAACGGGGTGTTCAATATTGAGTTGCCGGGTGAATAATCCGGAGTTCACTTTGATGCAAGCTACAGCCCACGCCCCGCGCCAGACGGCGGCGGCAGAAACGCAAAGTCTTGAAGAACGCAACCGCGAACTCGCCATCCTCTACGGCGCGACCTCGCTCTTGGCCGATCCGGCGCAGTTGGACAGCCTCTGCCAGAGCTTTCTCGACTACATCAAATCGGCCCTTGGCGCCGATGCCGGGGCGATCCGTCTCTACGCGCCGGATGCGCAAAAACTCTATCTGGCGACGCACGAAGGGCTGTCCGAACGCTTCGTCAGCGGCGAAAGCGAACTCGACTGCGGCGAATGCCTCTGCGGCGAAGTGATCCAGAGCGGCCAGCCCGCCGTCTTCGATACGGCCAATCCGCCCGCTGGCATGTTGCTCGGCTACTGCATCCGCGAAGGCTTCGCCACCTCGACCGCCTTCAACATCGTGCACGGCAAGCAGCGGCTCGGCGTCTATAACCTCTATTTTCGTCAGACGCGCCCGTTTTCAGCGCGTGAACGCCGCCTGCTCGACACCCTCGGCCAGCACCTCGGCGTGGCCATTGAAAACCATCGCCTGAAATCGCGCGACATGGAACTGGCGGTGTCCGAGGAGCGCAATCTGCTGGCCCAGGAACTGCACGACTCGATTGCCCAGGGCCTCGCCTTTCTCAACATTCAGGTCCAGTTGCTCCAGGATTCGCTGCGCCAGGGGCAGTACGGCGAAGCCCTGCTGACCGCCGAACAGTTGCGCGAAGGCGTACAGGAAAGCTACGACGACGTGCGCGAATTGCTGGTTCATTTCCGCACCCGCGTCTTGCAATCCGACCTCGATTCGGCGCTGACCTCGGCCCTGGAAAAATTCGAAGGCCAGACCGGCATCCGCACCGCCTTCGAGCGCCTCGGCGCCGGCGGGCCGCTGCCGCCCGCCGATGAAATCCAGATCATGCACATCGTCCAGGAAGCTCTCTCCAACATCCGCAAACACGCCCAGGCCAGGCACGTGCAACTGACCGTGCGCCGCCAGCCCGCCCGCACCGAGATCGAAGTCCGGGACGACGGCATCGGCTTCGATACCGAAAATGAACCGAACGTCCGCTCCGAGCGTCACGTCGGGCTGAAAATCATGCGCGAGCGGGCGCATCGCATCGGCGGCGAATTGCGCATCGTCTCCCGGATCGGCGCGGGCAGTCGGCTATCCTTGAACCTGCCGCGCCAAGCCGGGGGAAAAACATGAGCGAGAAAATACGGGTTCTGCTGGTCGACGACCACACCCTGTTCCGCAGCGGCATCCATTCGCTGCTGCAAAGAAACGGCGACTTTGAAGTGGTCGGCGAAGCGGGCGACGGCTTGGAAGGCATCAAGCGCACGCGCTCGCTGCGCCCCGATGTCGTCCTCCTCGACCTGCACATGCCGGGCGTCTCCGGCCTCGAAGCGGTCAAGGTCATCGCCGAGGAAATCCCCGAAGCGCGGGTGCTGATGCTGACCGTCTCCGAAGATTCACAAGACCTGATGGACGCCCTGCGCGCCGGAGCCTGCGGCTACCTCCTGAAAAATATCGAAACCAATATGCTGATCGACGCCATCCGCCGCGCCGCCCAAGGCGAATCCATCGTCTCGCAGCAGATGACGGCCAAGCTCATCAATGGCGTGCGCACCCCGTACATGGCCGTCCCGCCCGCCGAACGCAACCGTTTCTCATCCCGCGAGCGCGACATCCTGGCCGCCCTGGCGCGCGGCGAAAGCAACAGGGAAATCGCCCACCGCCTCGAACTTGCCGAGAGCACCGTCAAGATTCACGTACAAAACATCTTCAAGAAACTCAACATGAACAGCCGTGTGCAGGTCGCGCTGTATGCGGTTGAGCACGGCTTCGGGCAGAACCGGGGCAGGTGATGGCGGATTGAACATGACCCTTTTTCAGTTTTCGCTCTACAGCTTGCGGAACAAGGTGTCAAACTCTTCTTGGCGGATCGCATTGAAAGCCCACGGCCCTCGATAAACCATGATGGCGTGCTCGGTACCGACACCGGGATAGATGCGTTCCTTGGGGAAAGCGTTCAGCAAGAAACTCATTTCGGCATCCGTGGCTGCTTGCCAGCGTTGGCTTTTTTCGGTCTCCTCGGTGACGGTAAAAACGACGCGCTCTCCGTGACCGAAAAGGACAGGGATGAAGCTTTTCAGTGTCGCTGGAAGCAAAGCCATCATGCCGCTGAAAAGGAGCGCCGGAATCACCATGTCGAGTTTCTGCGGAATATCGCGCATGTACCAGCAGGCGAGCACGCCGGCGCACAGCCCGGTGACGTAAATCAAAGGCATTTCAAGGTCGTTGTCGAGCAAATACGGGCGATCTGGCAGATAGACCGCGGCCAGCAGCAGCGGGGCAATACCAAGCGCGGCCAAGGCGACATGGCCTGCTTTCTTGCCCATATCGGCAAATGCCGGATTTTCCCTCTTGACCGTTTCAAGCGGCCCAATAAACCGCCTCGCAGCATTTTCGATGGACAGGGAATGGTTGACGCCGGTAAAAATCTTGAAACCTCTTTCGTCGATTTGAAAACTAAAGGTTTTACCGGAGCGATGTGTGAAACTTATTTTGCGCCAACCGGCCGGTTTCCCGCCGATGCCGCTTGGAATAGCGACAATATTGATTTTTTCAAATTCGCTCCACAGGTAGCGGCGGGGTATGTGCATGGCGGCACCTGTATAAATCAATCCCTCTCGGCTAAAGGTGATACTTGTGCGCGGCACATAAAACAGCGAGAGCAGCAACGGGAGAAAAGCCAAGGCAATAATAAAAAATGCAAAAACAGGGTATGGTTTTCCCTCATATCTGAAATGAATAGCGATGAATGGCATCAAGGCCATCGCGATGCCCGATCCATATAGAACCGCCTTGACGGCTGGACTATAGACAAACCGATATTCTTCCGATTTATCTTGATCGAGAAAAGGGGTCGGATCGAGAAAAGGGGTCGTACTCCAATGGCACTACCTTAAGCATTTGACATGATTGGAAGGGGCTGGGGATTAGTTGGAAGTGGGCTGAGAGCCTCGAATTGATAAGATCGTGGTGTTCGAAATCA
>JAITMS010000145.1 GCA_031277255.1 Azonexus sp.
CCTCAAGCGCTGGCGCGGCATTGCCACCCGATATGCCAAAAACGCTTCTTCATTCCTCGCCGCCGTCCAAATTCGATGCTTGGCTCTTTGGTTGAAAATCTATTGACGACACTATCTAGGAGTTCATCATGGAAAAATGTAGTAGCGGCGGTAATACTCCTCCGGGGACACCTCCGAACTGGCCGAGCAAAAACGATAATCCGTCAGGACCGGGAAGGGACAACAATCCTCCGAAGGGGAAATAAACTCAGTACAGCGCCATTGTGTAGTGGCGCTGTTTTCTTGGTGCTCTAATTACCGTTTGGGGTTAGGCGCTTCGCATCCGAAAATAGGGGTCCGAAAATAGCGAAAATAGGGGTCAGCTTCATTTTTAATTTATAGCGATCAAAAAGGGGTCGCACTCGACCTGATTTCTTCACAGATGTTGCCGGGCCAAGTTCAGCAACCGCCCGTGCTACCGGAGGCTGTTAACGTTGCTCATGGCGCTATTGCGGGATCATCGCGGCGATGCCGCGGGCGGACAGTCGGCTGACTGCGCCCTGATCGAACGATGCGAAGGTGGACGCTCCACCCGCCAACTGGCTTCCAGTGTACTGCGCGACGCCATCCGCAAAATCGCCGCCATCGTCAAGCATTCGCAAACCGGCCAGCACCTCGTCATCCGCGATAACAAGGTTTTGCAGGTTCATTAAAAGACGAATATCGCTGGCAATTTCTTTTTTGCTTTTTTCAGATTGTAAAACCCAAACGAGTTCACAAAAAACAATGACCGGAACCACCAGTTTTTTGGCATTCCTGATAAGTTTTTTAGCGGCCTCTACCTGCTGAGCGTTATCGACTTTTGCGAAAAGGCGAATAATGATATTGGTGTCAGCAACGACAATCATTCAAGCCCTCGCTTTCCTGCCTCGGCATAGCCTTCGGCAACAAGCCTGTTGATTTCCTCGACGGGGGCCGAGCCAACATCATACTTGCTGATTCCTGCCAGCACGTCATCAAGGGAAAGTTTGCGCTTTGCCGGAGCCAGCCGGATCGTGCCATCCGGCTCCATTGAAACGGTGACTTTTTCACCGGGCCGAATGCCCAAGTGATTCATGCTGCCTTTGTTGAGGGTGAATTGCCCTCGCGCTGTGATGGTCATCTCAAAGGACATTGCGATTCTCCGGGACAGGTGAAAATACATTTTAATTATGTATGTTGATTACTTTATCGTCAACGGCCTGTGGACTTGACGCGATCCATAAAGGGGTCGCACTCGACCCGACTTCCTTCACCATCGAACGGCGAGGGGCGCAAACAGCCGGTTGCCGGGTAAACAGGCTTTTTTCGGCGCGGCGGCCCGCAACCTCCCGCTCAAACCCGCTCGATCACCAGCGCGATGCCCTGGCCGACGCCGATGCACATGGTGCACAGGGCGTAGCGGCCAGCGCGGCGTTTGAGTTCGTAAGCGGCGGTGGCGACCAGGCGGGCGCCGCTCATGCCGAGCGGATGGCCGAGGGCAATGGCGCCGCCGTTGGGGTTGACTTCCGCCGCGTCGTCGGCGAGGCCGAGTTCGCGCGTCACGGCCAGCGCCTGGGCGGCAAAGGCTTCGTTGAGTTCGATCACGTCCATCTGGCCGAGGGTCAGGCCGGTTCTGGCGAGCAGTTTGCGCACCGCCGGAACCGGGCCGAAGCCCATGATGCGCGGCGGCAAACCCGCTGTCGCCATGCCGACGACGCGAGCCAGCGGCGTCAGCCGGTAGCGGCTTGCGGCGGCTTCTGAAGCCAGCAGCAGGGCGCAGGCGCCGTCATTGACGCCGGAAGCGTTACCGGCGGTGACGCTGAGTTCGGGGCCGTTGATGCCCTTGAGTTTGGCCAGCATTTCCAGCGTGGTGTCGGGGCGCGGGTGCTCGTCGGTGTCAAAAACGAGGGCCGCGCCTTTCTTCTGCGGCAGGCTGACCGGCGCGATTTCATCGGCGAAGCGGCCCGCCGCCTTGGCCGCAGCCCAACGCTGCTGCGAGCGCAGGGCGAAGGCGTCCTGAGCGGCGCGGTTGATGGCGAAGTCGGCGGCGACGTTATCCGCTGTTTGCGGCATCGAGTGCGTGTCGTAGCGTTTTTTCATCTCCGGGTTGATGAAGCGCCAGCCGATGGTGGTGTCGTAAATCGCCGCCTGCCGCGACCAGGCCGTTTCGGCCTTGCCCATGACGAAGGGGGCGCGCGACATGCTCTCGACGCCGCCAGCGATCAGCAGTTCGGCTTCGCCGGTCTTGATCGTGCGCGCCGCCAGACCGACCGCGTCCATGCCGGAGCCGCACAGACGGTTGACCGTCGTCCCCGGCGCTTCAACCGGCAGCCCGGCGAGCAGGGCGGCCATGCGGGCGACGTTGCGGTTGTCCTCACCGGCCTGGTTGGCGCAGCCGTAGATGATGTCGTCGACGGCAGCCCAGTCGACCTGCGGCTGGCGCTCGATCAGCGCCTTGAGCGGGATGGCGGCGAGATCGTCGGCGCGCACCGCCGCCAGCGCGCCGCCGTAGCGGCCAATGGGAGTGCGGATGGCATCGCAGATGAAGGCTTCGGTCATGGTCTATCTCCTCCGGGTTATCGTTGCGCCGGGCGCTCGTCGAAGACGCGCCGCGCTTTGCCGAGTTGGGTGCGGGGAATGGCGTTGAATTCCATGACCGTAATCCGGGTCGAGACGCCGACGAGGGTTTTGATGTGGTGTTGCAGTTCCCCGGCGACCTGTTGCACGTCAGCCGCCGAGAGTTTGCCGGAGACTTCGCGTTGCAGTTCGCAGCGGACTTCGAGATTGTCGAGATGGCCGTCGCGGCTGACGACGACCTGATAATTGCCGGAGAGGCGCGGGTCGCGCAGGATTTGCTCCTCGATCTGCGAGGGGAAGACATTGACGCCGCGAATAATCAGCATGTCGTCGCTGCGCCCGAAGATTCTGCCGATGCGGCGAAAGGCGCGGGCGGTCGGCGGCAGCAGCCGGGTCAGATCGCGGGTGCGGTAACGGATGACGGGAAAGGCTTCCTTGGTCAGCGAAGTGAAGACCAGCTCGCCCTGAGCGCCGTCGGGCAGCACCTCGCCGGTTTCGGGATTGATGATTTCGGGGTAGAAGTGGTCTTCCCAGACCACCGGGCCGTCCTTCGTTTCGATGCACTCGCTGGCGACGCCCGGCCCCATGACTTCGGTCAGGCCGTAGATGTCGACGGCGTCGATGCCGAGTTTTTTCTCGATTTCGGCGCGCATCCCCTCGCCCCACGGCTCGGCCCCGAAAATGCCGACCTTGAGCGAAATCTGATCGGGCGCAAGGCCCATGTGCTCGAATTCCTCGGCGATGACCAGCGAATAGGAGGGCGTGACCATGATGATGTCGGGCTGGAAATCGAGAATCTGCTGCGCCTGTTTTTCAGTCTGCCCGCCCGACATCGGCACCACCGTGCAGCCGAGGCGTTCGGCCCCGTAATGGGCGCCAAGGCCGCCAGTGAACATGCCGTAGCCGTAGGCGACATGCACCATGTCACCAGCGCGACCACCGGCGGCGCGGATCGAGCGGGCGACGAGCGCGGCCCAGTTGTCGATGTCTTTTTGGGTGTAGGCAGCCACCACCGACCGGCCCGTGGTGCCGGAGGAGGCGTGAAGGCGGACGATCCGCTGGCGCGGCACGGCAAAGAGGCCGAACGGGTAGTTGTCGCGCATGTCGTCCTTGGTCATAAAGGGGAATTTGCCCAGGTCGGCCAGGCATTTCAGATCGTCGGGGTGCACGCCCCTGGCCTCGCACTTCTGGCGGTAGGCCGCGACATTGTCGTAGGCGTGGCGCACCGACCATTGCAGACGCTGCCGTTGCAGGGCCGAAATTTCGTCACGGCTGGCTGTTTCAATCGGGTCGAGTTCGCCGGGCTGGGCTTTTTTGACGGTCATGCTGGTTTTCTCCCCTCGTAACTTTGATATTTCAGGCGCTTTACCGCGCCGCTTCTTCCAGGCTGGCCATGACTTCGCCAGCGATGCGGTAGCTCTTGCCCCGGAACAGCGCAATAGTACGCCGACCGACGCGCACCGTAACGTCATAAACGCCAGTGCGGCCCGACAACGCGCGTTCGACGGCAGCGGCGGCCAGCGTTTCGCCCTCTTTGGCCGGATTGAGAAAGTCGATGTGACAGGCCGCGGCCACGGTATTCCGGTTGTAGGTATTGCAGGCATAGGCAAAAGCGGTGTCGGCCAGGCTGAAAATCAGGCCGCCGTGGCAGATAGCGAGGCCATTGACCATGTCGCGCCGCACCATCATGGTCGCCAGCGCGCGACCGGGGGCAACGCGGACAATCTCGATGCCCAGCGCCTGCGCCGCGCGGTCACGCGCCCACATCGCCCTGGCCGTGGCTTCGGCCAGGGCTTGCGCGGCGGAGTCGGGGCGGGGTTTGGTCATCATTTTCCTTTGCTCCGCACCGCCCCCTTCGACATGGCTCAGGACAGGCTTCGACAGGCTCAGGGCGAACGGTAGTTGGTGGGCAGTGGTATTGAGTTACCGGTTCCAAGCCTTGTCCTCGATCAGCTCGATCTTGTAGCCGTCCGGGTCTTCGACAAAGGCGATGATGGTCGAACCGTGCTGCATCGGCCCGGCTTCGCGCACGACCTTGCCGCCGCGACGCTTGATTTCGGCGCAGGCGGCGGCGGCGTCGGGTACAGCCAGCGCGATGTGGCCGAAGGCGTTGCCGAGATCGTAGGCGGCGGTGTCCCAGTTGTGGGTGAGTTCAATCGCCGCGCCCTCGCTTTCCGGGCCGTAGCCGACGAAGGCCAGGGTGAAGCGGCCCGCCGGGTAATCCTGACGGCGCAGGAGGCGCATACCGAGCACTTCGGTGTAAAAGGCGAGCGAGCGGTCGAGGTTGCCGACGCGGAGCATGGTGTGAAGGATGCGCATGGTGGTAATGATGACGTGGTTGAGAAATCAATGATCGAGCCTGACCGCCCGCAGCGCCTGCCGCTGCGCCCGCCAGTCGGGGCAGAGCCGTTCGACCAGCGCCCAGAAGCGCGGGCTGTGGTTCATTTCCCTGAGATGGGCGAGTTCGTGGCAGACGACGTAGTCGACCAGCGGCAGCGGCAGAAACATCAGCCGCCAGTTGAGGGCGACGCCGCCACGGGCGCTGCAACTGCCCCAGCGGGTACGGGCGGATGAGAGACGCAGCGGCGGCGCGGCGAGGCCAAGGCGCGGCGCGTGGTCGGCCAGGCGTTGGGCCAAAACGCTTCTGGCTTTGTCGCGCAGTGCTTTTTCGAGCAGGGCGCGGGCGTCGGTGGCGGGCGAGGGAGAGAGATCAAGGCGATCATCCCGCCACTGCCAGCGGGCGCGGCGGGCTGGCGTGACGGTGATCGGCAGCGGTTCGCCGAGAATATTCAGGATGCTGCCGTCGCCGATCGCCAGCGGCGCGGCCGGAGGCCGTTCGCGCCAGGCGGCGAGCTTGTCGAGCACCCACTGGCCGTGGCGGCGGATCAGGGTTTCGATGTCGCCCTGACGGGCGCGCCAGGGGGCGCTGACGCGCAAGCCACGCTGGTCGATGGCCAGACCAATGGTGCGCCGCCGACTGCGGCGCAGGCGATAGGCGACCGGCTGCCCGGAGAGTTCGATCTGCCGCTCGGCTTCCGGCGGCGCGCTGTCAGGTCGCGTTATGCTGAACATCGGAGTAACGGTGCGGGGCGAGGCGGTGCATTTCGGCCTCGATCCAGGCTTCGGCGCGGCGGTTGACCTCGCTTTCGGTGAGGCCGGTGGCGTCAAAGGCCGGGCCGACGCTCAAGGTGATGGTTCCCGGCTTTTTGAGAAAAGCGTTGCGCGGCCACAATTCGCCGGCATTGTGAGCGACCGGCACGACCTTGCAGCCGACGTGCGTCGCCAGATAAGCGCCGCCCACCTTGTAGCGCCGCTTTTCGCCCGGCGGCACGCGCGTGCCTTCGGGGAAAATGACGATGTAGTAACCCGGTTGCAGCCGCTCGCGGCCTTGGCTCACGACCTGTTCAAGCGCCGCCTTGCCGTCGCCGCGGTCGATCGAAATCATCTTCATCGCCCCCAGCCCCCAGCCGAGCACCGGAATCCGCAGCAATTCCTTTTTGAAGACAAAAACGCAGTAAGCGCCTTGCGGCACG
>JAITMS010000146.1 GCA_031277255.1 Azonexus sp.
CCTCAAGCGCTGGCGCGGCATTGCCACCCGATATGCCAAAAACGCTTCTTCATTCCTCGCCGCCGTCCAAATTCGATGCTTGGCTCTTTGGTTGAAAATCTATTGACGACACTATCTAGAGCTTTTTCAGCCTGTAACCACCAAGCACCGTCTGAAACGCCATCGTCATTACCTCCAGCGCCCCTTTGGCCCCATACTCTTTGCCTCAGTAGGTCGAAACCCTGCTCGCCCAAGCCGGGAGTCTCGAAGAATTCCGCGAACTGCTGCTCGCCAGTTTCAACGATCTGCCCGCCGATGACATGGTCGAGGCCATGAGCGCCGCGCTCGCCGCCATCGACCTGCGCGGTCGCGCCGAGGTTTTGGGTGGCCAGTAGAAAACCCGGCCTCGCCTTCGGCTTCGATCTGCCCTTTGCCGAGCAGATCGAATTCTTCCGCCAGAAGATCAATCTGCCGACCGCCGCATGGGATGACATCACCAAATCCGCCCATGACCGCTCCTGGGTCGTCGCCGGGGCGACCAAGGCCGATCTGCTCGACGATCTGCGCCAGGCGGTCGACAAAGCCATCTCAACCGGCACCACGCTCAGGACTTTCCGCAAGGATTTCCGCGCCATCGTCGCCAAGCACGGCTGGACAGGCTGGACGGGCGAAGGCACGCCAGAAGGATTCGCCTGGCGGACACGGGTCATTTACGAAACCAACCTGCGCACCAGCTACGCCGCTGGCCGCTGGGCGCAACTGAATGACCCGCGCCTGGCCCGCATTCTGCCCTACTGGCGCTATGTGCATGTCGATGGCACTTTGAACCCCCGGCCTCTGCATCAACGATGGGGCAACATGCGCCTCACCCTGCCGCGCGATCACCCCTTCTGGCAAACCCACTTCCCGCCCAACGGCTGGGGCTGCCGCTGCCGCGTCACCGCCGTCACCGGCCCCAAAGACGGCGACGCCACCGCGCCGCCAGAAGGCTGGGACGCCATCGACCCGCGTACCGGCGAGCAGGTCGGCATCGGCAAGGGCTGGGGCTATGCGCCGGGGGCCAGTATGGGGGATGAAATAGCCCGGCTGGTGAAGGAGAAGGCGGCCAAGCTGCCGGAGCGGCTGGCGAGCGATTTTTTGTCCTCGGTTGCTGCCCGGCCTGCCGCCGCGACCGCGATGACCCCGGCGCTACGCGAGCAAATCCGCCGCAACATGGAAGGCCCGGCGGGAGACGGGCTGTCAGCGGGCGTTGCCAGAAATGCGGCGCTACATGTGGTGCGGGAGGGGATCAGGGATGGGGCCGAGCATCTGGTAGCGTTTGATGCGGTGACGGGGAGGGTGATTGAGAGAACCACCAGCGGGGCGTATGGCGAGGTCGTTATTCCGCCAAAGACGCGAGCCTTGCTCGACGACAAGAATGCCCGCACCATTTTGCATCACAACCACCCGGATTCGTATTCATTGTCGGGCAAAGACCTCGACAAACTGGCCTATCCCGGCGGCTGGAAGGTCGTGGCGCATGGGCATGATGGCTCAGTATATTCGGCGGAAAGAATCGTTGGCATGGCCCGGCACATCCAAAGAGCGCACAGTGCGGCCAATGCGGCAGTTATCGAAAACAGTAGACTGTTCCGTGTTGAAACAGAAGGCATCCGAGCGCATCTGGTCAATCGGGCGCTGGCCGAGGCCGGTGTCATCAAGTATGATTTCACCCTGTCGCCCAGCCTACAGGCGATGGTCGATTCCGCGCCAGCTACTTACGATAGACTTGTTGCTGATGCGGTTGCCGCCATCCGACGCGAGATTGCCAAATGAATATCTACCTGATCGACCCGCCCTGCGATTGCTTTTCCAGTCTGGAAAAGCTCAACGCTTGGCGCGAGTATCTTTTGGGTCGGCTGCGCGAAGAACCAGACTCCAAAGATCATCAGGATGCCCTCGCCGATGTCGAGCACGACATCGCCTGGCGCTCGACAGAAGGCCGCTATCTCGACGAACTGGCTGCCGAGCGTGCCGCCAGACAGGCCGAGGCCCGCCTGTAGGATGGGTAGAGCGTAGCGAAACCCATCACACAACCGCCATGACCGACCGCATCACCATCGAAGTCAACGACCGGGAAATCAACGCCCGCCTCGACGAGATCATGCGCCGCATCGGCGATCCCTCTGGGGCGCTCGATGCCATCGGCGAAACAATCACTGAGCAGACCAAACAGCATTTCGCCGCCAGCACTGCCCCCGATGGCTCCCGCTGGAAGCCCATCGCCCCGGCCACCGTGCTGTCACGCCTCAATGAGATAGGCCGAAGCGCCGGGCGCAGCATGAAACCACTCATCGACAGCGGCATCCTGCAAGACACGATCCACCATCAACTGACCACGGATCGCATGGGCGTCGAGATTGGCACTAACCGCTTCTCTGGTGAGTGGGAAGGCGGCGCTGCCGTCCACCAATTCGGCTCCCGCAACGGCAAAATCCCCGCCCGCCCCTTCCTTGGCCTCTCCGAATCCGACAAAACTGCGGTACTCGACATCCTCGACAACTACCTCCGCCAGGCCCTCGACTGACATAAAACCCCGCCGCCCCGATTTTCACAGGCTGCAAACAATTTTCAAATCCCCCGCCTCCCCATCCCGATAAATCCAAAAAAATCCCGATTTATCGCACTTCCCCCCACCGATTTATCTCACCTCTGTTCAGTATATCGGCGCGTCCGCCCCAGATACCGCGCTTGCCACGCATCTTGCCGCTATCCTTGTTCAATGGCGCGACGCCGACCAGCTTGCTGATCTCACGCCGGTTCAACCGCCCCAATTCCGG
>JAITMS010000029.1 GCA_031277255.1 Azonexus sp.
CCATCAGTACGTTTACGCCTACGGCGCAGTCTCGCCACAAGATGGACAGTTCGACTCCTTGGTACTGCCTCACGTCAATAGCGTGTGCATGCAGATATTTCTCGATGAAGTCGCTCACCTGAACAGAGGTGAGATAAATGGGGGGCGGGAAGTGCGATAAATCGGGATGGGGCGGGATGGGGTGGGATGAAACGGGAGGGGGGATTGCAAGGCTTTTGCAAGGGGTGAAAATCACCCGGCGGCTACGGTTGGCCGGTTTTTGACAGGGGAGTTACGCCTGTTCGGTAGCCGGTTCGTCGAGGTAGGTGCCTTCGGTAGAGCGCCACTTGATGTCGCGGTCGACATCGGCGAGTGCATCTTGGTGGTCTATGGAGTCCGGTTCTTCAGCAAGCCGCTTCAGAAGGTGATCGCGCCAAGCGTTCAACTTTTCCAGGCTGGAGAAGCAGTCACAGGGTGGGTCGATCAAGTACCTTTTCACGGCGCGATCTCACGGGTAATAGCGGCAACAGCATCGGCGATGATTCTGTCGTAGGTAGCGGGAGCCGCATCCATGATTGCTTGCAGCCCCGACGACAGGGTGAAATCATACTTGATGACTCCCGCCCTTGCCAGCGCCAGATTGACCAAGTGGGCGCGGACGCCTTCTGTGCGAACCCGGAACAGTTTGGCATCCTGAATCACTGCGGCCAAGGCTGCACTATGGGCCTTCTCGATGTGCTTGGCCATGCCGGGAATCTTTGCCGCCGAGAATACCGAGCCATCATGCCCATGCGCCACGACCTTCCAACCGCCTGGATAGGCTAGCTTATCGAGGTCTTTGCCAGACAGAGAATACGAATCCGGATGGTTGTGATGGATGTTCACACGGGCATTTTTATTATTGAGCAAGTCCCAAGTCTTTGGCGGTATGGCAACTTCACCTCGTATCCCGCTGCTAAACCGTTCAATCTCCTTCCCGCTCGCCGCGTCAAACGCAATCAGATGCTCAGCCTTGTCTTTGATGCCCTGCCCGACCACATACAGGGCGGCGTTTCTGGCGACGCCCAGCGGTAGCCCGTCGCCTGCTGCGCTCTGCATGTTCTGGCGGATTTGTTCACGCAGTTCGGGGGTGAAGGTTGGTTCCTCACCAGACGGTGATTGCCTCTCCGCCGCCTGTCTCAGGTCTAGCGGCAGCGCAGCGATCTTGTCCGAAAGCATCTTGTCCAGATTCTCCCGCCGCCCGCCCGGCGGGTAGTGGAAGGCCGGATCAATCCCTGCCGGGATCATCTGTTTTTCGCCCGTGCGCTTGTTGACGTACTCACGCATCTCGCTGGCCGGAGCCTGATGGGGGCCGCCCTGTTTGGCGGCTTGAGCCTCTGTCAGCGGAATGACCCGGCATTTACAGCCCCAAGCCTTGACCGGCAGATGCGTTTGCCACCACGGGTCATCGACCGGCAAAATGAGGCCATCCCATGCCGCATGTTCCGGGCGTTCCCACTTGCTCGGCGTGTGGCTGTACATGAGGAAGGGCAGCGCCGCCTTGCTGGCCTGGATGCGCTGCCACTGGCCCTCGGCATGGGCGGTACGCAGATTGGTGTCGTAAATCACCTTCAAACGGCGCGGGCTGCCGAGTTGTACCGCCTTGACCTCGCCGGTCAAGGGGTCGGCCATCTCCTTTTTGCCCCACCAGCCGCGTTTGACCAGCAAGGGTTTGAGGTTCTTCTGGAAATCCTCAAAGGTTGTGCCGTTGGCAATGGCGTCATCAACAGCGGCGCGGATGTCGCGCAAGAGGTCGAGCTGCATGGCCTTGGCCACCGTGAAGCTGGCCTGATGTTCGGCCTGCCAGACATCACGGTGGTCAAAGCCGATCTTGAAGCCCTTTTGCCGAAAGAAATCGACGGCAGCTTCCGGGGTCAGGCCGAATACGGTGGAAAGGCGCGGTACTGTCATCGCCCTTGGACGCCACCCCACAGCGCGGCGGCGAAATTGCCCTGGGCGACCAGTTCGGCCAGGGCGTCGGGGTTCATCGTCGCCAGCAATTCCGGTAGCCGCTCGCGGAATTCCTCAAGACTCCGGCATTCCATCAGCAGCCGCTGGATGGGCGAAACCAGTGGTTCCATGACGGGTTCCCATTCGCCCGCCATGTCGTCGGCCAGGGTGTCGAGTGGATCGTTGGCCGGGTTTGCCCTCTCCCCCAACCCCTCTCCCGCAAGCGGGCGAGGGGAGGAAAGCGCAGCCAGCGCAGCGGGGGGCGGTTCTGGCGCTTCTTCCGGCAGCATCGGCGGCATGGCGGAAGCCGCCTGCAAAATTTCCTCGCCTGCCGCCGCTTCGGGAATCTTCAATTTCTCATGCGCCCAGGCGGGGGCGATCTTCATACCGATGCCGACCAGCTTGGGCAGGGCCTCGGCAAAAGCCGCCATGTCTTCGGGCGCACCGGTATCGAACACCATCCGGGGGCAGCGGGCGAGGCTATCCAGCCCGCCCCGGTTCAAGGCCAGCAGCGGGTAGATCAGGTCACGGGTGATGGTGCCTGCGATCTGGCGGGCGTCAGCGTTGCGGATGTCGTCGCGCACTTCGGCATGGAGGTCGGCGACGCCGCTGCCCATGCCGGTGGCCTTGGCCTCGCTTGATGTGGTTTGGCCGAGAATGGCCTTGCTCTGCGCCCGGTCGGCCCAGTCGATCATGGCGAGATGCGGGGCGCTGTCGCCGCTGCCGGTCACCTTTTGAATCTCGATGCTCATGTCGGCAGGCATGATGGCGCGGGCGTCATGGCCGATGGCGGTCACGGCCCGCATCAGGCTGGCTTTCTCCTCATCGTTCGCGCCCTGGTAGAACTTGCCCAGCACAATCGGCAGACCATAGGTTTCGAGAAACTCGGCCAGATCGCCCAGTGAATACGCCTTGTAGATGAAGGGCCAGACCAGCGCCCGGTACAGGCCCATGCGTCCGAGATAGCCGGTCTTCGGCTTGCCGTGGGTGTGCAGCACCCAGCCGAAGGGATTCAGCGCCGCCCCGTCCGGGCTGTCGTCGATCAGGCGCAAGTCGCGGCGCAGCAGGTCGAGGCGGAACCACTCCTGCGGGCGGGGGAGAAATTCCGGCAGCATCTCGTCCCCCTCGCGCCGCCAGACCAGCTCAACTGGGGCAAAACCGTGGCCGATGCCGTCCATCAGGGCAAGCAATAAATCTTCCAGCGGATCAACCGCGTCGATCAGCACTTCCTTGACCCATTCAGCGTGGGCTTTCTCGGCGGCGCTGGCCTTCCTCGGCGGCACGATGTCCCAGTCGAGATTCATCACCGCCAGTTTGCGTTTGCCCATTTCGCAGAGCAGGTGGGCGTCGCGTTCTTCCATATCGGCGAACAGGCGGTACTGCGCCACCAGGTCGCCATTGTCGGCGGCGGCCATTGTGGCCGACAGCCGCGCTGGCGTGAGGCCGCCCAGCATCGGCGTGAGGTAGCGGTTTTCCAGGGCGGTGATACGGCTGGTCTGCGGCTCGGAGAGCTTCCCGGTGTCGATGGGCTTGCCGTATTGATCGAGGATTTTGGGCATGATCAGAACATCCTGCGGCTGTCGCCGCTGTAGTCATCGTTGCGGGCGGCGTCAGTCTGGCGGCGCGGGATGGGGATGAAACCGTCGCAGCGGCCCGGCTCACCCTCGCGCGTCATCGCGTAATGGCCAAGAAACAGGGCAATGGCAAAATCGCCGTGTCGCTGCACCCGCTTGCCATCGGCGGTTTGCGTCTTGTTGCGGCCCAGCTTGGGGACACCACTGATTTTCTTGATTGCCCGCAGATCATCGCGGCACTGATCATCGCGCGGCAGGCCATCGAGTGTCGCGTCCTCCAGCGCCGCCTTGAACTTCGGCATGTTTTCCAGATAAAACGCGTCCGAGAGCTTGATCTGCTCGATGCGGCTGTGGCCCCAGGTATCGGCGGCGTATTCCGCCAATTCCGCGCCATTGCCGCCCGCATCAAGCGCCCCGGCGAAAAAACGCGGCAGGCTGCCAACGATCACAGTCAATATTTGCCGCTGTTGAGCAAAAGGGCAGCCGCCCAACTCCACCACCAGCCGGGGGCGGCGCACCAGATCGCGCCCTTCTTCCAGCACCGTGATGACGGTCAGGTCGCCCTCGCGGGCAAAATCCTCGCCAAAGCCGTGGCGACGCTCACGGTCGAGACTGGCGAGGATCGGCGCCAGATGTTCCCGGCACCACGCCACTACCTCCGCCGCGCGCATTGGTTCCGGCAGCAGAGAAAATTCCACTGGCCAGCGCATCCGTACAATCGGCGCTGCTTCGCCAACTGGCGTCATCCGCGCTTCCAGCAAGGCCAGCGGCAGGTAGGTGCCGCCGCCGCGTGCCGGAATGGCGTCCAGTTCTTCCTCGGCGTCATTGCCGTAAAAGTTGCGCACGTCGCTTACCCAGGCATCCTCGGCTTCCTGGCTCCACGGTCTGCCCTTGCGCAAACAGACACGGCGATAGAGGCCATCGGCCACCGCATCGGCAAAGGTGATGCGGTGCACGCTCCCCTTGCGTTTCCCCGCGCGGACTTCACCCACCAGTTCGTTGAACGGATTGTCGTCGCCGTCATGGGTGCTGATGATGCGCACCTTGTCACCCCACATCAGCATCGCCATTGCTGCCTTGAGGAGACCGGCGAGATCGGGCGCAAAGGCCGCCTCGTCAATCACTACCACCCCCTGCTTGCCGCGCAGGTTGGCCGGTCGGGAAGATAGCGCGACGATGCGTCGGCCCGACTTGGGAAAGTCGATGCGGTACGTCTTGATCTCCTTGTCGCCATCGTCCTGAAAAATGCCCGCCTCGATTCTCCCCGCCGCCAGATTGAAAGCTCGCGCCCACATGGCGCAGGCTTCGATGTATTCCAGCGCCATGTCCTGTGTGGCGCTGATGTAAAACACATTGGAACCCTCGTTACCAGAAGCAATCAGCACATCGTCAGCGGCCTCGGCCCAGGTCAGGCCAATGCGTCGGCCTTTCTCGGCAATTTTGAGTAATGACCCATCCGCCACCCATCGCTGCTGATAACCCAGTAGCACCGGCGGCGGCGCATCATTGGTCGCCGTCGGCGTGAGCGCGGCAAGCAGCGGGCCAGCCCCGGTCATACCGCAATACCAAGAATGCTGCGGCGAATCTCATCCACCGCCCCAGCCGACAGGCCGCCCTGGCTGGCAATCCGTTCAACGGCGTCCGCCGCCGCCGCAACCTTCTCCTGCACCGCCAGCCGGAATTTCTTCTGATTGACGCTGGCCCGCGCCAGCGTGGCGATGTTCTTCGCCGCGCTCGACAAGAGGCCGATGCGCTCGGCGGGTTCCAGTTCCTCATCACCCGCCGCTTGCAGGTTGACGATGCTCTCGAACAATTCCGTCTGCACCAGGGCGATCACCGCCTCGCTGCGGGCATCCTGGTCATCCGCCGCGCCTTCCGTCAAGAACCGCGCCGCCTCTGTGCTGGCCTTGATGGCGGCAAAACGATCCTCGATTTTTTTGCCGAAACGGTGAATCGCCGAACGGCTGATGGCGTAGCCCTGTTCCCGCAGCACGGTTTCCAGAGCTTGATAGCCGCTGAAATTCTGATCCTGCAAGGCGCGTTCCAGCCAGCGGCGCACCTCCGGCGGCAGGCCATCAATGCTTGAGCGCCGGGCCATCACAGATTGCCGAACTTGGGCGGGCGGGCAATGCCTGGCTGGCAATCGACCGTGTACTCCACCACGTCGACGCCGTACCGGGTCAGGTTGGCGCACCACGGGTTCGACTGCGGTTTTTCCAGCGAGACCAGTTCCCGATCCGCCAGATAATCCAGTTCCCGGCGGATTTCCATCACCGTCGTATCCGGGAAATTGGCCGTGGCGATTTCCCACATCCGCACATCCGGCATCGTGTACGGGCGGTTCCAGTCGAGCATCCGCAGCAGATGCCAGCGCAGCCGCTCGCGGCGGTCTTTCTCAATATCAGCCATTGTGATTCCTCTTGATCTGCACCAACTCCAGCTTGCTGTACAGCGCGTCCAGCTTGGCCTCAATCACGCTCTGGCCGCGCACATAGTCTTCGCGGCGGACGTACTGCAAGGGCAAATCCGCCTGGAATTTCAAAAACTCCCGCTCCAGCGCCGACCAGCCTTCCGACTCGCGCCGCCGCTGGCCCTCGATGGCCGCGAAGCGTTCATCCCAGTGCTTGCCCGCCTGCTCGCGGGATTCCTCCAGCACCGTGAACCGCTCGTCCAGACGACGCTCAATCTGCATCAACAGGAGCTTTCCGGCGGCGAACAAAAACCCGAAAAAGGCCAGCAGCAGCTTGACCAACTCCCAGAACTCAACCTGTATGCTCATCTTTTGACCCTCGTCGAAAACTCAAGCGCCGCCTGGCACTCGATACACGTTTGCACCCCCGGCAGCGCCCGACGGCGGGCCTCCGGGATCGGTTCGTCGCAGACCGCGCAATCCTCGGCACTCTCGCCGACATGGCTTGAACGCCGCGCCTGCGCCGCCAGCGCCCCCACCCGAAACGCCTCCTCCCGCTCACTGGCGCGGTCGGCCTCGTCACTCATGCGAATCTCGGTAGAAGGTGTTGATCGCCTCAAGTCGCCCTCGGCAAGTGTCGTAGCGGTCGCGGCAGGCTCGCGCCCAGAGCGCGACATCGGTATCGGAGGCAAAGGCGGCATCGGCTGGTACAGGCTCGGATCGGGCCGGGGGCAGACTGGCGGCGGCATCGGCGTTGAGCACCCGAACAACAGCAGCATCCAGGCAACGGCGGCCAGTTGAGAGACGGCGGATTTCACGGTTTTTCTCCTCAGCAAGTTGAGTGCGGGCGTTATCGGCGGCAGCCAGATCGGCGACCAGTTTTTCGTTAGCCTTATTGGCGGCGGAAAGCCGAAGCAGCGCCGCATTCAATGCCTCACCCCGCTGCCGCTGTTGCTCGAACTTGAGGGCGCTGATCTCAACATCCTTGCGCCAGCCCTCGACCATCCAGCCAGCGGCAAAGCACAACGCCGCCACAACAGCCACCAGCGCCACTCTGGCCCACGGCGGAAGAATGGCCAGATCAATCACGGCGCACCTCCTCCCCTCTCCCTTGATGGGAGAGGGGCCGGGCCTGTCCTGAGCCTTGTCGAAGGGGGAGAGGGTGTAATGGGCCGAGGCGGCAACCCCTCCAAACAAACCGCCATCTCCGCCGCCCGCCGTTTTGAGAGCCCCGGCAAACTCACCATCACCCCACCGACCCGCGCCTTGTTCCACTTCGGCAACTCCCGGCAGGCCGCCTCAACATCGCCTGCCGCCAGTAGCCGCGCCGCCGTCGATTTCGCCCTATCGCAAACGATCCCCGGCCCCAGGTTGTAAACCGCATCGCCAAACGCCGCCAGCACCGGCTCCGGCAGCCCCGGCGCGCACCGCTCAACAGCCTCAATCGCCACCCGCATATCGGCATCCAGCCGCGCCCGGCATTCCGCCAGGCTGTATGTCCTGGCCGGATCAACGTTGCGGGTCGAGCCGTAGCACACCGTCAGAATGCCCGGCGGATCGCGGTACGCCACCTGCCGCAGCCCCTCGGCGGGGATCGCCAGGCCAATGGCAATGGCGGCAGCAATCTTCAGGCGGGCAGCGTTGTCAGCCACAACATCCCCTCTCTCCCAGCCTCTCTCCCGCAAGCGGGAGAGAGGGGGCATTTGCCTCCCCTCTCCACTTGTGGAGAGGGGGCGGGGGTGAGGTTCGCACCTCAAAACGCTGCGGCTCTTGCCAACAGGTTTGATCGGCCCGGAAGAACCGGGCGCGCGTCAGCGGCTCGGCAGTGGCGTGGCAATAGCCGAAGCCCGCCAGCACGGCACGCTGGGCGGCGCGTTCAGAAGGAAAGAAGTGGCGGCAAGCGCCGCATATGGGGTGGGAAGCCATGCGCCCAGTGTCGCGCACGGGGCCAGGGAGTCGCCATTAGCGGGGATTAAAGATTGAGGCGAATCAGGGCGATTCAGGGGCGGAGGCGGGCAATACCCACACAGGGGAACAAGCTATTTTCAGCCCTGTGGCCAGTCTTTGCCCAAATCCCAGCGGCTCTGCCAATGCTCCAGATATTGCCGGGCCAGCGTCGGCTGTTCGCTGATGGTGAGCGCATTCTCGCTGTTGCGGCGTTCTGCGTTGCGGGTGTAATTGAAGGAGCCGGATTCTATGGTGCTGCCGTCGATCACCATGTATTTATCGTGATGAATGGCATAGGCGCTCACCGTGCGCGTAGGGATTCCGGCCTGCACCAGCAGGGTGAGTGCAGCCTGAGAGGCTTTGCTGTGATTGCCCCGGTCATCCACGATAACCCGCACATCCACACCTCGCTTTCTGGCCTCGACTAGCGCCTGCGCCACATCCTGCGCAGTGAAGGAATAAGCCGCCAAGCGTATCGATTGCCGCGCCTGTGCGATCTTTTGCAAAACCAGTGCAGAGGCCGAACCTTCCGGCGAAAACCCCACCTGCACATTACAGGCGGGCCGGTCATCAAGGGCTGGTGCGTTTGTTTCTGGCGAGCCGCATTGGGCATCAGCGGTCTGTTCCGGCCTGGGGGCAGGTTTCGTGCCGAATATCCCCGCCGGACATTTCCGCCTTGATGCACTGACGCCGCCATCGTTGCATACAAACTTGATGCCTTCGCAATGGCTGACGCCGCCCTTGTCCTGACCGCAGGGCAACGCGCCCGCCTGAGCCGCGCCAGCAAGGCAAAGGAGGAGGATGGGGAGAAGGCGGGTCACTGGATATTCTTCAGGCTCAAATCTGGCTTGGCTATGGCTTGCTGGCACGCTTTATATTCTTTTTGAAAGGTCTTTGCGGCATCGTTAAGCCAGCTTTTGTCCGGGTCATTACGTGACCAAGCGCCACGATATGAAAGCAGGGCCGTTGCAGCGTGGCGGCAACGGCTATACGGGAACAGCGCACGGTATCTGAGATTGTCTTCACGCCAGAACTTGAGTGCGAGCCGAACAGGGTCTTCAATCGTTGGCCAGTAGACGTCCCGATTCCCGCTTTTAATCACCGCCATAAAATCGTCCTTGGCCTGTGCCAGCGTTCGCTCCATTCGCATCGCCTGTTTTTTTGCATCGGCATCGGTAGGCTCCGCGTCGTCTGACTCGACAGGAATAACAGTGTTGTTGGTTTTGGCTGGTACCGCTTTGTCCAGGCAGACGGCGATACAGGGTGTTTTTGTAATGCTGACACCCGGCGGGTACTCTGTCCCAATACGAAAAAAGCAATGCTCTCCTCTCGCATTCCACTCTACCGGGATGCTCTTGGGCTTATCGCTGACTGCCATCTCAATCGCTACCACCTTGTCCCAGCCCATTTGTTCGGCATCGTCAGAATCGGCATGAGTCGAACTGGTGAACCCTTGTTGAGCCAGATCATCCCAGTACTTCACCACACCGGGGCATGACTTGACCAAGGCGACCGAGGCGGCTGTGATCTTGGGCATATCGGCATCGCTCAGGCCGGGGGGCGTGCGGAAAGACAAGGTGCGATCACCACCATTACCGGCCCCGCCGGATTCATTGTCAGATTGACCACATCCAGTAATGACAGATGCCGCAAGCAGCGTGCCAATCACCGATATCTGTAGCCGCCTCATGACTTCACCTCTGGATCTTGATTGCCAGTGGGGTTTGATCCTCTTTCTCGCACGGTTTCAGCATAACGGCGAACGCGGTATAGCTCACGGCCTTCGATGTCTATCACCAAGCCGGTGCCGAACTCGCGCTTCATGAATTCAAGCACCTGATTTCGTTCCGGCATGTCTTTGATCAGCGCCAGAATTTCCGCCTGTTCTGGAGTCGCCTTACGTTTTTGCGATGATAGACCCGAAGCCATGTTGATGATGTTCACGACCACCTGTTGATTGTCGCCTATACGCAGATCACGGCCAGTTGCGTGGCCGCGCTTACTGGCAACTTTCCGAGTTTGTGTCATTCGATCTTCTCCCTGATTGTCAAATCATGGCCAGCCGCGTGGCCTCCCGCTTTAATCTTGATGCGCTGCTTCGGCGCGCGCTCCGCCTCCAGTCCCGCCGCCAGCAGCGCGGCGGTTTGCAGGAGATTTTTGCGGGCGGCGGCGGCACAAAGACGGTAGCTGTTGAGAAGGGCGCGTTCTTCCTTGGAAAGAACCGTTTCTGCTGACGCGGGATGACCGGTGAGGATGTAGAGAACATCCACGTTGATTTTTGCCATCTTGGCAAGGGCATTGGCCCCAGGCTCAGACCCGGCTTCGTACTTGGCCCACATTTCACGCCTTACGCCAATGGCATCGGCGGCTTTTTGCTGCGAGAAACCAAGCCGCGCCCTTTCAGAAGATATACGCCCGCCTCTCTGTACATCCAGATTCACAAATTCCCCTTGACTTGTGCATTTGAATACACAAAAATAACACCCATAAACAGCTAATCACAGCGATGCCATGACCAAGCCGACCACCGCCAACCAGATCAAGCACCGCCTGCGTCAGCAGGGCAAGACTTTGAAGTCCTTTGCCGCCGAACACGGTTTCCGCTACCGCACTGTCTCCGATGTGGTGCGCGGCCTCCGTATCGGAAATTTTGGCGAAGGGCGCGATGTGCGCATCGCCCTTGGCCTGCCAGTGAATGACTGATTTAACCCATTGATTTTAACACTGTTTCGCACTGTTTAGGAGAAAAACATGAGTATCGAATCAGCAAGGGCTGCCCTCAATCTGGTTGGCAAAACCGTCCGCCCAACGCCTGGCTCAGAGCGAGCGGCGTTTGCCAATGGCAAACCGCGCTGCGGCAAGGTGGTCGACATCTACTTCCCTGATCTCAACCACCCCTATCTCAACGTGGATTTCGGCACCTTCAGGGAATGCATGTATGCGTTTGAGCTTGATGTGGTCGAAGAGGCAGCGGCATGAACATCTCCGCCACCCTCACCCGTTGCCGCGACAAAAAGCCGCTAGTCGTGCTCGACTCGCGGCCCTTCAATGGCTTGGAAATTCGACCCGATGAACTGCGCATTCTGGCCCAGGAACTGCTTCGCCTGGCCAACGCCGCCGCTGCCTTGCCGACAGGCAGAAAGAGTTTTTGCCCAGTCAAGATCGAGATCGGCCCGGAGGGCTGTGTATGAGCGCCTCCGCCGCCAAGACGCTTGACGTGCTGGCCGTCTTGCTCGGCCACTTCGCCAATGGCCTCGCACCGGGCGATCTGGCCAAGGCCACTGGCCTTGATCCTTCTGCCATCACCCGCTACGTCGCCACGCTGGAAGAAAAAGGCTTTGCCGAGCGCATCCCGGAGACGGGGCGCGTCCGGCCTTCCATCAATCTCGCCCGCCATGCCTTGTCGATTCTCAGGAGCATCGACGCGGCGGAAGCGCGGCTGGTCAATTTGAAACAACGTCTCTCTTGATTTTTGAAAGGATTTTTCATGGGCCGAAAACCAGTCCTTACCGACAACCCTTCCAGCGCCGTGGCCGAGGCCGAAGTGCCGAGCCTGCCTGCGATGGCCGAGGCGGCAAACCAGATGGCGGCGTTGCAAGCCGGGTACAACGATGAGCGGGACTTGGCAAACCAGCTTTGGGGCCAGATTCAAATGGCCGACGCGATTTCAAAACTGACGACGGTCGTCGGTTTGACAAAGCTGAGAGAAATCAAGGAAACCAAGATGTACCGGGCGTTTTCGGGCAAGTCGGCGGTAGATCGCGAGGGCAATAAAATCGCCGACGTCGGCACTTGGGACGGATTTTGTCAGGCGCTTGGGATGTCGCGGCAGAAAGTCGACGAGGATTTGATCAACCTGCGCACATTCGGCGAGGAGGCGCTGGAAAACCTCTCCCGTATTGGCGCTGGCTACCGCGAACTCCGCCAGTTCCGCCGTCTGCCGGAAGATCAGCGCACCGCCCTGATCGAATCGGCCAAGGCGGGCGACAAGGATACTCTGCTCGAACTGGCCGAAGACCTGATCGCCAAGCACGCCAAGGAAAAAATGGACCTCATCGCTGCCCGCCACGAGGCTCAGGCGGCGCTGGACGAAGCCCAGGCCGACGCTGCCGCCAAGGATGCCGTGCTCGACGAAACGGCCCAAAAGCTGCGCGACCTGCAAATCAGAACGCGTAACAAGATTGCCGCCGTCACCGACTGGCCGGACGCTTTGATCCCCATCACCGACCAGATTGCCGCTGCCGGGCGCAAGATCGCCACCGGCCTCTCTGAGCTGGAAACCTGCCGCATCAAGCTGTTCGAGGTAGCCCATGAACTCGCCCAAGATCAGCGCCCGCAGTATGAAGCGGCGCTGGCGCATGTGGCGCAAGGCTACGAGATGGCGCTGGCGCAGGCCGAGACGCTGACAGCCAGAGAACGCGACATCTATGACAAGTCGCTGGGCATGTATCAGGACCATGACGCGGCGTGAGGCAATCATGGCCCTTCGACAAAGCTCAGGACAGACCCGTCTTGCGCCCGCCCTGCTCGCTGATCTCTTTGCGCTCCGTGATGCCGTCAAAACGGCAGCGCACGGCAATGCCACTTTGCTGGTGCATGGCTTCGCCGACCGCATCGGCAAAAACCCGGCCACCGTTTATGCCTGGCTCAAACGCCACGCCGGGTTTGACGCCGGGCGCAAAAAGAGGAGCGACGCGGGCGCTACGGCGCTGCCGCTGCCCACACTTCATTTCATCGCCACCGCCAAAAAAGAGGCTATTCGCGGCAACGGCAAAAAGACCCTGCCAACGGCGGTGGGCATGAACATTGCCCACCAGAACGGCCTCACCGTCAATCTTTCGGAAGACCGCATCAATGCCCTGATGCGGGCGCACCGGCTGGATGCCGCCGCCCAGGCTGCTGCCCGCAGTCACAGCACATTGCGTAGCCTCCATCCCAACCATCTGCACCAGATCGACCCCTCGCTCTGCCTGATTTACTACACCCCCAGGGGACAGGCGATCATGCGCGACGAAGAGTTTTATAAAAACAAGCCCGCCAGCCTGGACAAGGTGAAGCTGAAGGTCTGGCGCTATGTGCGCTACGACCACGCCAGCGGCAGCGTCGATGTGCGCTACTTTGAGGCGGCGGGCGAAAACCAGGCCAGCCTCTTTGCTTTCCTCATGTACACTTGGGGGCGGCAGGAAGATCGGCTGTCTCACGGGGTGCCGCGAATGCTCTTGTGGGACAAGGGCAGCGCCAACATGAGTCACGGCATCCGGCGTTTGCTCGATGCGCTGGGCGTCGATCACCAGACCCACGCGACCGGCCACTCCTGGGCCAAGGGCGGGGTGGAGCAAGGCAACAACCTGGTGGAAACGCATTTCGAGTCCCGTTTGCGTTTTGAGCCGGTGGATTCGGTCGAGCAGTTGAACGCGAGCGCCGCCCGCTGGGTGAGGGACTGGAACGCCAACCGCATCGAGCATGTCGATTGCCGGATCACCCGCGCCTCTGGCGAGCCGATGGTACGCGATGATCTGTGGCAGTTGATCCTGCGCTACCCCGGCGCATTGGTGGCGCTGCCGGAGCATAAGGTCTGCCAGTGGTTCCTGGTGGGTCAGGAATTGACCCGGCAGGTCAGGAACCGGGCCATCAGCTTTGCCCACCCGGAATTGAAAAAGAGCGCCAGCTACGACCTCACCCCTTGGGCGGAATTTATCGGCAACGGCCAGCAGGTGCGCGTGACGCCCTTGCTGCTGCAAGGCGCGGCGTTGCGCATCGAAATCGAACGCTTGGGGGCCGAACCCTTGCTGGTGCAGGTTACGCCAGAGCAGGCGTTTGATGATTACGGCAGGCCGCTCTCGGCCCCGGTTGTCGGCGAGGAATACGCCCACGCCCCGAAAACTGCCTCCGAACGCGCCGCCGACACACTCGCCGCCACCGCCTGGGGCGCGGGCGTCACGGCGGACGAGGCCGAGAAAAAGCGCGCGGAAAACGCCCGGCCCTTCGGCTATTTGAATGACGGCAAGGGCCTCGTCGCCCACTCGTACCTCGGCCAGAACGACCTGCCGCCGCGTCTGTTGCCGGAGGCGGCAGAGGTCGAAACGGCGGCGGTCGCCGCCATGCGCCGCGACGCCCCTGCCGTGCAGATCATGCTCACCGTGCCGGAAGCCGTGCGGGCCATCAAGGAACGCCTCTCTGAGGCCGCGCCCGCCGATCTCTACCGGCAGATCAGCGCCGCCTTCCCCAACGGCCATGTGCCGCTGGCCTGGGCCGATCAATGGGGCGCTCTGCCGCCCGCCACCGGCACGCATGATGGCGAGCCGGGCTTGCGGCGGGTCAAGTGATGGCCTCAAAACTCAACCGCCTGATTGCCGCGCTTGGCCTGAAACAAGCCCATCTCGCCCGCGCCCTCGGCCTCTCCACAGGCACCTTTGCCGACCTCGTCAATCACGGGCGCTGGCCGAAGAAAAACGCCGACCTCGCCATCAACCTCGGCGACCGCCTGCGCCGCGCCGGAGCCTCTGAAACGCAGATTCGGCGGGCTTTTGATCCGCCGCCACCCTCTCCCCAACCCCTCTCCCATCAAGCCTGTCCTGAGCAAGGTCGAAGGGGGAGAGGGGCTGAAAAGAAAAACGCCCGATGCGCGAACACCGGGCGTTTCCCCGCCGCCTCTCAACTCCCCTCGCCCCTTGTGGGAGAGGGGCCGGGGGAGAGGGGGCCAGTTCCTCAATCCATCATTGAAGGAGAAGATATGTTACTCCAGAAACAAACCCTCTACGCGGCAACGCGAAAACACTTCAAGCTCGCCGCCGACCCGTTCACCAACGACATCCTTGACGCCGCCGACGTCTACCTCAGCCCGGACATTCGCTTCGTCCGCGAAACCCTCTGGCAGCACGCCCGGCACGGCGGGCTGCTGGCGCTGGTCGGCGAATCCGGCAGCGGCAAGAGCACCGTCGTCGCCGACTTCAAGGATCGGCTGGCCCGCGAAGGCAGGGATGTCCTCATCATCGAACCCTCCGTCCTCTACATGGAGGAGAACGACGCTAAGGGCAAAACCCTCAAATCGGCCAGCATCGTCGAAGCCATCATCGCCACCGCCGCCCCGTCGACGCCGCCCAGGCGCACCACCGAAGCCCGCGCCCGCCAGGTGCAGCAACTGCTCGCCGCCGGTCACCGCGCCGGACAGCGCCATGTGCTGCTGATCGAAGAAGCGCACTGCCTGCCAACGCCGACCTTGAAGCACCTCAAACGCTTTGCCGAAATCCGCGATGGGCTGGCCCCCCTGCTTGCCATCATCCTCGTCGGCCAGCCGGAACTCAAGCAGCGCCTGGCGGTGAACAACGCCGAAGTGCGGGAAGTCGCGCAACGCTGCGACATCGTCGAACTGCCGCCGCTCGACAGCGTGTTGGCCGACTACCTCAAATTCAAACTGGCCCGCGTCGGGGCGGAGCTTGCCAGCGTCATCAGCCCGGAAGGTATCGAGGCGCTGCGCCAGCGGCTGACCCTCGCCCACAAAACCGGCAGCGCCAAGACCTGGCAACTGGCCACCCAGTGGATCAGCCTCGCCTACCCGCTGGCCGTCGCCAACGCGCTCACCGCCACCATGAACCTCGCCGCCCACCTCGGCGCGCCGGTGGTGGACGCGGCCATTGTCAAGGAGGCGTGAAATGAACCCAATCCGTTTCCTCCGGCGGCTCCGCCTCGCGCTCCGCTACTACCGCCGCCTCGGCTTCTCGTGGCGGCTGGCCTGGATCAAGGCGGGACGGTGATGGACAGCCCCTTGACCCTCACCCCCGACCCCTCTCCCGCGAGCGGGAGAGGGGAGGCAAATGCTCCCACTCTCCCACTTGTGGGAGAGAGGATAGGAGAGAGGGCTGGCCGCCGCCACCACCACGCCCCGTGGACAGTCGAGATGCGCCGCCGCCTGGTCGAGATGGTCGCCGCCGGGGCCAACGCCCGGCAAGTCGCCGCCGCCTTCGGCATCTCAACGAAGGCCGCCCAACTGCGCATCCGCATGGACGGCGACAAGCCCGTCGCCGATCAATTCACCCGCCCCTGCCTCTGCTGCGGCAAGAAGTTCCGCTCGGTAGGCCACCACAACCGCCTCTGTCCTGCCTGTCGCCACGACGCCCAGAGCGTCAGCCCTTACGCACCGTGAAAAGGAGTTGCAAAAAATGACCAAACGCAAAACCACCGCCGCCACCTTCGTCTGCCAGAGCAAAGAACAGACGATGGAAGCCATCCGCGCTCTGGGCGACGCCCAGCGCGAATTGCTCCGCATCGAAACCACCATCAACGACCAGATCGCCGCCGCCACAGCGGCACGTAAAGAAGACATCGACGCCCTCAAGATGCGCATCGACACCCTGACCACCGGCATCCAGGGCTGGTGCGAAGCCAACCGCGCCCACTTGCTCGCAGGCGGCGGCAAGGAAGCCAACCTCATCACCGGCCTCGTCAAATGGCGGCAGCGCCCGCCCTCGGTTTCCATCCGCGCCGTCGACAAAGTGCTCGCCGCCTTGAGGAGCCTGGGCCTGACGCGCTTCATCCGCGCCCGCGAAGAACCCAACAAGGAAGCCATGCTGGCCGACCCCAGAGCCGTCTCCGGCATCGTCGGCATCAACATCGTGACCGGCGTCGAGGACTTTGTCATCGAGCCGTTTGAAGTGGAGGTGGCTTGATGGACAAAGACGAGTTACTTGAAGCCGTGTACCGCTTCTTCTACGACCGGAGCCGCAGCCTGGAAGAAACCGCCGACGGACTGGAAGCCGTCATGTGTGAAATCGAGATGTTGCTCGACGCGCTTGCCGCCGATATTCGGCGCCAGAAAGGATAGTCGCCATGATCTTTAAAAACCTGCAAATCTACCGTCTGCGCTCGGACTATCATCTCAGCAAAGCAGACCTGACGGCCTGGCTGGAGCAGGGCCAGTTCACCCGCTGCCCGCCCGACCGGCCCGCCTCTTGCGGCTGGACGCCGCCGCGCGAGCATGGCGATCTGGTCCATGCCGTCAACGGTCACTGGCTGCTCGCCTTCGCCACCGAACAGCGCCTCCTGCCCGCGGAGACGATCAACCGCACGGTGCGCGAACTCGCTGACCGGGCTGCTGCCGATCCGGCGCTCGCCCACTACTGCCGCTGCGTCGGCGGCAAGCCGGTCATGCTGCTGCGCCCGGCCATCGCGCCCTCCGCCCTGATGGCCGCCTGGCTGACCAAGGGCGAAGGCGGGCCGGGCTTCACCATCGACCGCGACTGTGAACTGCGGGCGGCAGATGAAAAACAGGCCGTCCGCTACACCAACCAGCCGCTCACCGACGCCGCCATCGCCGACGAGATCAGGGCGCACCTCGCCACCGGCCAGATGCCCGCGCGCCTCTCGCTGACGTGGAACGACCGGATTTCGTTTACCTTGACGGATAGCCTGGAAATCCGGCGGCTGTTCTTCATCTACCTCAGCGAGGAGATGAGCGGATTCACCGGCTCGACGGTTGAGGAAAAACTCGACTTCGACTTTTCGCTGATGGCCCACGAACTCGCCCAGTTTCTCCCGGCGCTGGTCAAGGCGCTGGGCGGGGAGGGGGTGTGATGAGCACCTACCAGTTATACGCTGCCGTCGCCGAGGCGCGAAATGCCACTGAAGATTATTTGTCCGCCCTCGAAACGGTCAGGCTGCGGCTTTTGGCCGCCGACGAGGGCGGCGCGGCCCGTGCATTGATGGGCGTGTTTGAGCGATATAAGGCGAGCGCGGATCGTTTTGACGAACTCGCCGAGGTGACGATGTCTATCGTCAAGGAGGTGGCGTGATGGCCGCCCAAGAATTCCCGGGTCGCCACCGGGGTGTATCGAAGGCCCCGGTAGCGCCGGGGCACGAGTCGGCTCCGACCAGGGCGCATGGCGGCTCTGCGGGCGGCGTATCCGCCCAACCGCCACACCACGCGCTGCCCTCAATGGCCCAGCGTCGCGCGCTCCTGAACATTGCTGCACGCCGCCCATCCTGGTCCGGTCTGGCCGGTCGTTCCGGGCTTGTCGGCCATGCCCTCACCCTGGCCGCGCTGCGCCGCAAAGGCTGGATCACCCGCGACGACGAACTGACCGATGCTGGCAGGGCGATGGTCGAGCGGCTGACGGGGCGAGGTGTGTGATGATCTACCGCGACAAACTCATCCAGCTTATCCACGTCGGCAAGCGCGATCTGGCGCTTGACGAGGACGCCTACCGCGCCCTCTTGATGAGCGCTGGGAAGCATGACTCGACCGCCAAAATGGATTTGTGGCAACTCAACAGCGTGCTCGACCGCATGAAACAGTGCGGCTTCAAGGTGCGGCACAGCGCCAGGGGCGGTAAAGGCGGCGGCAAAAAAGCGCCGCCGTCGCGTCCGCTCGACCAGGCGGCCCAGAGCAAGATGATTCGCGGCCTGTGGTTGGAACTGCATGAAGCCAAGGCGGTGAGGAACCCCTCCGAGGCGGCGCTGGCCGCCTACGTCAAGCGCCAGACCGGCGTTGAAGCCTTGCAGTGGCTCTCCTCCGAACAAGCCAGCCGGGTGATCGAGGCGCTGAAGAAGTGGCGGGCGCGAGTCTGTCCTGAGCCTTGTCGAAGGGCCAGCAAGGCGGCGACGTGAATACCGAACTGCGCAGCACGGCGCTGGAACTGCTCGATGATCTGGTGAGAATCGCCGCCGAGGTGATGGTTGAAGCCTGCATCGAGGCCGATGTCGCCAGCCAGTGCGCCAACGAGATTGCCGACCGCATGTCGGCGCACTGGGGCGGTTCCAGCATTTATTTCCCGATGGGCCTCTCCCGCCAGCGCAGCAAGCGGGATCGGGAAATCTATGCCGAATTCAATGGCCGCAATCAAAACGAGTTGGCCCGCAAACACCGGGTCTCGCTGCCCTGGATATACAAGATCATCAAGGCCGTGGGCGCGGAAGAACAGGCGAAGCGCCAGGGCGACATGTTTCAGAGGACAGAAGACTGAGGACAGAGGACGGATTTGTGGTCTGTCCTCTGTCCCCTGATTTGCGCGCCCAGGAGGCGCGAACGCCCCCGTCTGGCTATGTCGGGTCATCCGGCAGCGTTCGCGGCCAATGCGAACGTTCGCATGGGGGTTTTGGGGGCATTTAACCGACCACTGACTACCCCTCTGTCTTCAGTCCTCTGGCGACCCCCCCAAAACTTTAATCCCCGCTAATGGAAACCCGGCAGGCCGCCCGGCATTCTGGGCGGCATGAACAAAGTGTCTGCGCCCCTTGTCTCCTCCGCCACGGCATCCTCCGCCGTGGCCTTGGCCGCCCTCGCCGTCGATCTGGCGGCGGCGGGCGGTGTTTCTTCCGCGCCTCCTGAATTTCGCTTGCTGCCCTGGGGCCGCTTCAAGGCGGCGGATGGTTCCGGCAGGCCGACGGAAGTTCCGGCGGGCTGGCTGCTGGAGCAAGAGGACGCGGCGCGGTTGTGCGCCGCTTTCAACGCCCGCTCCGACGCCCGCGTGATCGACTTTGAGCACCAGACCCTGAACGCCCAGAGCAACGGCCAGCCCGCGCCCGCCGCAGGCTGGATCGGCAAGCTCGAAGCCCGCGCCGATGGCCTCTACGCCGTCGGCGTCGAATGGACGGCGCGGGCGGCGGCCATGATCGCCGCCAGGGAATACCGCTACATCAGCCCGGTCTTTCCTTATGACAAAAAAACCGGGCGCGTGCTGGCCGTGCTGTTTGCCGCCCTGACCAACCATGCCGGGCTGGATGGCCTGACTGACCTGGCCGCGCTCACCGCGCTGGCCCAACATTTTTTACCCCCTGAAAAGGAGTCTCCTGCCATGAAAGAACTGTTGAAGGCGCTCGGCCTTGCCGAGACCGCCACCGAAGCCGAGGCGCTGGCCGCGCTGGCGGCATTGAAGGCCGCGCAATCCGGCGAACTGGCCGCCTTGAAGGCAACCCCGCCCGACCCGGCGCAGTATGTGGCCATCGCCACCCTCACCGCGCTGCAAGGCGAAAAGGCTGCGCTGGCCAGCGAACTGGCGGCCCTGAAGGCCGAGCAGGTCAAGGCCGCCGTTGACGCGGTGATTGCCGATGGGCTTGCCGCCGGCAAGCTCACCCCGGCCACCGAACCGCACGCGAGGAAGCTCGCTGGCGACCTGGCCGCCTTGAAGGGCTTTATCGACGCCCAGCCGGTGGTGGTCAAGCCAGGGCAGACGCAGACCGGCGGCGTCGCCCCGGCAGGCAAGCCCGCCATGCTGGATGCCGCCCAGGCGGCGCTGTGCGCCAAGCTGGGCCTGAAGCCCGAAGATTTTCTGGCCGCCGTTTAAGAGGAGAAGGCGATGATCATCAATAAAGGCAACATGGATAACCTGTTCACCGGCTACAAGGCCGCGTTCAACACGGGTTTTCGTTCGGCGCAGCCGATGTACGAGAAGGTGGCGACGGTGGTGCCGTCGAACAACGCTTCGGAAGATTACGCCTGGCTCGGCCAGTTTCCCAAGCTGCGCGAATGGATCGGCGACCGCGCCCTCAAGGACATGACGGCGCAGAAGTACAACATCAAGAACAAGCGGTACGAGAGCACCGTTGCCGTACAGCGTGAGGACATCGAGCGCGACAACTACTGCATCTACGCGCCCTTGATGCAGGAGATGGGCTATGCCGCCGCCACTCACCCGGACGAATTGATTTTCGCCTTGCTCGCCGCAGGCTTCACTGCCGAGTGCTACGACGGCCAGCCGTTTTTCGATACCGATCACCCGGTAGGCGGGGTTTCCGTCAGCAACTTCGGCGGCGGCTCCGGCACGCCCTGGTTCCTGCTCGACACCCGCCGCCCCCTGAAGCCGCTGATCTTCCAGAAAGAGAAGGACTATCAGCTGCTGGCCATGACCGACGAGCGTGACGAGGCCGTCTTCATGCGCGGCGAGTACCGTTACGGCGTTGATGCTCGCGGCAATGTCGGCTTCGGCTTCTGGCAGCAGGCGCACGCCAGCCGCGAGGCGCTCAACGCCGCCAATTTCGACGCCGCCATCGCCGCCATGATCGCGCAGAAATCGGACGAAGGTCGGCCCCTCGGTATTGCCCCCAACCTTCTGGTGGTCGGCCCCGCCGACCGCGCCGCCGCCCGCGCCCTGATCGAAGCCGAAACACTGGCCTCCGGGGCTTCCAACACCAATTTCAAGGCGGTCGAACTGTTCGTCTGCCCGTGGCTGGTTTGAGGGGGTGGATCATGGCCGCTAAAAAAACGGATACGCCCAAGACCCTTTCTCCCGTAACCCTCTCCCCCGACCCCTCTCCCGCAAGCGGGAGAGGGGGGCAACCAACTGGGGAGGCGACGGCTGAAAATGCCGCCGCGCCGCCGTCCGACGAAATCAAGGCTGATCGCCTGCTGGTGCGCTCCAGCGTCGAAGGCTTCCGGCGCGGCGGTCGCGCCTGGTCAAAGGCGGAAACCGAAGTCAGCGCCGCCGATTTCACCGCCGAGCAGCTTCGCCAGATCATGGCCGAACCCCGCCTGACTGTTCAGAAGACAGAGGACTGAAGACAGAAGACAGAAAGGTAATCAGTGAACAGTCATCAGAAAATTTCCGCTGGCTTCGGCCCTCTCTCTTATCCTCTCTCCCGCAAGCGGGAGAGAGGGAGCATTTGCCTCCCCTCTCCCACTCGTGGGAGAGGGGCGGGGGAGAGGGTTCCAGCGCCGATCAACAGACAACAGACGACAGACCACCCCTCTGTCCTCTGTCATCCGTCCTCTGTCCTCTGACATGTACGCCACCGCCGCCGATCTCATCGCCCGCTTCGACCCGGAAGAAATCGCCCAGCGCGCCGACCGCAGCCTGCCGCGCCGCGTGACCGGGGCGATGCTGGCGGTGGCGGCCACGGGCGGCGACCTCACGGTCTACACGCCGGAAGAACAGGCAGCGGTGGCTGGGGTGTTGGCACGGGTAGAGCAAGCGATAGAAGAAGCCCAGAGCGAGGTCGACGGCTATGTCGCCACGCGCTACCAGACGCCGCTCAAGCCGGTGCCGCTGGTCATCGCCCGCTTGACCTGCGATCTGGCCCGCTACCACCTCTACGACGATCAACTGACCGAGGTGCTGGAAAAACGTCACAACGCCGCCCTCACCGTGCTGCGCGACATCGCCTCTGGCAAGTTGAGCCTCGGTACGGATGCCTCTGGCGATAGCGCCGCGCCATCGGCAGGCGGCCTGGTCGAGGTCGCGGGGCCGGAACGCCTGTTTGCCCGCCGCACCCAGGGGGGGATGTTGTAATGGATGTCGGCATCCAGATCGACGATGCCGCCATCAAGGCCGGTCTGACCCGCCTGGCGGCGCTGGGCCGCGATCTGCGCCCGGTCATGGCGGGCATCGCCGCCATCGGCGAAGCCGCCACAAGGCTGCGGTTTCATACCGAAACCGGGCCGGATGGCGTCAAGTGGCAGCCGAGCCTGCGGGCGCAAATCAGCGGCGGGCGCACCTTGACCAAAGACGGACATCTCGGCGATTCGGTTTCAGCCAGCCACAGCGCGGATTTTGCCGAGTGGGGCGTCAACCGCCCCTACGCCGCCATCCATCAATTCGGCGGCGTGATTCGCCCGAAGAAGAAGGCGGCGCTGCGTTTTGCGCTGGCAGGCGGCGGCTTCGCCACCGTCAAGTCGGTCAACATGCCCGCCCGTCCCTACCTTGGTCTCAGTGATGAAGATCGGCAGAGCATTCTGGCCCTCATCACCACCCACATCGAAGGGGCCGCTCATGCTGGCTGAATGCGAAGACGGCCTCATCGCCCTGATCAAGAACGCCCCGCTGGGTCAGCGCCTGGCCGTGGTCGGCGCGCTGCCGGGCGTCGATGGCGAGGCGCTGGTGCGCCGCTTCGGGGCCGAAGCCCCGGCGGTCTACATCGCCCCCGGCCAGATCGAGGTCAAGGAAGGCGCATGCCGCCTCTATTTTGCTCTCGGCTGCGTCGCCAGAAACAGCCGGGGCCAGGAAGCGGCGCGGAAGGGTGACGGCATGGCCATCGGCCTCTACCAGATGGTCGAGGCCGTGGCCGCGCTGGCCGACTGCGCCACGGCGGGTGGCATCAACTGGAGCGTAGTCGGCATCGACTATCTGAACGAGGCGACGCTGGCCGATAACCAGTTGCATGTGGCCGTTGTGCGCCTCGTTTCATCGGGCTGGATTCTGCTGCCCCCGGCGCTGGACGAAACGGCGCTGGCGGCGTTCAAGGTGTTCCGCGAGTCAACCGACATCGAGCCTCACGAAGGCCAGGCGGAACATCGAAAGTGGGCGGGCGACCCGCCCGACCACACCACGAGCGCCCCGGATGTTGCCGGAGCCGTGATTCTTCAGGAGTAACCATGATCGTCATCGCCACCCCTGTAAACAATGCCCGCGTCAGAAAACCCGACGGGCAAATTCTCAAACCCGCCGGTGAGCGCGTCCTGCGCAGTTCTTACTGGCTGCGCCGCGAACAAGACGGCGACGTGCGCCTTCAGGTATCAGATGCCCCCGCCCCGGCCCTCCCCCGTGAACGGGGGAAGGGGAAAACCGCTGATACCTGATCCCCGATCCCTGAACCTCTCCCCTGGAGCCTGAGATGCCCGACAACATTACCTTTCTCACCATTCCCACCGACTGGCGCATTCCCGGCGCCTGGCTGGAAATCGACCACAGCGGCGCGGTGCGCGGTCTGCCCGACATGGAGCGCCGGGTGCTGCTGCTTGGCCAGCGCCTGCCCACCGGCACGGTGGCTGCGGGCAAGCTCACCCGCGTCAGCCGCGAGGTCGACGGCGTCAATTACTTCGGGCGCGGCTCGATGCTGGCGCAGATGATCCCGGCGGCGCTGAAGGCGCACCCGACGGCGGACATGTGGGCGCTGGCCCTGGATGACGCCGAGTTCGGCGTCGCCGCCAGCGGCAGCGTCAGCCTCGTCGGCGCGCCAGAGGAAGCTGGAACGCTCAACCTCTACATCGGCGGGCAGCCGGTACGGATCGCGGTGGCGGCCAATGCCACGGGCGAGACGCTGGCCAGCGATCTCTCGGATGCCATCAACGCCCGCCCCGATCTGGCCGTGACCGCCAGCGCCGCCGCCGAGGTGGTGACGCTCACCGCCCGCCACAAGGGGGCCGAAGGCAACGGCATCGACCTGCGCCTTAATTACTACACTGGCGAGACCACGCCAGCGGGCCTGGCCGTCACGCTCACGCCGCTCTTGGGCGGCTCCGGCAACCCGGACGTGCTGGAAGCCATCGCCGCCATGAGCAGCGGCGCGTTCTACACCATCGTCATGGCGTGGACGGATCAGCCCAACGTCGCCGCCATTGAAAATGAATTGCAAGGGCGCTGGGGCGGGCTGGACATGCGCACCGGCCACAGCTTCGGCTGCCTCTCCGGTAATTTTTCCAAGCTGGCCGCCTACGGCGCGGTGCGCAACAGCCCGCACACCAGCTTTGTCGGCCTCAAGGGCTGCCCGACCCTGCCTTGGGTGGTGGCGGCGCAATTTGCCGCCGCCGTTGAAAACTCCGGGGCCAACGACCCGGCCATTCCCTTCCGGGGCCTCGCCCTGCCCGACGTGCTGGCCCCCGCCGAGGCCGACCGCTTCACCGACGCCGAGAGGAACCTGCTGCTGCATGACGGCATCAGCACCATCATCTTCGACCCGGCGGGCAGCGCGATGGTCGAGCAGGTCATCACCACCTACCAGAGCAACAGCTTCGGCATGGATGATCGGAGCCTCCTGAAGCTCAACACCAAGTGGACGGTCGATTACCTGCGCTACGTTTTCCGCTTTGCCGTGGCCCGCGACTACCCGGCGCACAAGCTGGCGGGCGACGACGTGCTGCAACGCATCAGTCCAGGACAGAAGATCGCCACGCCCAAGTTGATCCGTAACACGCTGATCGCGGCGGCCAGCCAACTGGAGCGCGTCGGCCTCCTTGAAGACATCGCCCAGTTCAAACGCGACCTCATCGTGCTGCGCTCGGAAGCCGATGAGTGCCGCGTCAACGCGGTGTTGCCGCCGAACGTCGTCAATCAGTTCGACGTCTTCGCCGCCGCCGTCAAGTACATTCTGTGAGGAGTTAACAATGAGCAATCAGATCACCGGGCGCGTCGCCATCATGGTCAAGGGGTCGCGGGTGGCCTCAAAAGAAGGCGCGACCTTGAAATTCTCCGATGTCGAACGCGAAGGCATCGCGGGCGACGGCGGCGTGCTGGGCTATGCCGAAAAAACGGCAATCCCCGAAATCGAATGCACGGTCGCCCACTCAGCCACCACGCGCCTCTCTGATTTTCAGGCAATGACCGACGAGACGGTGTCATTCGATGCCGACACCGGCACCAGTTATGTGCTCTCGAACGCCTGGTGCACCGGGGCGCTGGAGCTTTCCAAGGGCGAACTGAAACTCAAGTTTCAGGGCATCAAGTGTGAGGAGGTGGGCTGATGAAAACCGTGATCGGAACCTTGCCCCACGGCCTCATCATCAACGGCCAGGCAGAGCGCGAGTTCGAGATGAAGGAAGCCAGCACCGGCGACCTGTTCGACGCCGAAATGGAGGCCGGTGTCGACCGGCCGCTCACCTTCAACGGCCAGTTGATGATCTTGCAGCTCACCCGCATCGGCAGCTTCAAGGGGCCGTTTACCCTCAACATGCTGCGCGGCCTCAAAACCGCCGACTACCGCGCCTTGCGCAAGGCCCAGGGCGAACTGGAAGCGGATGACAGCATGGGGGAAGCCAGCGGGAGCGCCGGGCCAGCCTCTTGAACAAGGTGCTGCTGCTGGCCATGAAGACCGGCTGGAGCCGCGCCGAAATCCTGTCGCTCCCGATCGGGGAGTTCAACCATTACCTGCAAATCCTCACCGCGCCCGGCGCGGGCGGCTAATCTATGGCGAACGATCTCTCTCTTGCCCTCAGACTCCAGGCCGACGCCACCCGCTTCGTCGCCGGGCTGCGCGAGGGCGAAACCGGCGTGCGCGGCTTTACCGATAAAACCGGCAACGCCATCTCCCGCCTGAAACAGCAGCTCGCCGCACTCGGCGTCTCGGCTGCCGTGGCCGCCACGCTGCGCTCATCGGCGCGGCTGGATAAAGATTTCGCCCGCCTGGGCTTGGCCGCCAGCATGTCGCGGGGCGAGGTCGAGCAACTGCGCGACGCCTTGCAGCGCATGGCCGGAGCAAGCGGGCAGTCGCTGGACGATCTGAGGGCCGGGGCCAATACCGCCATCGAGGAAGGGCTGCGCTTCAGGGAAATCGTGCCGGTGATGGATGCCGCCAACAAGGCGATGGCGGTGACCGGCATCGGCGCTGACGATGTGGTCGGCAGCCTCGCCGAACTCTCGGACGCCTGGCAGTTCGATCTCGCCAAACCCGGAGAGGCGCTGGCCCTGCTCGACAAAATGACGGTGGCCGGAGAGATCGGCGAGGCCAAATTCAATCACCTGGGCGGCATCCTCAATCAGGTCGGCTTGAACGCCGCCGCTGCCGGGATGGACGTGAACCACACGCTGGGGCTGATCGAGGCGCTGTCCAAGGTCGAAGGCTCGCCCATGCGGGTCGGCGCCATGATGAGCCGCCTGATCGACATCGACCAGATCAAAACGGCGGCGGAAATGAGCAGTGTCAAGTTGTTTGACCCGCTCACCAAAAAACAGCGCGACCCGCTGGCCATCCTGCGCGACATCAAAAAAGAGTACGACAAGCTCGGCACCGACAAGGCCCGCGCCGAGTTTCTGCACAAGGGCTTTGGCGCTGCCGACGCCCGCACCACCAAGGCGCTGGGCCAGGTCTTCGGCGGCGACATGCTCGATCAGGTCGATGACTTTGCCGCCAAAATCGCCGACGCGGGCGGCGCGCTGGAAAAAAAACTGCCCGAAGCCATCAACAACGCCGCCGACCAGAGCGCCCGGCTCAAGAACCTGCTCGGCGCGGCGGCGGATGATTTTGTGAGACCCATCAACGAAGCCATCAACAAGACCATCCAGTACGGCCTCAACAAGAAAGAAGACGGCGGGCTGGGGCTGGATGGCAAAGACCTGATCGTTGGCGGCGCGGCCACCGCCGCCGGGCTGTGGGGCTTGTCCAAACTGGGCGGCAAGGCCGTACAGAAGCTCCTGGGCGGCGCGGCGGACACGGCGGTGGGGGTGGCCGAAGGCAAGGCGTTGGAAGCCGCCGCCGGGGTGACGCCGGTGTTCGTGGTCAATATGCCGGACAGCCTGGGCGGCGCTGGCGGTCTGGCTGATCTGGCCGGGGCTGGCGCGGGCGCGGCGGGCGGGGCCGGTCGGCTGGCCCGCACGGTCGGCGGCGCGCGGGTGTTGGGGGCAATGGCCAGCACCCTGCCGCTCTCGGCCTGGGGTTCGATGGGCGCGGCGGGGCTGGGCACAGCGGCGGCAGGCGTGACGGCAGCGGGCGCGGTGGGCTATGGGGCCGGTACCCTGCTTTACAAAGGGGCGCTGGAAGGCACCAGCGGCGCCGACAAAATCGGCGAATCGGTGGCCCGCGTGCTGGCCTTGTTCGGCAACGAAGAAGCCAAGCGGTCGCTGGCGATCAACGAGCAGATCAAGAACACCGAGATCGGCGGCAAGGTCAACATCACCGTCAGCCAGGAAGGCCGCGTGACGGGCGTCAGCGCCCAGAGCGCCAACCGCAATGTGCCGCTGTCGGTCGACGGTGGCCTCTCGATGGTGGGGCCATGAACTGGCGCGACAAACTTCAGAAAGCGAGTTTCAGGAAGGCGGAATTTTTCGTCGGTCGCGCCGAAACCGAGGAAGGGCGGCGCGGCGTGCTCCATGAATACCCGCAGCGAGACGATCCTTTTGTCGAAGACCTGGGCAGAAAGGCGGGCGAATTCAGCCTTGAGGCCATTGTCATCGGCCCCGATTATTTCAGCGCCCGCGACCGGCTGCGTGAAGCCCTGAAAGCGCCCGGCCCCGGCGAACTGGTGCACCCGACGCTGGGCCGCCTTCAGGTAGCCCTGACCGGGCCGGTGCGCTTTGTTGAAGAACTGGTGGACGCGGGCGGCATGTGCCGTTTCTCGCTGCGTTTTACCGAAACTGCGGTCAATACTGAACCCGCCGCCCGCACCGACACCGCCGCCGTAGTCGACATGGCGGCGGATACGGCAGTATTGGCCGTGGCCGATCAATTTGCCCAGGATTTCAGCGTAGCGGGCCTGCCTGAGTTTGCCGTAGCGGACGCCAGGGCGCTGCTGGACGAGGCGCTGGCGGCGCTCGATGCCGCCCGCGCCGGGCTGCTGCCCGATCTCTCGGTCGCCGGGGCCTTTGTTGCCGAATTGAACCGGGTCAGCGCCTCGCTCACCGGTTTGATCGGCACGCCCGCTGCGCTGGCCGGGCAAGTCATGGGGCTGGTGGCCGGGCTGGCCGGGGCGATCAGCCGCCCGCTGGCGGCGTTTTCCGGGCTGCAAAAACTGTTCGGCTACACGTCCCCCGCCGTAAAGCCGCCTGCCGCCACGCCCGTGCGTCAGCAGCAGGCGGCCAACCGCAACGCCATTGAGACGCTGGTGGCCCGCGCGGTGGTCATCGAAGCCGCCCGCGTCGCGGCGGTCATCGACTTCACCCCCGCGCCCCGGACTTTTCTCCCCTCTCCCTTTGTGGGAGAGGGGTCGGGGGAGAGGGATAGCGCCCGCGCCGCTGTCATCACCTACCGGGAGGCCGCCACGCTGCGCGAAAGCCTGGCCGAGGCGCTGGAAGATGCCGCCGCCACAGCCCGGATGCCTGTCTGGAACGCCCTGATGGATCTCCGCGCCGCTGCGGTGCGCGACATCACCGCGCGCGGGGCTGATCTGCCGCGTCTCTCCACCATCAACTTGCCGACCACGTTACCGGCGCTGGTCGCCGCCTATCGCGCCTTTGGCGACGCCCGCCGTGAGGCCGAGATCGTGGCGCGCAACAGAGGCCGCGTGCGCCATCCCGGCTTTGTGCCCGGCGGCGTGCCGCTGGAGGTGCTGGCATGAATGCTTCCGGTCAAGCCGAACTCACTGTTGGGCAAGAAATCTACGGCGGCTGGCAGCAGGTGACGGTCACGCGCTCGATGGAGCAGTGCGCCAACGGTTTTGAATTGACCGTGACCGAACGCTGGCCGGGGCAGGCCGCCAACCGGCCCATCCGCCCCGGCCTTCGCTGCACGCTGACGCTTGCGGGAGAGACCGTCATCAGCGGCTACGTCGATGACGTTGAGCCGAGCTACGACAAAACGGCCCACAGCCTCGCCGTGCGCGGGCGCGACGCCACCGGCGACATCGTCGATTGCTCGGCCATTCACCAGGGCGGCCAGTGGGTCAATGCGACCCTGCTGCAAATCGCCCGCGACCTTTGCCAGCCCTTCGGCATCGCCGTACTGGCCGAAACCGACGTCGGCGCGCCCTTCCAGAGCTTCAACATCGAGGAGGGCGAAACCGCTTTTGAATGCCTCGAACGCGCCGCCCGTCAGCGTGCCGTGCTGCTGGTGTCGGACGCCAGAGGCGGGCTGGCCATCACCCGCGCGGGCAAGGATAGAGCGGCCAGCGCCCTGGTCGAAGGCGAGAACATCCTCGACGCCAAGGCCACGCTCTCGTGGAAGGATCGCTACTCGCAGATCACCGTCAAGGGCCAGAGCCGCGCCACCGAGTATTACGACCCGGAACCCGCCGCCAGCGCCTCGGCCACGGCCACGGACAGCGTCATCAATCGTTACCGCCCCCTCATCATGCTGGCCGAAGCACACGGGGCCAACGACACGATCAAAGACCGCGCCGCCTGGGAACAGGCCGTGCGCCGGGGCCGGGGCAAACGCGCCACGGTCAGCGTGCAGGGCTGGACGGAACGCCCAGGCGCGCTGTGGCGGCCCAACACCCTGGTCAGCGTGACCTCGCCGATGCTGTGGCTGAAAGAAGCCGACATGCTGATCGTCGGCGTCAATTACACGCTCGACAACAACGGCGCTCGCGCCGCGCTGTCTCTGGCTGCGCCGGAAGCCTTTGCGCAGATCACCGGCATCTCCGGCAGCCGCCTGGCCGGGGCGCTGCGGGCCAAGGCCGAACGCGAGAAAAACGCAGGGGGAAGCGACTGCGTGTGCTGGGGAGAGATGTGATGTTCAGAAGACAGAGGACAGATGACAGAGGACAGAAAGGTAATCAGTGAACAGTAATCAGACCAATTTCCGGCGCGGAGCGCCGCTAACCAACAGACCACAGACGACAGACCACCCCTCTGTCATCTGTCCTCAGTCATCTGTCCTCTGAACATGACCCCGCGTGATGTCCTGAAGCTGCTCGCCCCGACGACTCGCCGCCTGCGCCTCCTGGCCTCCCGCGCCGTGTTGAGCCTGTTGAACGACGGCCCCGGCGTGCAGATCGTGCAGGTCAAACTGCTGGCGGGCGAAGTCCGCTCCGGCGTCGAGCGCATCCAGCAATACGGCCTCACCACCGCGCCGCACGCCGGGGCGGAAGCCGTGTTTCTTTCCCTGGGCGCAGATCGGGATCACGGCGTGGTGATTGCCCTTGATGACCGGCGCTACCGCCTCAAGAACCTCAGGAACGGCGAGGTCGCGCTCTATGACGATCTTGGCCACAAGGTGCATCTCACCCGCGACGGCATCGTCATCGACGGCGCGGGCCAGCCGATCACCCTCACCAACACACCGCTTGTTCGCGCCGAAACGCCGATGTTTCAATGTACCGGCGAGATTATGGATTTATGCGACAGCGCCGCTCGCACCATGTCCGGGATGCGAGCCATCTATGACAGCCACCACCACACCGAACAAGGCATCGGTGGCCCGACCACGCCGCCGCTGGAGCCAATGTGATGGCCGATATTCGCACCATCTTCATCGATTTTCAGCGCGGCGCTGAATGGCTGCTCGATGCGCCTGGCCTCGCCACGGACGAAGGGCTGGACACCGCCGTGATTCTGTCCCTGTTCACCGACGCCCGTGCCCAGCCCGATGACGTGACGCCCGCGCCGGATGACAAGCGCGGCTGGTGGGGTGACGCCTTCGCCGCGCCTGCCGCCGACCGTTTTGGCTCGCGCCTGTGGCTCCTGGGGCGGCGCAAACAACTGCCATCGGTGCTGGCCGAAGCCAGGGGCTACGCGGAAGAGGCGCTGGCCTGGCTGATCGCCGACGGCATCGCCAGCCGTGTCGAAGTCGACGCCTTCATCCCGCGTCCGGAGACGCTGGGTCTGACCATTGCCATCACCCGGCCCAACGGCGAGCCGGTTCGCTACCGTTTTGAAGCCCTGTGGAGCGCCCTGTAATGCCTTATTCCCGCCCCGATCTGCCGACGCTCATCAACCGCGCCCTGGCCGACATCGAAACCCGGCTGCCCGGCGGCGACGCCCGGCTGCGCCGATCCAACCTCAATGTGCTGGCTCGCGTTCATTCCGGCGCGGTGCACGGGCTGTACGGCTACATCAACTGGCTGGCCGACCAGATCATCATCGACACCGCCGAGTCGGAATGGCTGGAACGCCACGCCGCCATCTGGGGTGTCGCCCGCAAACCCGCCGCGCCCGCCAGGGGCCTGGTCACCGTCACCGGCGGGAATGGCGCGGCCATCCCCGCTGAAACGCTACTGACCCGCTCCGACGGCGCTCGCTTCATCATCGATGCGGCGGCAGTCATTGTCGGCAGCCAGGCGAATATTCCCGTCACGGCGTTTGACCCGGGCAAGGCGGGTAACACCGCCGCCGGTTCGAGCCTCAATTTCGCCACCCCGCTGCCCGGCGTCCAGACCACGGTCATTGCCGCCGCGCTGGAAGGCGGCGCTGACGCGGAATCCGACGATCTGCTCCGCGCCCGCCTGCTGGCCCGCATCCAGCAGCCGCCACACGGCGGGGCAGAAGACGATTACGTCATGTGGGCGCTGCAAGTACCAGGCGTCACCCGCGCCTGGCCCTTTCCGTTCTGGTACGGCCCCGGCACCCTCGGTCTGGCCTTCGTCCGCGATGACGACGACGAGATCATCCCCGGCCCCGTCGCGGTCACGGCGGTGCAGGCCCACATCGACAGCCAGCGCCCGGTCACCGCCGAGGTGATCGTCTTTTCGCCAACGCCATCGCCGCTCCATTTCATCATCGACGTGGTTCCCGACACCCCGGCCATCCACGCCGCCATTGAAGCCGAACTGCGTGACCTGCTGCGCCGCGAGGCCACGCCGGGTTCAACCATCCTGCTCTCCCATATCCGCGAAGCCCTCTCGCTCGCCCCCGGCGAGCACGACCATACCCTCATCGAGCCAACCGGCAACGTCACGCATGGCGCAGGCGAAATGGCCGTCTTCGGCAGCATCACCTTTATCTGATGCTCAGAGGACAGAGGACAGAAGACAGAAAGGTAATCAGTGAACAGTAATGTTTTGCTACGCAAAATTCCGCTTCGCGGAACCAGCCTTCGGCTGTCCTGCGCCCTACGGGCTGGTCAGACCAATTTCCGGCGCGGAGCGCCGCTAACCAACAGACCACAGACAACAGACTACCCCTCTGTCTTCTGTCCTCAGTCCTCTGTCCTCTGGAAATGAACGCCCTCGAATACCGTGCCCAGTTGTTGGCCCTGCTGCCGCCCGGCCTAGCCTGGCCGCGCGATGAAGACGCGCCGCTCACCCGTCAGCTCCACGCCTTGGCTGACGAGTTTGCCAGAGTCGACGCCCGCGCCAGCGCCCTCATTGACGAAGCCGACCCGCGCAGCACCACCGAACTGCTCACCGACCACGAGCGCGTCGCCGGGCTGCCCGATGCCTGCACCGGCCCGCTGGCCACCCTGGCGCTGCGCCGCGCCGCGCTGCACGGGCGCATCACCGGCATCGGCGGGCAATCTGTCGCCTACTTCACCGAGCTGGCCGCCGCCCTCGGCTACACCATCAGCATCACCGAATACCGGCCCTACCGGGTCAATTCTTTCGTCAATGATCCGCTCTGCGATCCCGACTGGCATTTCGTCTGGCAGGTCAATGCGCCGCTCGAAACCCTGCGCTGGCGCACCGTCGCCAGCCCGGTCAGCGAGCCGCTCGCCGCTTTCGGCAACGAACTTCTTGAATGCGTCATCCGCCGCTTCGCCCCCGCCCACACCCTCGTCATCTTTGCTTATCAAGGAGAGTAAAAAAATGGATAACCGCGCCTGGAAAGCCTTTGCCAGCAACACCCCGCCCCCGCCCGAAGCCGACCCTTCCAGCGGCTACCCGACCAACGGCAACCCGGCCACCGGCACACCGCCAACCATCCCCGGCGCGTTCTGGCACCATCAGATCGGCGAGGAGCTACGCAACGTCATCACGCTGGCAGGCTTTGACCCGACCAGCGCAAGCACCACACAGGTCGCCGAGGCGATTGCCCATCTGATTGCCGAGAGCATTCCAGACGCCCCGCCCAGCGCCTCGGCCGCCACCGCCACAGCCAACGGGGCCAGCGCCGGAATCGTCAAACTGGCCGCCAGCAACAACACCACGGCCCTGAACCTTGCCGCCACGCCCGCCGGGGTCGCGGCGCAAATCAGTAACCGGATGCAGGTATTCACCCTCGGCAACGTCCCCGCCACGAAAACGGCGGGCGAGGTGATCTACGTGGTCGGCTACGGTTACTGGGAGTGGGTCGAAACCGCCTATTTCGTCGGCTACCGCCATCCAGAGTGCGGCAACCGCTACGACGGCGATATACACAGCGCCACGCCAAACTGGCTGGTGGACGCCGTGG
>JAITMS010000056.1 GCA_031277255.1 Azonexus sp.
CACAGAGCGCCAATACAACAATGCCCACCAGATCATGTTCTGTCCGCCCTTCGACCCGTTTATCCGGTAGCCCGGCAAACCGCGCAACCAACCCCGCTACCCCTTCGCCTAGTTAACGAGTTTTGGTGCTCCGGCCCTGACAAGCGATACCCATCATTACCATGTGTGGTAAAACCATGATCTGATAGGTAGCGTTACCCTCCATTCATCCTGCTTGCTTCTTTCTGTTAGAGCAGTTTTGATTCAAGTGCATACACACCTCAATACCGTTCGGGCTGAGCCTGTCGAAGCCCGGTTCAAGCCGCCGTATCCTCTCTCCGCACCGTCCTTCGCCTGTCCTGAGCCTGTCGAAGGGACAAGCTCAGGACGAACGGGAGTGTAAAGACTTGAACAGAAAATGCTCTAGAACTCACGATGCGGCGATTATTTCCTCCTTGGGCCTGGCTTTACGGACTGGCGTTACTGCTTATAGGCGCCGCGTTCTACGCTTTTTGGCCGAGAATTAACGGCACAGTGTCAAATGTCGAAGGATTCGACCTAGTGTTCGACGATTCTGGCAAATCGGCGCGGTTTGGATTCTTCGGGATTGGTGCCGCCATCAGGGCCAACTATGGCTACTTCACGCATCAAGGCCTGCTCTATCGCTCTGTCGGGGGAGGGAGCGTACTGATACAGCCGGTCACTGACTCGCCCGCTAAATACATCGTTCGTGAGACGGCATTGGTTGTTGTGGACGGCAGCGTTCTATGGTCAAAACTTCAAGTTCTGGAAAAGGCTAGCGGGAAGGAGCTTGCGCGTCGGAACCTCATTGAAGGCACCATTGAGGACGGAAACGGGTGGAAGCACGAACATGCAATCAAATTTGTGGGCAATGTTCTCCATTCACCGCAGGCGCCCCGTCGTCCACGGGGTGTCTATCCGACGCCACCGGCGACTGTAGAGTTTGTGAAGGCGACCGACGCCTCGCCGTATCCGATGGAGCGTGATACAAGGCTGCCAAAAAATTGTGGCGAGGCCGTTTGGCTTGAACCCAAGCCTGATGGCGCCCCAATGCCCATAGTTCGATTGGCAGGTTTCACATTTCGTCCTGCCGATCCTTTAAAGTTTGTCGCATGTGACTCAGGGCGACTGCTGGTGGGATCTGGTGTTTATGCATCGAATCTGAATCTGGATTTGCTGACTCTCGATGGCCGACACCTCGCGCAGGGCTATGTACGCTTGCCGCTGCCGCTTGAAGCTTGGTGGTTAGACATACAGGACGTTGATTTGGCCAATGAATCAATCACCATGACGATCCTCGCAAACTATCGACCAGATTTGAGATCGTCATCTCAACAAGCGTATGGGCGAGTTACCGTAAGCGTCAAGTTACCGCCCTGAGCACGCTCGAAAGGGCTTTGCCCGCGCATTGATGACTGAATCCTGTCCTGAACCCCGTAACCTGTACCCTGAAAATGAGCGCCCTCTACAGCCTGCCGATTGTTGCCCTACTCTGGCTGCTGCACTTTTTGCCCCTGCCGCTGCTCGCCGCCATTGGCCGTGGTTTGGGCCGCGCCTTGATGCCGTTTTTCAAAAAGCGGCAGGCCGTCGTCGCCCTCAATCTGGCCTGGTGCTTTCCCGAACTCGACGAAACAGCGCGGCGCGATCTCGCCCGCCGCCATTTTGCCGGTCTTGGCCGCAGTTTTCTCGAACGCGGCGTCTTGTGGTGGGCCAGCCGCCGTCGCCTGGAAAAGCTGATTCAGGTCGTTGGCGAAGAACATCTGCAAGCCGAACTGGCTGCCGGACGCCCGGTGATCCTGCTGGCGCCTCATTTTCTCGGCCTCGACGCTGGCGGCGTGGCTATCGCCATGCGTCACGACGTCGTCTCGTTCTACGCCGCGCAGAGCAACCCGCTGTTCAACCGCCTGCTGTTGCGCGGCCGCCAGCGTTTCGGCGACCAGCAACTGCTCTCGCGCAAGGAGGGTTTGCGCGCCACCGTCAAGGCGATGAAATCGGGGCGGCCCTTCTACTACCTGCCCGATCTCAACGCCCGCCCGCGCGACGCTGTATTCGTCCCCTTTTTCGGCAAACCGGCGGCTACCGTCAGCGCCCTTTCCCGACTCGCCCGCGTCGCCGACGCGGTCGTGCTGCCCTGCGTCACCCGCATGTCGCCGGGCAGTCAGGGCTATCGGCTGGAAATCGGCGAGCCGTGGCCCGATTTCCCGACCAGCGACGCCGTCGCCGACACCGCCCGCATGAACCTCTGGCTGGAGGGCGTCATCCGCACCATGCCGGAGCAGTATTACTGGGTCCATCGCCGCTTCAAAACCCGCCCGCCCGGCGAAGCCCGGCCTTACTGAGCGTTTTTGATTTATAGCCATTCCAGTTAACAATCAGACGAATGAAAACCTTTGATATGGGGCACGATATATCAAGCGTCTTGGCCGGATCGTCCCTCTCCCCTCGTGGGATAGGGAAAGAAGGAGAGGGGGCGGCGGTTGCTGGAAACGCCTGACCCCCTCTCCCCAACCCCTCTCCCACGAGGGGAGAGGGGCTTTTTTGCGGCAGCCCTCAGGAAGGGAAGCGCAAGCATAGCTGCCCATGGTGATCTGATTTATTTTTAGAGCGGCTATATATCGTGGTTTGCTCCCAATTTTCGCAATTCCCGAAACATGGCCTTGCCGCGCTTCCACTGCTTGAGTTGCACCATCCTCAGTCGGCACCGCAGCCATTCATCCAGTGATCGCCAGACAGAAGGTTTCTGCGACAACCGAAAGTAAGCCTTCCAACCCAACAGGTACGCCTTCTATGCGGTTCTTGTCCATCGGCTCATGATTTACGCTCCTTCCTTCCCACGATCAGCCACCCTCTCGCAGTTGCGCTTCACTTCATTCGTCGTGACCAACTCGCGGGAGGAGTTACATCTCCAAAAGTGCGCCCATGCTGGGCGCACCGCAAAAAGCCCCGCCAAGGCGGGGCTTTTTGTCAAACGGCGGAGACCGTCAAGGGCTTACATCATGCCGTCCATACCGCCCATGCCACCCATGCCGCCCATGCCTCCCGGCATACCGCCCGCCGGTTTGTCCTCGGCCAGTTCGGCGACCATGCACTCGGTGGTCAGCATCAGACCGGCGACCGAAGCGGCGTTTTGCAGCGCCGTGCGGGTGACCTTGGTCGGGTCGAGCACGCCCATTTCGACCATGTCGCCGTACTCGGCGGTGGCGGCGTTGTAGCCGTAGTTGCCCTTGCCGCGGACGACCTTGTCGACGACCACGGACGGCTCGTCACCGGCGTTGGCGACGATCTCGCGCATCGGCGATTCGAGCGCCTTGAGGATCAGCTTGATGCCGGCGTCCTGGTCGTGGTTGTCGCCCTTCAAGGCTTTCAGGGCAGCGCGGGCGCGCAGCAGGGCGACGCCGCCGCCCGGCACGATGCCTTCTTCAACGGCGGCGCGGGTGGCGTGCAGGGCGTCCTCGACGCGGGCTTTCTTTTCCTTCATCTCGACTTCGGTGGCCGCGCCGACCTTGATCACGGCAACGCCGCCGGCCAGTTTGGCGACGCGCTCCTGGAGCTTCTCGCGGTCGTAGTCGGAGGTGGCTTCCTCGATCTGGACGCGAATCTGCTTGACGCGGCCTTCGATGGTGGCGGCATCGCCAGCGCCGTCGATGAGGGTGGTGTTTTCCTTGGCGATCTCGACGCGCTTGGCCTGGCCCAGATCCTTGAGGCTGGCCTTTTCCAGGCTCAAACCGGTTTCCTCGGAGATGACGGTGCCGCCGGTGAGGATGGCGATGTCTTCGAGCATGGCCTTGCGCCGGTCGCCGAAGCCCGGCGCCTTGACGGCGACGGTCTTCAGGATGCCGCGGATGTTGTTGACCACCAGGGTCGCCAGCGCCTCGCCGTCGACGTCCTCAGCAATGATGAGGAGCGGGCGCGAGGCTTTGGCGACTTGTTCGAGCACTGGCAAGAGGTCGCGGATATTGGAAATTTTCTTGTCGAACAGCAGCACGAACGGGTTGTCGAGCAACGCGCTTTGCTTGTCCGGGTTGTTGATGAAGTAGGGCGACAGGTAGCCGCGGTCGAACTGCATGCCTTCGACGACATCGAGTTCGTTGGCCAGGGACTTGCCGTCCTCGACGGTGATGACGCCTTCCTTGCCGACTTTTTCCATGGCGTTGGCGATGATGTCGCCGATGTCGGCATCCGAGTTGGCCGAGATCGAGCCGACCTGGGCGATTTCCTTGGAGGTCGTGCATGGCCGGGAGATGCCCTTCAATTCCTCGACGGTGGCGGCGACGGCCTTGTCGATGCCGCGCTTCAGATCCATCGGGTTCATCCCGGCGGCGACGTACTTCATGCCCTCGCGGACGATGGCCTGAGCGAGCACGGTGGCGGTGGTGGTGCCGTCACCGGCGATGTCGGAAGTCTTGGAGGCGACTTCCTTGACCATCTGGGCGCCCATGTTGGCGAACTTGTCCTTGAGTTCGATTTCCTTGGCCACGGAAACGCCGTCCTTGGTCACCGTCGGACCGCCGAAGGAACGCTCCAGCACGACATTGCGGCCCTTGGGGCCGAGGGTGATCTTGACCGCGTCGGCCAGGATGTTGATGCCTTCGACCATGCGGGCGCGGGCGGAATCACCGAATTTGACTTCTTTGGCTGCCATTTATATAGCTCCTGAAAATTGGATGTTGGGATCGACGACGGCGCTTACTTCTGCACCACGCCCATGATGTCTTCTTCGCGCATGACCAGCACTTCATCGCCATCGACCTTGACCGCCTGACCGGCATACTTGCCGAACAGCACGCGGTCGCCCGCCTTGACATCGGGGGCGATGCGCTTGCCCGCGTCGTCGCGCTTGCCCGGCCCGACGGCCAGGACTTCGCCCTGATCCGGCTTTTCACCGGCGGAATCGGGAATGACGATGCCGGAAGCGGTGGTACGCTCGGCTTCAACGCGCTTGACAATCACGCGGTCATGCAAAGGACGGATATTCATAAAACAGGCTCCTGAACAATGAATAGAAGGTTGCAACAAACGGAAGTGGGCCGGGCCGGATGAACGCAGCGCCGGAGCCGGAACGGGAGGCTTTGTTAGCACTCCTCGTCGGCGAGTGCTAATAATAAGGGCCGATGAGGATGAGTTCAAGAGGCGGCAAGAGAAAATTTATTGATCCGTCCTCTTACGGCAGCACAAACCCAAGGCTGTGAGAAACACAGCTACCGCCGCCAGGCGCCGGTCACGATGTCGCGGATCAGGTGCAGGCGGCGGTGGAAAAAGTGGTCGGCTCCCGGCACGACGATGACCGGCAGATCGAGCGGTTCGGCCCAGGCGAGGACGTTGGCGAGCGGCACGGTGGCGTCCGCCGCGCCGTGGATGACAAGGGTGTCGTGCGGCACGGCTTCGGTGTCGTAGCGGCGCGCGCCTTCGACGAAACCGGCGGCGGTGCCAACCAGAACCAGGTGCTGGGCCGGGTGGCCGGATTCAGCGAGGCGCTTGGCGACGCGGGTCTGACAGTAAGCGCCAAAGGAGAAGCCGGCGAGGACGACCGGCAGATCGCCGCAACGGCGTTTGGCTTCGGCGAGGACGATCAGGAGGTCATCGGTTTCGCCATCGCCTTCATCATGTTCGCCGTCGCTCTCGCCAACGCCGCGAAAATTCGGGCGAAAGGCGGCATAGCCCAGGCTGACGAAAGTACGGGCCAGCGTGTAGGTCACCTTGTTGGTGTTGGCGCCGCCGCCCAGCGGGTGCGGGTGGGCGACCAGCGCGATGCCGCGCGGCGCGTCGGGGCGCTCCATGATGACCTCGATCCGGCCCGCCGGGCCGTCGAGCAGCAGTTTTTCTTCGGGGATGCGCATGGTTCAAATCCTCAGCCGCTCAACCACCCGGCCATTGAGCAGGTGCTCCTGGATGATTTCCTCGATGTCTTCCTTGTCGATGAAGCTGTACCAGGTTTCTTCCGGGTAGATGACCAGGGTTGGCCCGTTCTCGCAGCGGCCAAGGCAACCGGCTTTGTTGATGCGGATGGCGCCGGGGCCGTTTTTCTTCAAGGCGCCGATGCGATCCTTGGCGTAGGCGAAGGCGTCGGCGCCGCCGGTGGCGTTGCAGCACTGTTCGCCTTCTTCGCGCTGATTGCAGCAGATGAAGACGTGGCGGGTGTAGTAACTCATGGTTTGGCTCCTCGGCAAAAGGGCATTATAGGGGGCGGCCCGCTTGGGCGCGGCGCGTGGTCAGGAACAGGAAGGGCAACGCCAGGAGGGGCCAGAGCGTGGCGGCCAGCCGCGTCAGGCCGTTGAAGTTGAGAAAGTGGCCTTGACGCCAGGTGGCGAGCGCCGCCAGCGAATAGGGGTTGGCCGGGGCCAGATTGACCAGCAGCGCGCCGGCGAGCAGCGCCAGCACGGTCAGCATCAGGCGCAGCCGCGCCGGTAGCAGGATCGCCACGGCCAGCAGCAGGCCGCCAGTCAGCAGCCCCTGCTGCGCGCCGGGGGTGAACCAGGCGAAGGCTTCGCCGGGGCCGATCAGGATGGCCGCGCCAAGCGTCCGCACAACCAGCCCAAGGAGCAGAAAGAGCGGCACGATGAGCCAGGCGGCGAGCAGCCGGGCGGACAACTGGCGGACGATGAGGCCGACCGCCAGCATGTTGAGGGCGGTAATGCCCGCTTCGATGCGGGCGAAGCTGTGCACGGCGAAGGGCAGGCTGAAAGGCAAAATTTCGGCGAAGCTGAACCAGTGGCGGCAGTCGCCCGCGCCAAAGAGCAGGGTTTCCGGCGACAGCGGCACGAGGAGCCAGAGGCCGAGCAGCGTGAGGCCCAGTTCGGCGTGCGGAATGGGCGCCACCAGCCGCTGTTCGAGGCGGGCGATGCGGATGAAAAGACGCGGCCCGGCCCATTGCGCCCAGATGGCGCCAAAGAGGCCGCCGATGGCGTTGCAGGCGAGATCGAGGTTGGACGGCACGCGCGCCGGTAGCCAGGTCTGCGCGGTTTCGAGACTGGCGCTGAGGGCGGCGCAGAGGATGACGGCCAGCAAGGGCGCGGTGAAACGTCCGGGCAGACGGCGCAGGGCGAGGGTTAGAAAAAAACCGGCGGGCAGGTAAACGGCGGCGTTGGCGCATAAATCGAAGACCGTCCAGTAGCGCGGCCAGCCGCCATCGAGCCAGGCCAGGGGCGGAAGGCCGGTATCGCGCCAGCCGGAAAAGGGGTGCAGGCTGCCATAGACGATCAGGCCGAGCCAGGCCAGCGCCAGATAACGGGCGAGCAGGATGGGGCCGCGGCCGTATTCAGTCATGGCGGGATGATCGGGCCGGGCGGCGGCCTCGCTTTGCCGACGTGACCAACTCAGTGCTGGGGCGGTGGGGCGGCATCCGCCGCCGCCCGGTGATGCAGGGCCTGATAGAAATCATCGGGCGGCGGCTGCAAACCGATGCGCTGCGGCAGCAGCGAACCCGCCACCATGCCGATGATGCTGACGCCGAGGCCGATCAACTGCGGCGGCACGAGGCTTTCCTCGCCAAACAGGAATTCAACGACCAGCCAGGTTCCGACGCCGCCAATAATCGCCGCCAGCGCCCCCTGCGTTGTCGCCCGCGACCAGTAAGCGCCAAAAAAGAGCGGCACGAAAGCGCCCGCCAGGGTGATTTTGTAGGCGTTTTCGACCATTTCAAAAATCGAGGCGCTGGTCGTCAGGGCGAAGGTCAGCACCACGCCAGCGAAGCAGACCATGGTCACGCGCATCATGCGCAGCAAGCGGCGGTCGTCTACGTCGGGCATGAGATTGCGCAGGATGTTTTCCGAAAAGGACACCGACGGCGCCAGCAATGTGGCCGAGGAACAGGCCATGATCGCCGCCAGCACCGCGCCGAAGAAAATGGCCTGGGCGAAAAACGGCGTGTGCTGCATGACCAGCGTCGGCAGCACCAGTTGCGAAGCGTCGCTTTCGATCATGCCGCCGAATTTGGCCGGGTCGATGAGGGTCGCGGCGTAGGCAATGAACATCGGGACAAAGGTGAAGCAGAAATAAATCGTGCCGCCGAGGATCGAGGCCATGATCGCCACGCGCGCGCTTTTGGCCGAGGTGATGCGCTGGAACACGTCCTGCTGCGGAATCGAGCCGAGCATCATGGTCATCCAGGCGGCGATGAAGCTGAGCCAGGCCACCCAGTCGCCCTTCGGGAAAAAATCCAGCTTGCCCGCCGCCGAGGCCTGGGCGACCACCGCGCCGACGCCGCCGGTCATGCCGGAGACGAGATAGCCAATGAACAACAGGCCGCCGATGACCACCGACATCTGCACGAAATCGAGGATGGCGACCGAGAACATGCCGCCGAACGTGGTGTACGTGAGCACGATGGCGGTGCCGAGCACCATGCCCGCCTCCTGGCTGATCGCGCCATCGGTGACGACCCAGAAGACCAGACCAAGCGCCTTGATCTGGGCCGACACCCAGCCGAGATAAGACACCACGATGCAGAGCGTGGTCAGAATCTCGACCACGCGGTTGTAACGCATACGGAAAAAATCGCCCAAGGTCAGCACGTTGAGCTTGTAGATTTTGGTGCCGTAAAAAATCCCGGCAATGACAAGACACAGACTGGCCCCAAAAGGATCGGCGACGACGCCGTGCAGCCCCTCGTTCACAAAGGTGGCGGAAACGCCAAAAATGGCCTCGGCCCCGAACCAGGTGGCGAACACCGTGGCGGTGACGACCGGTAGCGGCAAGGTACGGCCCGCGACGGCGAAATCCTTGGCGTTATGGACGCGGGTAAAGGCAACAAACAGACCAATGGCGATGGAGCCAAGCAGATAAAGGGCGACGAACCAGATCAGCATGATGGGACGGCGAAGCGGGGTAAGCGGTTGAAAATGCGGGGATTATACGGGGAGTCGGCAGAGGTTCACGGGGTCGGATACCGCATCGGGGTCACTCATTGCCATAAATGGCCGCATAGAGTTCCAGATATTCCCGCCAGGCCGGGTCATAGATCACGTGCAGATCGGCTTCTTGCGCCGGGGCGTGTTCAGCGGCGAGTCGCCCGGCAAGCTCTGTGGCGGCGACCGGGTCGGTGACATAGAACGCGGCCAGGCGCGAGGACATGCCTTCAATGCGGGAGAAGGCCATGATGCCGCTTTGCTGGCGCAGCAGTTGCGCCTCCAGTGCGTCTTGCGCGGCGCGGGCGTTATCCAGTTCTTCCTGACTGCCGATGGGAAAGCGCCAGGCCAGAAAGTGAGAGAGATCGGCGCGCGTCGCCAGCGCGTTGGCGCTGTCGTGGAAGGTCAGGATGTCGGGCGGATCATCCTCGTCGGCGTCGTTGGGACGCGCTTCGAGCGAACTCCAGCGGTCGTTCTCCTCTTGCGGATAAACATAGCTGCGCCCCAGCGCATCGCGCTGAAAGGCGTCGAAAATGGGCACAAACTGCGAGAGCGGCTGCGCCTCGGACAGCGTGTCGACAAAATCGACCGGTCCGACGCGCACGGCGAAATCCCATTCGCCGAGCACATGGTCAAGCATGATGAAAGCCATGTGCCGCGCGTGATCCATCATGTCCTGCGGTATTTCCTTGGCAAATGACAGTTCCAGGCCAACGTTGCCGCCAGCGTCATAATGCCCGACCAGCACATCGTCGCAGGATAGATCAAAGTCCTGCATTCGCATGGCAAAGCCGCTGCCCAGCGTGCGGCTGCGAAACGCCTGCACGGTATAAGGTTCACAAGGCGGCGCGTGACGGGCCAGGGCTTGCAGATTCTCGAAATGCGCGATGACGCCATGCGCGGTGAGCACCAGCCGGGCATCGGCTGTTTTCGGTTCGCCTTCCAGCTCTATCGCCAGGCCGGGTTCGTAGTCTTGCAGCAAATCGCTGGCTTGCTCGACAAAGGCGTAACTGTCCAGCGCCTCCAACGCTGGCAGGCGACTGGAAAACGCGCGCCAGAAGGCGGCGATTTGCTCGGTCGTCAGCGGGGCGACAGCATCTTCTTCAGGCATCGGGGCAACCTCACATGAAAGCCGCAAGCTGAAGGCGCGCGGCCAGTGGTCTACGGGTCAAAACCGCGCCAGTCTCGCACAAAGCACGCAGAAAAGGATTAAAAGACGTGCCGGAAATACGGGCCAAACCGGACTCCGCCCAGCCGCCTCAGAACGGCGCCTCGCTATCAAAGCGCAAGACTTCTCCGGTCAGCGGGTGGACAAAACGCAAAGCGGCGGCATGCAGGCGCAGGCGTTCACCGCTGTCGAGCGAGCCGTTGCCGTATAGCTCGTCGCCGATGATCGGATGACCAAGCGCCGCCAGATGGACGCGCAACTGGTGCGAGCGGCCTGTCACCGGTTCCAGTTCGAGGCGGCTTTGTTGTTGGGCGGCGTCGCGGGCGAGGGTGCGAAAGCGGGTGAGTGAGGGCTTGCCCAGCGCAAAATCGACTTTCTGCCGGGGGCGGTTCGGCCAGTCGACGATCAGCGGCAGGGTGATTTTGCCGCTGTCGGCGGCGGGGCAGCCTTCGACTTCGGCGATATAGCGTTTATCGATCAGGCGCTCGCGGAACAGGCGGGAGAGGGCGCTGTGCATGGCTGCACCGCGCGCCAGCAGCAAGAGGCCGGAGGTTGACATGTCGAGGCGGTGCACGGCCAGGGCGTCGGGAAATTGCCGTTGTGCCCGATGCAGCAGGCAATCCTGTTTGTTCGCGCCGCGCCCCGGCACCGACAGGAGGCCCGCTGGTTTGTCGATGACCAGCAGGGCGTCATCGGCAAAAATGACCGTCAATCCGGCATCGGGCGGCGGCTGGTAGTGCATCGGGGAGCAGATGTCAGGAATCAGGGATCAGTCGGGTTTCCGCGCCGAAGGCGGGCAACCAATCACGGATTCCTGATCCCCGATGCCGGCATTTTGTCGCGGCAGCGCGCGTCGCGGAAGGGCTGCGGTTCGCGGATCCAGCCTTCGCCGGGCGAGGTCTGCCAGCAGACGCGCTGGTCGCTGTCGCGGCTGAACCACCAGTACCACGGGGCCGGAGCGCCAAGCGCCGGGGCCGCCAGCGTGGCGGCGAGGAGCAGAAAGCAAAGTCGGGAACGCATGATGAATCCTTTGTCAAAATCCTTGCCCAGTTTTTTACCGCCCAATACTGTATATTCGCACAGTTGTTGCGGCTGGCCGGGCGGAAAAATCTTACCGCCCTGTTGCCACTCTCAGCAATTTCTGTTCCAACTTTGGCCCCTGTGCCATAATTCGCGCAAATTTTTCGAGGACTCCGGTATGGACGACAACAAGGCAAAGGCGCTCGCCGCGGCGCTGCAACAGATTGAAAAGCAGTTCGGCAAAGGCTCGATCATGAAGATGGGCGACGCCGAAATCGACGAGGGCATTCAGGTCGTCTCCACCGGCTCGCTCGGCCTCGATATCGCGCTCGGCGTCGGCGGTCTGCCGCGCGGCCGCGTTGTCGAAATCTACGGGCCGGAATCGTCGGGCAAGACGACGCTGTGTCTGCAAGTCGTCGCCGAAATGCAGAAGCTCGGCGGTACGGCGGCCTTCATCGATGCCGAACACGCGCTCGATCCGCAGTACGCGCAGAAACTCGGCGTCAATGTCGGCGATCTCCTCATTTCGCAGCCGGACACCGGCGAGCAGGCGCTGGAAATCGCCGATATGCTGGTGCGTTCCGGCTCGGTCGATATCATCGTCATCGACTCGGTGGCGGCGCTGACGCCGCGCGCCGAGATCGAGGGCGAGATGGGCGACCAGATGGTCGGCCTGCACGCCCGCCTGATGAGCCAGGCGCTCCGAAAGCTGACGGCCAATATCAAAAAGACCAATACCTTGGTCGTCTTCATCAACCAGATCCGCATGAAGATCGGCGTCATGTTCGGCTCGCCGGAAACCACCACCGGCGGCAACGCGCTCAAGTTCTATGCCTCGGTGCGTCTGGACATCCGCCGCATCGGCTCGATCAAGAAGGGCGACGAGGTGATCGGCAGCGAAACCAAGGTCAAGGTGGTCAAGAACAAGGTTTCTCCACCCTTCCGCGAGGCCATTTTCGACATCCTTTACGGCGAGGGCATTTCGCGTCAGGGCGAAATCATCGAAATGGGCGTCGCCCACAAACTGGTCGATAAATCCGGCGCCTGGTACGCCTACAAGGGCGAGAAGATCGGCCAGGGCAAGGACAATGCCCGCGAATTTCTCAAGACGCATCCTGCCATCGCGGCGGAAATCGAGGCGGGCGTCCGTCAGGCGGCCAGCGCCACCGTCATCAAACCGACCAAGGCCAAGGCGGATGAGTGAGCGGCCGCATTTGCGCCAGCGCGCCTTGCAGCTACTGACGCGGCGGGATTACAGCCGGGCCGAATTAGAAGCCAGACTGGCGGCTGAGGCCGAATCGGCGGAGCAGCTGGCGGCGGTGCTCGATGCCTTGCAGGGCGAGCGCCTGCTCTCCGACCCGCGCTACGCCGCCCAGCGCGTCAGCGCCCGTGGCGGACGCTACGGCAATCTCCGTCTGCGTCAGGAATTGCGCGAGAAAGGCGTCGGCGACGAGGACATCGCCACGGCGTTGCTGACCGGCGGCGATGAGCAGGAACGCTGCCGCGCGGTGTGGGCGCGCAAATTCGGCGTTCTCCCCGATAACGCCAAAGAGCGCGCCCGGCAGACGCGCTTTTTAGAATACCGGGGCTTTTCCGGCGCTGCCATCCGTTCGCTGATGGGCCGCGCGACGGCGGGAGCCGACGAGTGAGCGAGGCTGCCACCCTGTCGGCCAGCAATCTCAAAAAACGCTACAAATCGCGCACGGTCGTCGAGGATGTCTCCTTCGCCGTGCGTTCCGGCGAAGTGGTGGGCCTTCTGGGGCCGAACGGGGCCGGTAAAACCACCTGTTTCTACATGATTGTCGGCCTCGTTCCCGCCGACGGCGGCGAGGTTTACATCGACGCCAGCCGCCTCACGCATCTGCCGATGCACGCCCGCGCCCGTCAGGGCTTGTCCTACCTGCCGCAGGAAGCCTCGGTGTTCAGAAAACTCAATGTCGAGGAAAACATCCGCGCCGTGCTTGAATTGCTCAAGCTGCCGGAAGCCGAGACGAACGACCGGCTCGAAGGGCTGCTGGCCGAATTGCACGTCGATCACGTCCGCCACATCAACGCGGCGGCGCTCTCCGGCGGCGAGCGGCGGCGGGTGGAAATCGCCCGCGCTCTGGCGACCAATCCGCGTTTCATCCTGCTCGATGAACCGTTCGCTGGCGTCGATCCGATTGCTGTGCTGGAAATCCAGAAAATCATCCGTTTTTTGCAGGAGCGCGGCATCGGCGTCCTCATTACCGATCACAATGTGCGCGAAACGCTCGGCATTTGCGACCATGCCTGCATCATCAATGAAGGTCATGTTCTGGCCGCTGGCAGACCGGACGAAATCGTTGCCGACGAGAGCGTCCGCAAGGTCTACCTCGGCGAGCATTTCAGACTCTGAGCCGCCGCCAAGCCCGATTTTCACTCATGCAGCCTTCCCTCCAACTCAAAATCTCCCAGCATCTGGCGCTGACGCCGCAGTTGCAGCAGTCGATCAAGCTCTTGCAGTTGTCGACGGTCGAAATGCAGGAGGAAATCGAGCGTTACCTGCTGGAAAATCCCATGCTCGAACGCGACGATGAAGCGGGCGGCGACAATTTCAGCGCCGCCCAGCAATTCGATTCGCCACGGCGCGACGACAGCGAGCGGGCAAGCGCCGACGACGGCGAACGGGAAAGCCGCGAGGAGCGCGAGCCGGATGTCCCGGCGACGCCAGCGGAAGTCGACGACGACCGCTGGCTGGCCGACGCGGGCACCTTCAGCGGCGGCGGTCGTGACGATGACAGCGACAGCGACAGCGATGCGCAGGACATCCACGGCGGCAGCGTCAGCCTGCGCGATCACCTCGGCTGGCAACTGGGCCTGACCAAACTCTCTGACCGCGACCGTGCCCTGGTCCGCTTTCTCATCGAGGCGCTCGATGATGACGGCTACCTGTCGGCGTCGCTGGCGGAACTGCTCGCCACCCTGCCGCCGGAAGACGAGGTCGAACTGGAAGAACTCGACATCGCCTTGCGCTATCTCCAGAATTTCGACCCGACCGGCATCGGCGCCCGCAATCCGCGCGAATGCCTGCTCCTGCAACTGGCGGCGCGGCCCGCGGACAGCGTGCGGAAGCTGGCCCTGACCATTGTCGACAAGCACCTCGAGGTGCTGGCGGCCCGTGATTTTGTCCGGCTGCGGCGGCTCATCGGCTGCGACGAGCAGGCGCTGAAAGCGGCGCACAGTCTGATAACCAGCCTCAATCCCCGGCCCGGCGCCGATTTCGTCCAGACCGAAGCGCCCTACATCACGCCCGATGTGATGGTCAAAAAACTCAAGAACAAGTGGACGGCCTACATCAATCCCGACGCCTATCCGCGTCTCCGGGTCAACCGGCTCTATGCCGAAATTCTCGCCCAGCAGCGGCGCGGCAACGGTACCCTGAGCGGCCAGTTGCAGGAAGCGCGTTGGCTCATCAAGAACGTCCAGCAGCGTTTCGACACGATCCTGCGCGTGACGCAGGCCATCGTCGAGCGCCAGCGCCAGTTCTTTGAACATGGCGAAGTCGCCATGCGCCCGCTGGTGCTGCGCGAAATCGCCGAGGCGCTGAATCTGCACGAATCGACCATCTCGCGCGTGACCAGCCAGAAATACATGGCGACGCCGCGCGGCCTCTTTGAACTCAAATATTTCTTTGGCAGCCACGTCGCCACCGATACCGGCGGCGCCTGTTCTGCCACCGCCATCCGCGCCCTGATCAAACAATTGATTAGCGCCGAGAACGGCAAGAAGCCCTTGTCGGATAGCCAATTATCCGAAATACTAGGCCAGCAGGGAATCGTTGTTGCCCGGCGCACGGTCGCCAAATACCGCGAGTCGCTCAATATTCCGCCGGTCAATTTACGCAAAACCCTGTAGAAAGAGGAGAAAACATGAATCTACAGATCACTGGCCATCACATCGAAGTCACGCCAGCCCTGCGCGAATACGTGGAAAACAAGCTGGACCCCGTGTTGCGCCATTTTGACAAGGTCACCGGCGTCGGCGTCGTGCTGTCCGTTGAAAAATTGAAGCAGAAAGCCGAAGTCACCGTGCGCGTCCCCGGCAAGGACATCCACGTCGAAGAATCCGGCGACGATCTCTATGCCGCCATCGACACCCTGTTCGACAAGCTCGACCGCCAGGTCCTGAAGCACAAGCAGAAAGTGCAGGACCATCATCGCGGCGGCAAGACCGGCCTCCACGCCGCCGATTAAGGGCGCACAACCAGCCGCGGCCTGCCTGCCGCGGCGCTTGTTTTATCCGTATTCCCATGAATCCACTCAGTACGATCCTGACGCCCGCCCAAATTCTTCTTGACCTTGAGGCGAGCAGCAAAAAGCGGGTGTTCGAGCAAGCCGGTCAACTGTTTGAAGCGCATCTCGGCCTCGCCCGCTCGGTTATTTTCGACAGCCTGTTCGCGCGCGAAAAACTCGGTTCCACCGGCCTCGGCCAGGGCATCGCCATTCCGCATGGCCGCATCAAGGGCTTAAAGCAGGCGACTGGCGCTTTCATCCGCCTGAGCAACCCGGTGCCCTTCGATTCGCCGGATGGCCGGGGCGTCAATCTGCTTTTCGTCCTGCTCGTGCCGGAGCAGGCAACCGAGGAGCATTTGCAGATTCTCTCGGAACTGGCCCAGCGTTTTGCCGAGCGCCCCTTCCGCGAGGCCCTGCAAAACGCCCCTGACGCGGCGGCGGTGCTGGCCCTGTTCCAGACCTGAGCGGCGGCTGTGCGCCACATCAACCTGGTCCAGCTCTACGAGGACAACCGCGAGAAGCTGCTCCTCAGTTGGATGGTTGGCCGGGAAGCCGACCGGCGCATCGAAATCCGGCTGTCGAACAATTACGGCGCCGATGTCGTCGGTCACATCAACATCATCCATCCCGAACGCCTGCAAGTCTTTGGCCAGGCTGAGGCCGAGTGGGCCGAGCGGATTGGCGAGAAGCGTTTCCGGCAGATGTTTGACGACATTCTGGCGGCGCAGCCGCCGGCCATCATTTTCGCCGATGGCCTGACGCCGTCGCCGCAGGTGGTGGCCGCCTGCACCCGGTCGGAAACACCGCTGATCCTGTCGCCCCGGCCTTGTCCGGCGGTCATTGATCTGTTGCGCATCTACCTGTCGATCCGCCTCGCCGACACCCTCAATATGCATGGCGTGTTCATGGACGTGTTCGGCATGGGCGTCCTGATTACCGGCGCTTCCGGCGTCGGCAAGTCAGAACTGGCGCTGGAGCTGATTTCCCGTGGTCATGGTCTGGTCGCCGATGATGTCGTCGAAATGGCCCGCATTGCGCCAGCGACCATTGATGGCCGCTGCCCCGGCATGTTGCGCGATTTTCTCGAAGTGCGCGGCTTGGGTCTCCTCAATATCCGCACCATTTTTGGCGAGACGGCTTCGCGGCGGAAAATGCGCCTGAAGCTGATCGTCCATTTGCAGCGGACATCCACGGCCCCCGACGCACCCCGGCTGCCGCTCGACGCGCAGACGGAGGAAGTGCTCGGCGTGCCGATCCGCAAGGTGGTCATCCCCGTTGCCGCTGGCCGCAACCTGGCGGTTCTGCTCGAAGCGGCGGTGCGCAACACCATCCTGCAACTGCGCGGCATCGACAGCATGCAGGATTTCATGGATCGCCAGCAACGGATGATGCAGGACGACGAGGCTTAGGCGCGCTTACAGGTGCTCGAAGTCGGCGGTGTCGGCGTTGGCATCCTTGCCGGAATGGCCGAAGCAGATTTTTCCCTTGCCTTTGAGCAGAAACTCCTGATGCCGGATCATCTTCTCTTCACGACCGATTCTGACGTAACAGCCATTGGTGCTGCTATCGACGAGAAAATAGCCGTCCTGGCGCTTTTCGATCCGCGCGTGTTGGCGCGAAGCCCGCCGATCTTCGATCACCAGTTCGTTGCCATGATCGCGACCAAGTGTCAGCGCGGGCATTTTGTCATCGAGCAGGAAGCTTTTGCCTTGATAGCGCACGCGCAAGCACTCCGAAGGCTGCGAGCCGAGGAGGTCGAGGATCGAGTGTGACCAGCCGCCTGTTTCGTGCGGTGTCCAGTGAATGCTGAATAATTTCAGGCTTGCTTCAAATTCGGGAGCAGTGTCTGGATTGGATGTTAAGCCGACGCTGACAATGCTATTCATGGCGGCTGCCATGAATGCGTCAGTGGCGTTTGAGGCCGCCGCCAGGCGCGGGCGGACAGCGCTGTCTTCCGGCAATTCGGCGACCAGCGCCGAACTGCACAGAATCTGGTCACGGTAAGCGATGCCGGCAATGCGCGCCGTATTAATGACGGCCTCGCCACTCAGCTTGTTGTCGTTCTCGGTAACCTGTCCGGCATGGAGACCGATGCGAATGGTCAGTTTCAGCCCGGATATCGGCGGCAGGTCGGCGATCCGTTGCTGCATGTCGATCGCCGCCTGACAGGCTTCTTCCGCTGTTTCATAGGTCGCCAGCATTTCGTCGCCAACGATCTGCACCATCTTGCCGCGATAGCCGCTGACCGAACGTTTCATGCGTGCGAGGCAGCGTTCAACAGCGTACATCGCTTCCTCGTTGCCAAGATGTTCAAACAGGTCGGTGCTGCCGGTCACATCGGTAAACATCAGGATCATTTTGCGCTGGGTCGCAGACATGACGGTAATCTATCGAAGAGGTTCAAAACGAGACGGTTGTGGATGAAGAGGGGGTATACCTGATATGTATGGTTCCGTCCAGCGTAGGGACAGGAGTATCAAAGGCCATGTCGCCTTCCTCGACCGGCGTTGCCAGCGTCAATCCGGCAAAATCGAACAGCGACCGGTCGGCCAGATGCGATGGCGTCACCTGCTGCATGGCGGTAAACACCGATTGCGTCCGGCCCGGATAACGCCTGTCCCAATCCGCCATCATGTCGCGGATTTTCTGGCGTTGCAGGTTGTCCTGCGAACCGCACAGGTTGCAGGGAATGATCGGAAAGGCCATACCACGGGCAAACCTGGCGATGTCGGCTTCGCCGCAATAGGCCAGGGGCCGGATGACGATATGGGCGCCATCGTCGGTGACCAGCTTGGGCGGCATGGCTTTCATCTTGCCGCCGAAGAGCATGTTCAAAAACAGCGTATGCACCATGTCGTCGCGGTGATGGCCGAGGGCGATCTTGTTGGCTCCCAGTTCCTTCGCCGTGCGGTAAATGATGCCCCGGCGCAGACGCGAGCAAAGCGAACAGGTCGTTTTTCCTTCCGGAATCTTGTCCTTGACAATGGAATAGGTGTCGGTCTCGACGATACGGTAATCAACGCCCAGCGAAGCGAAATAACGCGGCAGCACATCGGCTGGAAAACCCGGCTGTTTCTGGTCGAGATTCATCGCCACCAGACGGAAACTGACCGGCGCGCGCTGTTGCAGCGCCTGCAACATGGCCAGCAAGGTGTAGGAATCCTTGCCGCCGGAGCAGCAGACGAGAACGGTGTCGCCCTCCTCGATCATGTTGTAGTCGCCGATGGCTTTACCCGTCTGGCTTTCGAGGTATTTGCGCAGCTTCTGGAGGGTGTTCGAGACAGTCATGGGCCAGGGTCTTGCCAAGCAAAATGCATATATTTATCAAAAATACCAATTATGAATTGTATTACAATTTCGGCTGTTGTGGCGATTCTTGGCCTGTGCCAAATGCGCGACTATTTCACAGTCGGCGTCAAATCAAATGGCATTGCGTCTTCGCCGCCGCGCCATCAGGGCGCAAAAATTCCCGGCTCCGGTCAGGCGGGCTTTAGAATCGCGCTTTTGCCCCCTCGCCATGAACCCGCTGCCGCCTCCCGATTCCGCCGCGCTTGCCCACAGTCAACGCCTGCAACGGCAACTGGTCGCGGCCATCGAAGCCAACGGCGGCTGGCTGCCGTTCTCAGACTTCATGGCCGGGCTGCTGTACGCTCCCGGCCTTGGCTACTACAGCGCCGGGGCGCGCAAATTCGGCGCCGCGGGCGATTTTGTCACCGCCCCGGAAATGACGCCGCTGTTTGCCGAGGCGCTGGCGGCACCGGTCGCTGCCGTCATGGCGGCGACCGAACCGGCGGTGCTCGAAGTCGGCGCTGGTTCCGGCCGTCTCGCCGCTGATTTACTGCTGGCGCTCGAAAAGCGGCAAATGCCGCCCGCGCATTATTACATCCTCGACCTCTCCGCCGATCTGCGCCAACGGCAAGCGGCCAGCATTGCCGCTGCCGCGCCGCATCTGGCCGGGCGCGTCAGTTGGCTGGAGCAACTGCCGGAGACTTTTTCCGGCGTCGTGCTCGGCAATGAACTGCTCGATGCGCTGCCTGTCGATAGCGTCGCCTGGCGCGAGGCGGGTATTTTTTCCCGTGGCGTTGGGCTGGCTGCCGACGGCAGTTTCGTCTGGCGCGAACAGCCCGCCTGCGGCGCTTTGCTCGCCACCGCCGAGGAAATTGCCGAACAATGCCCGCTCGCCCCCGGTTATGAAAGCGAAATCGGCCTCGCCAGCCGGGCCTGGGTGGCGGAATGGGGGCATCGCCTGCAAGCGGGGCTGCTGCTGCTTCTCGATTACGGTTTTCCCCGCCGCGAGTTCTACCATCCGCAACGCCGGCGCGGCACCCTGATGTGTCATTACCGCCACTACGCCCATCCCGATCCCTTCTATCTGCCAGGCTTGCAGGATGTCACCGCGCACCTTGATTTCACCGCCATCGCCGCCGCCGCCGACGGCGCCGGGCTTGATCTCCTCGGTTATACGAGTCAGGGCCGTTTTCTCCTCGACTGCGGCATCCTCGACCGGCTTGGCGAAATCCCCAACGGCAGCGCCGACTATCTACGCGCCGCCAGCGCTGTGAACAAACTCCTGCTGCCGCACGAAATGGGCGAACTGTTCAAGGTCATCGCCCTGGGCCGTGGCCTGAGCGAGCCGTTATGCGGTTTCGTCAGCGGCGATCAGCGTTACCGTTTGTGACCGCGCATTGTGCTTCTCGGCCCTGACCGCTAGACTGAAAAGACGACGCTTTTGTTTTGGAGTCAATCAAACATGGACACGGGATCGATCAGCAGCCTGGCTTCCACCCTGACGCAAGCCCAACTGGGCAATGCGGCGGGTTTGCTGGTGATGAAGAAAGCCATCGACGCCCAGGCCCAGTCGGCCCTGCAACTGTTGCAGGCGCTACCAGCTGTGGGCAGTAACCCTGCCCATCTGGGCAACACAATCGACATCAGGGCTTAAGGGTTCGAGCGTCGCCAGCCAGTCGCGCAACATGGCCGCTACCAGCGGCCATTCTTTTTCGTGGGTGATGGCATGGCCCATGCCGGGGAAGATGTGGCAGGGCAGGCCGTAGGCGTGGGCGGTGTTGTGGACGAGAAAAGACGGCACCAGCACATCCTCCCCGGCGCCGAGAATGAGCATCGGCGACGGGTGCATGGCGCTCAGGCGAGGCAGGTTGAAGAGCGACATATCCCACAGCGCCCGCTGCGATTCGGCCTGCATTTTGCCCAGCCAGGCGGTCAGCATGGCTTCGTCGGCCGCGCCAGCGAACAGGGCTTCGCGCAGCGTCGCGGTGTCAGTGTAGTGACCGGCGAGAACCCGGTTGATTTCCGTAAAGAGTTGCGGTTTTTTGAACAGCAGATAAAACTGCGCCGCCAGAAGGCCCTGCGGCGGCACCGAACAGATCAGCGCCGCGCCGGGCAAGGGCCGCTGTTCGAGCATTTTCTGGACGATGAAGCCGCCCATCGAATGACCGGCCAGCACCGGCGTTTCGCCGAGCGCGGCGATGACGGTGGCGACATCGGCCACATAGTCGTCAACGGAATACCAATCGAGTTCCTGCCGCCCGGCGCTGCCGCCATGTCCGCGCAGGGACAGGGCATGACAGGCAAAACCGGCGGCGGCGAGAAAAGGCATGAACGTCTCGCTCCACATCCAGGCCCCGGCGAAAGCGCCGTGGATGAACAAAACCGGCGGCTTGGCGGAGGGTTTTGAGGGCTGGCAGGAAAAAAGTTCGATGCCGTCGATGGTGTGGTGGCGAATCATGGCGCTCAGTCCGGGAATGGCGTGATTAAATGCGATTATCCTAAAGGAAAGCAAGGTAAAAAATCATGGTCGTCAAATGGATCGTGACGCTGGTCATCGCCATTTTTCTGCTCGGCATCCTGACGCCGCATCTTGCCCGCTTCATCCGTTTTGGCCGTTTACCGGGCGATCTGGCGCTGCGCTTTCGCGGTCGCGTCTATCGTTTTCCGTTCGTCTCGATCCTGCTTTTGTCTTTACTTCTGTGGCTGCTGGCCCGCGTGCTGTAGCCGCGCTCAGGCGACGCCGAGCGCCTGGCGGACGGCGTCGACGCGGGCGGCGTGGAGACGTTCGGGGATCTGCCGCGGTGTCTTGCAGGCGCGGGCGATTTCGCCGTCATTGACGGTATTGACCGCCGCCAGCGCCGCCCGCAGGTGGTCGGGGCTGGCGTAAGGGCGGTCTTCCCAGCCGAGGCGGCCGGTGTAATCGCAGCGGCAGGCCGCCAGTAATTGCTCGAAGCGTTCCGGGCGGCGTCGGGCGTCGCATTTTTCGATGAGGCTGACGAGGGTGGCGGCGCGCAATTCTTTGGCGCAGTGAATGGCGCCGTGGTGGCGGGCCATGAGCAGCGCCAGTTCGCGGCAGTCGGCGGGGATGCGCAGACGCGCCGCCAGTTGTTCGACCAGCTCCGCGCTGTGCGCTTCGTGACCGATGTGGCGCGGCAGGATCTCGGCGGGCGTCAGCGCCTTGCCGAGATCGTGGGTCAGCGCCGCAAAGCGCACCGGCAGCGGGTAGCCGCGCCGGGCGGCCTGGCCGATGACCAGCATGGTGTGGATGCCGGCGTCGATTTCGGGATGGTAGTCGGCGCGTTGCGGCACGCCAAAGAGGGCGTCGACTTCCGGCAACAGCCGGGCCAGCGCGCCGCAGTCGCGCAGCGTTTCGAACATCCGCGCCGGTTCCTTTTCCATCAGGCCGCGCGCCAGTTCCTGCCAGACGCGCTCGGCGACCAGATGATCGGCTTCGCCGTCGGCGACCATCCGACGCAGCAATTCCATCGTCTCCGGGGCCACCGTGAAATCGCTGAAACGGGCGGCCAAGCGGGCCAGCCGCAAGAGCCGCACCGGGTCTTCGGCAAAGGCCGGGCCGACATGACGCAGGACTTTGTCGGCCAGGTCGCGCTGGCCGCCGTAGGGGTCGATCAAGGCTCCCGACGCATCGCGGGCCATGGCGTTGATGGTCAGGTCGCGGCGGGCGAGGTCGTCGGTCAGCGTGACATCGGGCGCGGCGTGAAAAGTAAAGCCGTGGTAGCCGCGCCCGCTTTTGCGTTCGGTGCGCGCCAAGGCGTATTCCTCGCCGCTTTCTGGGTGGATGAAGACCGGGAAATCCTTGCCGACCGGCTTGAACCCTTGGGCCAGCATGGCTTCCGGCGTCGCCCCGACGACCACGTAATCGCGGTCGGATGAGGGCGCCCCGAGCAGTTCGTCGCGGATCGCGCCGCCGACGACGTAAATCCGCATCGGCCCTCCCCGCATCAACGTCCGGCGCGGAAGCGGAAGCCGTCGAGCTTGCCTTTCGGCGTCTGCCGCGCGATGTAGGTCGGGGCGATGGCTTCGAGCGCCGCTGGCCGCCAGTTGGCGGGCTGGCGGCTGCCGTCGCTGACGTTATCGACTTTCATCGAACGCAGGTTGTCCGGCGACAGCCACGGCTTCGGCGCCAGCGACATCAACCCGGCCTGGACATAGGCGAGGCTGTCGGAGAGGGCGATGACGCGCGCCGTGCCGCCGGACAACTGGCGGACGTAATCGACCAGTTGACGCAGGGTATAGACCTTGAGGCCTGCGAGATCGTAAGTCTGGCCAAACGTGGCGGCGTCGCCGAGACAATCGACGATGGCATCCGCCACATCGGCCACCCAGACCGGCTGAAAACGGGCCTGGCCGAAGCCGAGCGGGAAGATCGGCGAAGATTTGAGCAGGCAGGCGAAGCGGCTGAGAAAGGCGTCGCCCAGACCAAACACCACCGACGGGCGGAAGATGGTGACATCGAGCGTCTCCCCCGCTGCGCGAACAAGCGCCTCGCCTTCGCCCTTGGAGGCGAGGTATGCCGACGGCGCTTTGGCCTCGGCCTTGAGCGCGCTCATATGCACCAAGCGGCGGATACCGGCGGCGGCGCAGGCGGCGATGATTTTTTTCGGCAATTCGACGTGGGCTTTGGCGAAATCGCGACCGTGCAGGATGCCGACCAGATTGATGACCGCGTCGTGACCGCGCGCCAGTTCGCTCAGGGTTTTGGGGCAGTTGATGTCGGCTTCCGGCATCTCGACGCCGGGCTGCATGATGAGCGCCTTGGTGCGTTCCCGGCGGCGGGTCGGTACGGTGACCTCGATGCCGCGCTGCGACAGGCGATTGACGACATAAGCGCCGATAAAACCGCTGCCCCCCAGCAGCAAGACTTTGTTGATATCCATCTCGAACCCCGCAAACGTGTTTGGCAAAGGTCCGATTTTACGGCAAACGTCAGCCAGCGGGCAGTTACGGGGTGTTGTCGCGCACGGCCTGGCTGGCGGCCGCCTCAAACAGCGCGATCTGGCCGAGGCGGATGGCTTCACCGGCGCTCAATTCTTCCTTCAGAAGTTGCGGGTGAATGGCCAGAGCCAGATCAATGTCCGGATTGAACAGCAGCGTCCGCCCGCTGCGCGGGCTTTGCCGACAGGCGCGCAGGGCGCAGCGCCGACCAGCGACCGACAATTCCAGCCAGTCGCCCGGCTGGCAGGGCAGTCGGGCGGGCGGCGTCAGATCGGCGGCAGCCAGGTCGAGGGTGTGCAAAACCCGTTCCCCATCTTTCAGGGTGTCGGTCGTTACCGGCGGCAGTGGCCGTCTGGCGGGGATCGCCGCCGCTGGCGCGGCGTCGGCGTCGGTGTCGATCCGGCGCAGGGCTTCGTGCTGGCGGACAAAAAAGGCGTCAAGAATGCGCTTCTGGTCGGCGGGCTGCATGTTCAGGCGCGCCATGCCGCTGTTGAGAACCTGCAACATGGCAGGCAGCGCCTGCGCCATGCGCTCGCGGTCAGTCGCCCGCCGCTTCGGCTGAAAACTCCAGAGCAGCGTTTCCAGCGCCTGTACCTGTTCCTGCCAGAGCGGGCCGCCGCACTCGCCGTCGTCATGCAGCCAGATCTGTTCGAGCAGATGACGCCAGTTGCGTTCGAGAAAACTGCGGATCTCCGCCGGTTCCCGCTCGACGCCGAGACGGGCAAAAAGGGCGTTGACCTCGCGGTCGGCCTCGTCGCGCCGGTCGAGCTGGGCGAACAAGGTTTCGTAAGCGGCGGCGGCCTGGTCGATGGCGGCGTCATGCGCCGCAATCGCCGCCTCCAACTGCTGGCAGGCGTCGGCGTAGCTGGCGGCGTTGCCGGCGCGATCTTCGCGCAGTTCGCTGACGATGGCGGCGAGGCGCTGATAGACCGGGTGCTGGGCCGGGGCGTCGGCGGGCAGACCGACAGCGGCCCGGCCCAGGCCGTTGATGAAGCGGCGGCAGGGATGATCGGCCTTGGTCAGAAGACTGGCGTCCTTGATGGCGACGCGAACCAGACTGACTTTCAGGGAAACGATCAGGGTTTTGAGAAATTCCGGCAATTCCGGGGCGTCGGCGATGGCGGTGCAGATCATCACCATCGAGTCGATTGCCAGAGCTTCCGCCGTTCCCGGCGGTACGCGCAGTTCTATCGAATTGAGCGGCCGTGGCGGGGTATTGACCGGCGGTTGGTCGGAAAAGAGACCGGGTAACAGGCTTTCCAGCGCGATGGCGCTGCCGTGCCGGAAATCGCCGTTGCTGCTGCTGGCCTGTTCGAAGGCATCGAGGCGAAAAAGCAGGTTTTCGAGCGCCGCCGGGCTGAGCAGCCGCGCGCCGGTGTAAATGTCGGCGGTCGCCGCTGACGCCGGGGCGTGGATGAGCAGGCTTTGTTGCAACGTCTCCAGCGCCTTCTCACGGGTATTGGGCAGATTTTCCGGGCTGCTGGCAATGCCCGGCGGGCTGGCGTCGATTCCGGCCTGATTGAGAAAGTCGGCGACCTCGCCGTACACCAGCGGCAGGCCCTCGCGCAACAGGTCTTCGAGACGGTCGACCAGATTCTGTTTCTGCTCCAGCGAACTGATGTCGGCGGCGGCAAACATGGCGCGCAGTCCTTCGCCGATGCCGCGCAAACCCACCGGGTTGTCGGCGGGTTGCAGGTCGGGCCGATTGAGCAGCAGCGTGAAATGGCGCTGGATTTTCCACAGGGCGGCGGCGCTACTGCCCTCGAACAGGCGGCTGGCGAGATGGTCGAGGAGAATGCCCAGTTCGAGTTCATCGTCGGAAATCAGCGAGATGCAGGACGATGTCAGACCGTGCGCTTCCTCGCTGAAACTGCCGCGCTGCGGGTTGTCGATCATCGCGTCGAAATGTTCGCCGACGCCTGCCAGCACGATCTGGCGGGCGGCATCCGAGAGCGCGCCGCCGGAGCGTAACAGCCAGCCCAGGCGATCCAGGTAGCAATCCCGGCAGTCGCCGATGAGCGTGCGGCGGTCAGGGGCGGCAGACGCGGCAGCGGGGGCCGGGCGGGCGTCGCCGCAGAAACGGCTGTCCGTTGGCGTCCCGATTGCGGGGGCAGGTATCAGGGTCATCTCCATGGTCATAAACTCCGCTGAGATCTGCTGACGACCCGGATTGGGGCGTCGGCATAAGACATTGGTATTACTTTAGTAATAGTTTAGACCATCCTGGAGGCGACGGCACAGCGCTGTACTTGCCGTTACAAAATGTGCCAAAAGCGTTGCCGCGCGGATCAGAAGACAGAGGGCAGGGGACGGAAGACAGTCAGTTTCCGCGAGCAAGGCTGGCGCAAAAAATCTGTCTTCCGTCCTCTGTCTTCTGGCAACTACGGGAGATCGGCGTCTTTCGGCGTCTGGGCGTTGCTTGGGCCGACGGCGCCCAGGCGGGCTTTGAGGGAATCGGGTTTGCCGTTGAACAGCGTCGCGTAGTAAACGGCGTTGCTCATCACTTTTTTGACGTAATCGCGGGTTTCGCTAAAAGGAATGGTTTCGGCATAGATCGCGCCTTCCAGCGGTTTTGCCGGTAGCCAGCGGCGCGCCCGGCCAGGGCCTGCGTTGTAGGCGGCGGAAGCCAGCAGCGGCTGGTTGTCGAGATTTTCCATGACCATGCGCATGTAACTGGTGCCGAGCAAGAGATTGGTTTCGGGATCGGTTACGCGACCGGGGCGGTAGTCGGTCAGGCCGATTTTTTTCGCCACCCATTTGGCGGTGCCCGGCATCAACTGCATCAGGCCGGAAGCGCCCGCCGACGAGCGGGCATTGGCGACGAAGCGGCTTTCCTGCCGCATCAGGCCGTAGACCCAGGCGTCATCAAGCGTCTGATTGCGGGCGGCCAGCCGCACCTGTTGGTCAAAAGGGGCGAGGAAGCGGAGCGTGTAATCGTGCTCGTCGCGGGTGCGCTCCGCCGTGTGGATGGCGCGATCCCAGATTTCACTGGCGCGGGCAAAATCGGCGGCGGCCAGCAACTGCCGGTCATTCATGCCGCGCAGCGCCCAGTTCCACTCGCGCACGCCTTCAAAGCGCAGGTCGAGCCGAAAGAAGGCCAGCGCCCGGCGCAAACCGGGGTTGTCGCGGGCTTCGCGCTGTTCTTCCGGCGACAGGGCGCGGGCGCGGGGCGGCGGAGTGACGCTGCGGCCGAGTTCCTCATCGGCGAGATTGCCGTAAAAACTGGCCTGACCGGCAATCCGGGCAAACAGCGCATTGGCTTCAGCCAGTCGGCCACCGGCCTGGTCGGCGCGGCCCAGCCAGTAAACCCATTCCGGTCGCGCCGCCAGTTCCGGCGGCATGGCCAGAATGGCGCTGCGGACGCCGCCCCAATCGAGTTGGCGCAGCGCCGCCCGCGCCTTCCACTGGGCTGCTTCTTCGGTCAGCGGAGCAGAACCGGCGCGGGCGTACCAGGTTCGCGCCTCCGGCAGATGGCGGCGAGCGCCGTAGAGGGCAAGCTGGCTCCAGGCCCATTCGCGCTCCGGCGCTTGCAGCAAGGTCTGGTGTTTTTCCAGTTCACCGGCAGCCTGACGCGGGTCGGTGGTGGCCAGGCGGGCGATGGCAATGGCCAGCATTTCGCGCGTTGCCCGTTTGTTTTGCCAAGGGGCGACCAGGGCCTTGAGTTGCTTCTGCGGCCCGGCGATGGTCAATTCGTACTGGCGGCCATCGGGCATCTCGCTGTCCGGCAGGTAGTTCAGCGTGGCGCGCGCCGGGCCGGTGCGGTTGCTTTCAAGCTGACGATGGATACGCTGCCAGACCTCATCGACGCCCACCCGGCGGGCGATCACCAGCGCGTCAAGCAGCGGCTGACAGTCGACCGGCGGGTCGAGCAGATCCAGCCACAGCGGGGCGATGTCATCGAGCGCGCTACGGTCGCCGCGCGCCAGGCGGGCTTGCTGGTAGAGACAGGTGATGTCGCGTTCCGGCGCGATCAGTCTGGCGTATTCGCGCTCCACCTCGCCCCACGCCGCCCGTCTGGCCAGCGAGCGAATCCAGTCGGCGCGCAGGCGCTCGGCCACCGAACTGCCCTCGTAACGGGCGAGAAAATCGCGCAACGCCGCGCTGTCGCCATCCTCCAGCTTCATCCGCAACTGGTAATTTTCGACATAAGCGGCCAGTTCGTGATCGCCGATCCGGGCGGCGGCCTCGTCGAGTTTGGCCTTTTCACCGGCGCGGAAAGCATCGCGGGCGGCGGTGAACACCGCGTCGCCCTCCGCCGCGATGCTGGAAAGGGAAAAAAACAGGCTGGCAAGAGCGGCAAAAACGAGCGGCGACTTCATGTTAGATTGAACCGATGGCAGAGGGGAATTGAACAGGGTGAGCGAGGATAACACGGCCCGGAAACAGTCATTGCGGCGCGTCATGGCGGCCCGCCGGGCGGCGCTGACGGCAGCCGAACACGCCGCCGCCTCGGCCCGCATCGTCGCGCACTTGCGGGCGGCACTGCCGCCGCCGTCGGTCGTCGCCTTCTGCTGGCCGATCAAAGGCGAGCCGGATGTCCGGGCCATTGTCGATGACTGGTGTCAGCACGGCAGCCGCGCCGCCCTGCCGGTCGTCGCCACCGCCGGGCAGCCGCTGGCCTTCCGCGAATGGCAGGCAACGACGCCGCTGGCCGCTGACCGTTACGGCATCCCGACGCCGACCACGGGCGACTGGCTGACGCCCGACCTCCTCCTCCTGCCGCTCAACGGCTTTGACGCTGCCGGTTACCGCCTGGGCTACGGCGGCGGCTATTTCGACCGTACCCTCGCCGCCCTCTCCCCCCGCCCGCTGGCCGTCGGCGTCGGCTTCGAGATCAACCGTCTGCCAAGCATCCACCCCGAAGCCCACGATCAACGGCTGGACTGGATCATCACCGAGGCGGGCGCATTCAGGCCGGTGTCCGCCTGAGGGCGATGGCGGCGAAAACAAGGCAGAGCGCGGCGGTGGCGGCAAGGAGGGCGCCGCGCAGGTCATAGAGGCCGGTGCGCAGGGCCAGTTCGAGCGTGTAGCCGTGGTGCAGGGCGAGCAGCAGGGCGGCGGCGGTGAGCGCCAGCCAGGCGCGGCGGCGCGGCGCCTGGTCTTGCAGGTAGCTTTCAAGGCCCAGTCCGGCGACAAAAGTCTGGGCGACGAAGGCAATGAGCAGCGCGCCCAAGGCAAGCGTGTAGGCGTTCATGCAGCCTCCATTCCATTTCCAGATCAAACGATTACTTTGTCGACTTCGCTTGCCGTGCTACAGCACTGTCTGCGCTTCGTCTTCGCGTACTCGCTTGATCTGAAACGGAATGGCAGGCGGCGCGGAAGCGGCGCAGGGCTTCGTCCAGCGTTGAGCGCGGGCAGCCGAAATTGAGGCGCAGCCAGCCGGGGGCGGCGAAGTCGGCGCCATCGGAAAGGCCGAGGCCGTGCGCTTCAAAATGTGCTGCCGGGTTGGCGAGGCCAAGGCCGCGAACGTCGATCCAGGCGAGGTAAGTGGCTTCGACCGGCGTCATGGCTACGCCCGGACAGGCGGCGACGGCGGCGGCGACGCGGTCGCGGTTGGCCGCCAGATAGGCGATCAGTTCGCGCCGCCAGCCGCCGCTGTCGCGGTAAGCGGCTTCGCAGGCGGCCAAGCCGAGCACGTTGATATGCGGGACGATACCTTCCTTGGCGCGGCAGAAGCGGCGGCGCAGCGCCGGGTCGGGGATGACGGCGAGCGCGCAGCCGAGGCCGGGGATGTTGAAGGTTTTGGATGGGGCCAAGAGCGTCATGCTGCGCCGGGCGGCCTCCGGCGATAGCGTGGCAAAGGGTATGTGGCGCTGCTCCGGGTCGAGGATGAGGCCGCAGTGGATTTCGTCGGCACAGACGACGAGGTCGTGTGCTGCCGCGAAATCGGCCAGCGCCGCCAATTCCTCGCGCCGCCAGCAGCGGCCAACCGGGTTGTGCGGGTGGCAGAGGAGAAAGAGCCGGACGGCGGCGTCCGTTGCCGCTTCCAGAGCGGCCATGTCCCACTGCCAGCGGCCATGTTGCTGAATCAGGCCGACAGTGCGCAAAGGCCGCCCGGCAAGGCGCGGGGCCGAGAGAAAGGGCGGATAGATCGGCGTCGCCGTCAGCACGTCGCCGTCGACGGCGCGACAGGCGATGTTGAGGCCGCTGACGAGGCCGGGCAGCCAGACGATCCAGTCGCGCTCGATCCGCCAGCCGTATTCAGCGGCCAGATGGTCGATGACGGCGGCCTCAAGCGACGGCCAGGGCTGGCCATAGCCGAAAACGCCCGCGTCCACTCGCTGGTGCAGGGCGGCGAGCACGGCGGGCGGCGCGGCAAAGTCCATGTCGGCCACCCACAGCGGCAGAATGTCCCGCCCCGCGTACTTGCCCCATTTGACGGAATCGGTGCCGCGCCGCTCCGGCGCTGTGTCGAAATAACCCAGGCTTAAACCTCAAGATGCTGATAAAGCACGGTGGACAGATAACGCTCGCCGCAGGAGGGAATGATGACGACGATCAGCTTGCCCGCGTTTTCCGGTCGGCGCGCCACTTGCAGCGCCGCCGCCGTCGCCGCGCCGGATGAAATACCGACCAGCAGCCCTTCTTCGGTCGCCATGCGGCGGGCGGTGGCGAGCGCGTCGTCGTTGGTGACGCGGATCACCTCATCGTAAATGGCGGTATTGAGCACGGCGGGGACGAAACCGGCGCCGATGCCCTGAATCGGGTGCGGCCCCTTGGCCCCGCCGGAGAGCACCGGAGAGGCGTCCGGCTCGACGGCGACGATGGCGACGCCCGGCTTTTTGGCCTTGAGCGTTTCGCCGACGCCGGTCACGGTGCCGCCGGTGCCGACGCCCGCGACGACGATATCGACCTGGCCGTCGGTATCGCGCCAGATTTCGAGCGCGGTGTTGCGGCGGTGGGCCTCGACATTGGCCGGGTTTTCAAATTGCTGCGGGATGAAGTAGCGGGCGTCGGCCTCGGCCATCGCCCTGGCTCTGGCAATCGCGCCGCCCATGCCTTCCGCCCCCGGCGTCAGGATCAGTTCGGCGCCATAGGCCTTCAGCAGGAGTTTACGTTCGTGGCTCATCGTTTCCGGCATGACGAAGGCGGCCTTGAGGCCATAGGCGGCGCAGACCATAGCGAGGCCAATGCCGGTATTGCCGGAGGTCGGTTCGAGAACGATGGTGTCGGGTTTGATTTTGCCGGCGGCGATGGCGGCGTCGAGCATCGACAGGGCGATGCGATCCTTGACGCTGTGGCCGGGGTTGAAATACTCCAGCTTGACGGCGACCGTGGCGGCAGAGCCGCTGGTCAGGCGGTTGAGTTTGACCAGCGGCGTTTTGCCGATCAGTTCGGTGATGTCTTTGGCGATATTCATGGCGGCTCCTCCAGGTTGGGTAGCGGCAGTCTAGAGCCGCCCTTTATGCGGGCAAAGACGAAAAAAGCAATTTGTTATCACGATTGGTGATTAGAGCATTTTCTGTTCAAGTTCTTTACACTCCCGTTCGTCCTGAGCTTGTCGAAGGACGGTGCGGAGAGAGGGTACGGCGGCTTGAACCGGGCTTCGACAGGCTCAGCCCGAACGGTGCAGGGGTGTGTATGCACTTGAATCAAAACCGCTCTAGCCCAGAAACAACTGATAGACCGGATTCTGGCTCTCGTCGCAGTAAGCGTAGCCCAGGCCGGTGAGGAAATCGCGGAATTCGCCCATGTCTTCCGGCGGCACCTGGATGCCGACCAGCACCCGGCCATAGTCAGCGCCGTGGTTGCGGTAGTGGAACAGGCTGATATTCCAGCCGGCGCTCATGCGCTCAAGAAAATTCATCAAGGCGCCGGGCCGCTCCGGGAATTCAAAGCGATACACCAGTTCGCGCAGCCC
>JAITMS010000090.1 GCA_031277255.1 Azonexus sp.
AACAACCGCGCCGGTGCGCCAGCCGCGTCCGTCGATCACTTGTTCATTCGCCAGCACGGTCTGATCGACCGGGTCCCAATTGACCACCTGCGTTTTCTTGTAGGCGATGCCGCGCTCCAGCATCCGCAAAAACAGCCATTGATTCCACTTGTAGTAATCGGCATTGCAGGTCGCCAGTTCGCGCTGCCAGTCAATCGCAAAGCCGAGCGACTGCAACTGCTTCTTCATGTAGGCGATGTTGTCGTAAGTCCACCGCGCGGGCGGCGTCTGGTTCTGGATTGCGGCGTTTTCGGCGGGCAGGCCGAAAGCGTCCCAGCCCATCGGTTGCAGCACGTTGTAGCCGCGCATGGCGTGAAAACGCGCCAGCACGTCGCCGATGGTGTAATTGCGCACATGGCCCATGTGCAGCTTGCCCGAAGGGTATGGGAACATCGACAGGCAGTAGTATTTGGGCCGGGCGGCGTCCGCGATGGCGCGGGCGGCGGCGGTCTGCTCCCAGTGATTCTGGGCGGCGCGTTCAATCGAGGCCGGGGTGTATTTGTCCTGCATGGGTCTGGGCGGGGGAATCAGAAAACAGACCGGCGATTATACCGGGCTGCGTCCGCCTTCCGGCGACGGCAGAAGCGCCCGACCCGCGCCGCGCCGATACGGCAAAGCACCGCCCGCGTTGCCCGGACGCGGGCTGTCGTCAGCGCATGGCGCTTGGTCTGCCCTCAGGCGGCGATCTTGTACTGATCCTGGATTCGTTCCCAGGCGCTTTGCCAGTAGCGGCAGGTGTTGCGGGCAGCGATCAGGGACAGGAGCGAGAGCCGGGTCTGGTGATGCCAGACCCAGGCCAGCCGTGGGGCTGGATTTGCCGTGTATTGCGGCGTTGCCTCGGTTTCATCCTCGACGAGGGCGAGAAAGCGTTCGACGGCCAGGCGGCAGTATTGGGAACCGCCGGTCTGGCCGGTCAGGAATTCAGCTTCGGAAACAGCGCGACGCCAGAGCTTCAAGGCCAGTTCATCGCTGATGCCGGCCTTGCGGGCGACCCAGGGCAGAATTTTCGGTGCGGTCAGATTAGGGTTCATGCTGTTCTCCTTGAGTTAGGCGGCGATGACCACCTGTTGCCTGGATTGTCTTGTGGACAATTTGTGCACTGCAATATGATTATCGGCAAGTATATTGTGGGCCTTTAGGGTGCGCATAGACGGATTTGTTGTGTTTTTGTGATGTGTTACACAGTGATGGAAAAATTGCCCGATTGCCCCGCCCTCTCGCCAACCGTTTTGTAGGAACGCCGTGTCAGACCTCCTTGCCCATCTCAATCCTTCCCAACGGCAAGCGGTGACGCTGCCGCCCGTGCATGCGCTGATACTCGCCGGGGCGGGCAGCGGCAAAACGCGGGTGCTGACGACGCGCATCGCCTGGCTGATGGCCACGGCCCAGGCCGGGCCGCACGCCATTCTCGCCGTCACCTTTACCAACAAGGCGGCGCGCGAGATGACGGCGCGGCTGTCGGCGCTGGTTCCGATCAATACCCGCAGCATGTGGATCGGCACGTTTCATGGCCTCTGTAACCGGCTGTTGCGCGCCCATTACCGCGAGGCCGGGCTGCCGCAGAGTTTTCAGATACTCGATACCGCCGACCAGTTGGCGATGGTCAAGCGGCTCCTGAAAAACCTCAATGTCGATGACGAAAAATACCCGCCGCGCGAACTCTGCCATTTCATCAACGCCCACAAGGAACAGGGCATCCGCGCCGGGCAGGCCGAGGCTTACGACAATTTCACCCGCCAGCGCGTCGAGCTGTACGGCGAATACGAAAACCAGTGCAACCGCGAAGGCGTCACCGACTTTGCCGAACTTCTGCTCCGCTGCCACGAATTGCTGCAAAGGAACGAACCCTTGCGCCGCCACTATCAGGCGCGTTTCCGCTACATCCTGGTCGATGAATTTCAGGACACCAACCGCCTGCAATACGCCTGGCTGCAACTGTTGGCCGGCGAAGGGGCGAAAATTTTCGCCGTCGGCGACGACGACCAGAGCATTTACGCCTTTCGCGGCGCGGAAGTCGGCAATATGCGCGACTTCGAGCGCCGCTACGCGGATGGCAACGTCATCCGTCTGGAGCAGAACTACCGCTCGCACGGCAATATTCTCAATGCCGCCAACGCCCTCATCAAAAACAACCGCGAACGGCTGGGCAAAAATTTGTGGACGGAGGCTGGCGACGGCGAGCCGATCCGCGCTTTCGAAGCCTACTCCGACTTTGACGAAGCGCGTTTCGTCGTCGACGAAATCGGCGAACTGGTGCGGGACGGCCTCTCGCCTCAGCAGATCGCCGTCCTCTACCGCGCCAACGCCCAGTCGCGGGTGCTCGAAAACGAACTATTCACCCGCAACGTGCCGTACAAAGTCTATGGCGGCCTGCGCTTTTTCGAGCGGCAGGAAATCAAACACGCGCTCGCCTACCTGCGTCTTCTGGTCAATCCCGATGACGACACGGCCTTCTTGCGCGTCGTCAATTTTCCGACCCGCGGCATCGGCGCGCGTTCGCTCGAAAGCCTGCAAGCCACAGCCCACCAGATCCATTCCAGCCTCTACAACGCCGTCGCCTCGCTGACCGGCAAGGCCGGGCAGACGGTCGGCGCTTTCATCCGCCTCATCGAGCAACTGCGCGGCGAAACCGCAGGGCTGCCGCTGCCCGAAATCGTCGGCCACATCATTGAAAAATCCGGCCTCGCCGAGCATTACCGCCGTGAAAGAGAAGGCCAGGAGCGGCTGGAAAACCTCGACGAACTCATCAACGCCGCCGCCACCTTCATCGACAGCGAAGGCGCCTTGGGCGATGGCGGCGCCCTCGTCTCCTTCCTCGCCCTCGCCTCGCTTGAAGCGGGCGAACATCAGGCCGGAGAAGGCCAGGAAGCCGTCCAGTTGATGTCCGTCCACGCCGCCAAAGGACTGGAATTTGACGCCGTCTTCATCACCGGCCTCGAACAGGGCCTGTTCCCGCACGAAAACGCCGTCGCCCAGGGGCGCGACGGCCTCGAAGAAGAACGCCGCCTGATGTACGTCGCCCTCACCCGCGCCCGCCACCGCCTCTACCTCAGTTGCGCGCAAACGCGGATGCTGCACGGCCAGACCCGCTACTGCCTGCCCTCCACCTTCCTCGACGAAATCCCCGGTGAATTGCTCAAGAGCCTCAACAAAAAAGCCGAGGCCCGCGCCACATTCGCCGCCAGCCACGGCCACGCCGAAGCCGAAGCAGCCAGCGGTTTCCGTATCGGCCAAAACGTCGAACACGCCAAATTCGGCTTGGGCGTCATCATCGCCAGCGAAGGCCGCGGCGCAGACGCCCGCGTCCAGGTCAATTTCGGCGCGGCAGGCATGAAATGGCTGGCGCTGGAATACGCCAAGCTGGAGCCGGTGTAGGTGTCGCCGGATGGCTTGGTTTCTCTTACTCACAATTACTGACTTATGAGTCAGATTGCTTGTCTAAATATAGTTAGGCTGGAATTTTGTATCACAACCAACATTCTTTAGGTCACAAAGAAATGAGTGCCATCAAAACCAAAGCGATACGCTACACATGGATTTCGGTGATCATTGCAATATCTGAAGTTGCTATGTTTTTTGTCGGCGGTTTAATCAAATCGCTAGAATCGTTTTTTTGGCTTTCTTTACTGATTGCCCCTGTACTTGTTCCAGCCTGTATTATCTTTGCTGTACTGGGATGGCTCAAATGGGAAGAGCTTCTAAAAAATCGAAACGAAGATGGTAGTGCATCTGGCAGAAAAATTGTAAGTTATATTAACGTACTGATTATTTTGGGCGCTATTTTTGTGGGGTATCTATTAATTGGATTGTATAGTAGCGGCATCAATATTATTGGCGGAGGGTCTCATTGATTCATGACGGTAGGCGTCAAATGGCTGGCGCTGGAATATGCCAGGCTGGAGCCGGTGTAGGTGTCGCCGGATGAATCTATTCCCCTTAAGATGATCGGTGTAAAAGGGTTGGGAGGCTGAATTTCATGCGCACACTCGTGCTCGCGGCAATCAAGGCATACCAGCGTTATTTGTCGCCGCACAAAGGCTTCTGTTGCGCTTACCGTCATCACACCGGGCGGTCAAGCTGCTCGACGCTTGGTTTCCGCGCCATCCGCCGATATGGCGTTATTGATGGCGTCGCGGTCTTGCGTCGCCGTCTCTATCTCTGCGGGGTGGCGCACAGGCGTTACGGGGTCATGCGCAGGCGGCCTCATCGGGCGCAGCGCGGAGATTGTCTGCCATGTGATTTGCCCTGTGATCCGAATTGCGATTTCTCATGCGATAAACCGAGCAACTTCGTGAGCGATTTTCTCAATTTCTGCGACTGTGGCGATTGCAATTGGCCGGATCGAAAATCCAAGGGAAGTGAAGAAGAACAGCATGTCCATATCCCTCCCCATACCGTCTGAATTACTTGCTCCGGTTCCATTGACCGGCAAATCGCCAGCCTTGGCGCTCTGGGTGCGAAAAACGCCAAACCTGTTTCGCGGCGTCCTTGAACTGGATTGTTCCGGCAAGACGGTGGAGGCTGCTGCTGTTGCCGTTCGTGATACCGTGACGGCGGAGTATTCACCGGGGTTTATCATCCCGTTTGCCTTTGGCGCTGTCCTTCACTATGACCGCGCATCTCCCAATGCCGCGGATGTGGCGCACCTGATTGATGATCGTGCCCGCTCACGGGCTACTTGGCAGTGGATCATCGTTGTCAATGATTCATCAAAGCGTGTTTACGGCGTTCATATGTGGATGCGCGGCTACCTTACCCCGGTGTATGAAACACTGATCGGGCATTTCGAGAACACCGGCTATCTCTGCCAATGTATTACAAAAGAACCAGGCAGGTTTTGGCTAAATTACTTCAAGTTGAATGATGTTCTCGGCGTGATCGGCGCAATTGTTATTGTCGTTGGTTTGTTGCGCTGGCTGTTTTTTTAGCTTGTAGGGCGGGTCTTGACCCGCCGCCCAGAATCAAAATTTGATGTTGAATCGGCGGGTCAAGACCCGCCCTACGATGCTGACCGCCCCCTGTCCTCCCAACCTCACCCGCTATTCCGCAAACCCGAAGCAATCCCGTTGATGGTCAGGTGAATGCCTCGCGCCATGCGTTCGTCGGTGGCGCCGGCGCGGTGGCGTTTCAGGAGTTCGACTTGCAGGTGGTTGAGCGGGTCCATGTAGGGCAGGCGCAGTTGCAGGGAGCGTTTGAGGAGCGGGTTGTCGGCGAGGAAATCGTCCTGTTCGAGAATGGCGAGCAGATGGCGGCGGGTCAGCCGCCATTCGTCGCAGATCCGGCTGAAAATCGGCTCGCGCAGGCTGGCGTCGGTGACCAGTTCGGCGTAGCGCGAGGCGATGGCGAGGTCGGTTTTGGCCAGCACCATGTCCATGTTCGACAACAGGCTCTTGAAGAAGGGCCAGGCTTTGACCATGCGCCGCAGGGTGGTGAGGCCATCCGGCGTTTGTTGCAGATAGCCGTCGACGGCGGCGCCGAAGCCGTACCAGCCGGGCAGCATGAGGCGGCATTGCGCCCAGGAGAAAACCCAGGGGATGGCGCGCAGATCTTCGATGCGATCAGACGCTTTGCGCGAGGCCGGGCGGCTGCCGATGTTGAGATCGGCAATTTCGGAAACGACGGTCGATTGACGAAAATAATCGGCAAAGCCGGGCGTTTCATAGACCAGATGGCGATAGGCGGCAAAGGCGCGGGCCGAAAGCTCGTCCATGACGGCGTGGAAACGCTCCGCCGGTTCGATTTTGTTTTCGTGATCGGTGAGGCTTGCTTCCAGCGTCGCCGCCAGCAGCACTTCGAGATTGCGCCGCCCGCTGTCGGGGTTGCCGTATTTGGCGGCGATCACTTCGCCCTGTTCGGTGAGGCGAATCTGCCCGGACACCGCGCCCGCCGGTTGCGCCAGAATGGCGTGGTAAGACGGCCCGCCGCCGCGCCCGACCGAGCCGCCGCGCCCGTGAAAGAGGCGCAGGCGCACGCCGTGGCGGCGGCAGACGCGGGAGAGTTCAATTTCGGCCTGGTACAAGGCCCAGCCGGAGGTGAGAAAACCGCCGTCCTTGTTGCTGTCGGAGTAGCCGAGCATGATTTCCTGCTCGTTCTGGCGGCTGGCGAGCATCTGGCGATAAACGGGGAGCGCCAGCAGCGCGTCCATCGTTGCCGCGCTTTTTTGCAAATCCTCAATCGTCTCGAACAGCGGGATGATATTGACATCGAGCCGGGGTTCCGCGCCGGGCCGCAGCAGACCGGCTTCTTTCAGGAGCAGGGCGAGTTCGAGCAGGTCGGAGACGCCATCGGTTTTCGAGATGATGCAGTTGGGCAGGGCCGCCGCGCCGTAACGCCGGCGCAGGTCGCGGGCGGCGAAAAAAATCGCCAGTTCGCCCGCCGTTTCTTCCGAATAGTCGAGGTAGGGCGACCAGAGCGGACGCGGCGTGGCGATTTCTTCGCTGAGCAGCGCGATCCGCGCCGCTTCCGGCAGGTTTTCGTAATCGGCAGAGCGCCCGGCGGCGGCCAGCAGTTCGCCGACGCTCCGGGCATGCACGTCGGAATTCTGGCGCAGATCAATCGGCGCCAGATGGAAGCCGAAAATCTGCACCGCCCGCAACAGCCGCCGCAGCCGTCCCCCGGCCAGGCGGGCGCTGCCGTTCTGCTGCAAGGAATCGGAGAGGATTTTGAGATCGCCGCGCAAGGCGAACGGATCGTCGTAAGGCGGCGCTTCGCCGATTTCCGGGCGGATCGGCTGAAAATTGTCGAGCGCCCGCGCCGTTGCCGCCAGCCGGGCGTAGATGCCGGACAGGGCGCGGCGGTAAGGCTCGTCGGCGCGTTGCGCCGACTGATCGGGAGAGCGGCCCGCCAGTTCAAGGAGTTCCGGCGTCGTCCCGACCAAGAGGGCCGACAGCGGCAATTCGGCGCCGAGTTCGTGAACCTCGCCGAGATAGTGCTCAAGCGCCGCCGCCGATTGCAGGCGCAAGGCTTCGCGCAGCGTCTGGTCGGTGACGAAAGGATTGCCGTCGCGGTCGCCGCCAATCCACGAGCCGATGCGGAAAAACGGCGGCAGCGCCCAGAGCCGATCGGGATAACGCCGCTGCAACTGCTGCGCCACCTGAATGTAAAGGCGCGGCAGTTCGGTAAAAAAAGCCTGGCGGAAACAACTGATGCCGTTTTTCACCTCGTCGAGCACCTTCAGGCGCATCGGGCGCAACATGCGCGACTGCCACAGGGTCAGCACGGCGTTAGCCAGGCTCGCCTCATTTTCCGCCGCCTCGTCCGGCGTCAATTGCTCGCGTTCGCCCCGTTCGATCAAGGCGGCGATCTCGCGGTGATTGCGGATCAGGCTCTGGCGCTGCACCTCCGTCGGATGCGCGGTAAGCACCGGCGCGACCAGCGCGTGGGCGAAAAAATCAGCCACCGCCTCCGGCGCGACGCCGCTGCCCGTCAACTGATCGAGGGCGTGGATCAAGCTGCCCGCGCGCGGCGGCGAAGCAGCCAGATCATGCGCCCGGCGGCGGCGGATGTGATGCTGATCCTCGGCGATATTGGCGAGTTGCAAAAAATAACTGAAGGCCCGCACCACAATCTGCGTCGTCTCACGCGGCAAAGGGTCGAGCAGGGCCGCCAGTTCAGCGCGCGCCACCGGGTCGCCATCACGGGCAAAACGCACGGCGGTCTGGCGCACCTGTTCAACAATGCCAAACACCGCCGCGCCCTCCCGCTCGCGGATGGTATCGCCCAAAATCCGGCCCAGACGGCGGATGTCATTTCGCAGCGGCTCATCCTTGCCGGCATTGGTGAGGGTCATGGCGGTTTCCTGAAGAAAAAACGGCCCCGATTTTGACGGGCATCCCGACGGAAGACAATGTTTCGGGGTGTGGTTTTGGTCTGCGATGTCAGGCGTCATGCGCCAGAAATGATTTGCGCAACGCAACAAGATGGCAACCGCCGCTGTGGTGGTAATCTTGCGCTTTCCTAATGACGGAAGATTGTCATGCCCCGCTCCGACCGCCTCCAGCCAACTGCCCTACCGCCATGATTAGCCGCAAAATCAAAGACCGCCTCTTGTCGCTGCGCGATCTGGTCGCTACGGCCTGGTGGATCATCCTCATTGTCGGCATCGGTTTCGTTGTCGCTTACCAGTTCGTCAAACCGGCGCCGCCCAGTCATCTGGTCATCAGTACCGGCGGCAAGGGTAGCTCCAACCAGTATTTCGCCAAGCGTTACGCCGCCATTCTGGAAAAGAGCGGCATTACGCTGGAAATCCAGCCAGCGGGCGGCTCGCTTGAAAGCTTCGACAAGCTGAAAAAGGGCGAAGTCGACATCGCTTTTGTTTCTGGCGGCGTCATCGAGCCGCCGGAAGATCCTGAGGCCGCTGCTGCCGATGATCTCTACTCGCTGGGCAGTGTTTTTTATGAACCCGTCTGGGTGTTTTATCGCAGCGAGGCGCGACGGAAGCCGTCGGACCCTTTGCCTCCGCCATTGACCCGTCTGGCCGATCTGCGCGGCAAACGCATCGCCACGACGCAGGAAGATTCCGGCGCTCGTCAACTGCTTCAGCGTCTGCTGGAAGCCAATGAGATCAAGGGCGCGCCGCAGACGCTGGCCAGTGCCGATGCTGTCAGCGCCTTGCAAAAAGGCCGGGTCGACGCGGTTTTCATCGTCGCCCCGGAAAAAACGCCGACCATTCGGAGCTTGCTGCAAGCGCCCGGCGTGCAGGTGATGAGTTTTAGCCAGGCCAGGGCCTACCAGCGCCGCTTTCCCTTCCTCACCCGTCTCACCTTGCCGCAGGGCGCGGTTGATCTGGTGCGCAATCATCCGCCGCGCGACACTTACCTGCTGGCCCCGACGGCCAGCCTGATCGTTCGCGGCGACCTGCATCCGGCCTTGCAAAACCTGCTCTTGCAGGCGGCCAGCAAGGTGCATGGCGGCAACGGCTTTTTCCAGAGCGCCGGGGAGTTTCCCTCCTACATGGACGAAACCCTGCCGCTTTCGCCGGAAGCGGCGCGTTATTACAAATCCGGCCCGCCTTTCCTGCAACGCTACCTGCCGTTCTGGCTGGCGGTGCTGATCGAGCGTCTGGTCGTGCTGCTGGTGCCGGTCATCGCGCTCCTTATCCCGCTGCTCCGTTTTGCTCCGGCGCTTTACAACTGGCGGGTGCGGGCCAAGGTCTTCCGCAGTTATGGCGAACTGCGCTATCTCGAAGATGAAATCCGCCACAATTTCGACCCCGCCCAGGCCAGCGATTACCGGCGGCGGCTCGACGCCATCGACGAGGCGGCGAGCGAACTCAACCTGCCGCTCGGCTTTAGCGATCTGATCTACACCCTGCGCGAACACGTCGACCTCGTCCGCCAGGAGTTGAGCAAACAGCAGGACGCCGCGAAAGAAACACCGTGAAAGCCTTTCTCATCGCCAACCCCAAGGGCGGCGCCGGTAAAAGCACGCTGGCCGTCAATCTCGCCGGGTATTTCGCCCGTCAGGGCCACAGCGTCATGCTTGGCGACACCGACCGCCAGCAATCCTCCCGCGAGTGGCTGGCGCTCCGCCCCGCCAATCTGCCGCCGATCGAAACCTGGGACATCGGCCCCGACCGCATCGCCCGTCCGCCCAAGGGCGTTGGCCGCATCGTCCTCGATACCCCTGCCGGTCTGAGCGGCAAGCTGCTTGATAAAGTTTTGAAACTCTCGGCCCGCGTGATCGTCCCGGTGCAACCCTCGCTGTTCGACCGCCTCGCCGCCCGCCAATTCCTCCGCCTGCTGCTCGCCGAAAAAGCCGTCCGCAAAGGCAAGGCCGATGTTGCCGTGATCGGGATGCGGGTCGACGCGCGGACGCGGGCCGCCGCCGAACTCGAACGCTTTTTCGCCAGCCTCGAACTGCCGGTGCTGACCTGCCTGCGCGACACCCAGCTTTACGGCCAGACCATCGCCGCCGGCATGACCCTGTTCGACCTCCCGCCTGCCCGCGCCGAGCGGGATATGGCCGAATGGCGGCCAATCATCGCCTGGGCGGAAGCCGACTGAAGCGGCTCATTTACGTCACAGCGGCCGCCCGTTAAATTGGCGGTTTATAGAACCGGCCAGTCAATATTAAACTTGCGCCACCAACGACCGTTCGCCCTGAGCGGAGTCGAAGGGCGGCGCGGAGAGCGGGTTCTTCGACAAAGCTCAGGACAGGCCCTTCGACAAGGCTCAGGACAGGCTCAGCCCGAACGGCGTGTTTAATATTGAGTACCGGGTGAATAACTCATCCCCCTTCCTGCGGAGCGCAACATGACCCTGTCTACTTCTCTCGCCGACCTCTCGGTGCTGCTGGTTGAACCGTCGGCGATGCAGGCGGCGCTGGTGCGGCGCATGTTGGCAAAACAGGGCGTCAGCCGCATTGCCGTGGTCGATTCCGGCCAGGCGGCGCTGGCGGCAATGACGGCGGCGTCTGACGATGGCCGGGTCGTCATCAGCAGCCTCTATCTGCCGGATATGGCGGGAACCGATCTGGTGGCGGCGATGCGCGGCGATGAGCGGCTCGAAACCGTGCCCTTCATCCTCATTTCCAGCGAAACCCGGCCGCAGCGGCTCGATGCCGTGCGCCAGTCCGGCGCTTGCAGCATCGTGACCAAGCCCTTTACCGAGGAGCAACTGGAACGGGCGCTGTTCGCCGCGGCGGACTATCTCTATCCGCCGCCGGTCGATGAACTCGACCCCGCCGATCTCGAAGAACTGCGCGTGCTGCTGGTCGACGACAGCCTGGCCTCGCGCAACCACCTACGGCGGCTCTTGGGCGAACTGGGCATCGTCCGCATCACCGAAGCCGCCAATGGCCGTGAGGCGGTGGCGCACATGGCCGAGACGATGTTCGATTTCGTCATCACCGATTACAACATGCCGGACATGGATGGCCGCGCCCTGGTCGAATACATCCGCACCCAAAGCTGGCAGGCCGAGGTGCCGGTGCTGATGGTGACCAGCGAGCAGAACATGGGGCGTCTGGCGGCGGTCGAGCGGGCGGGCGTCTCGGCCATTTGCGACAAACCCTTTGAAGCGAGCGGCATCCGCCGCCTGCTCAGTGAGATTTTGCGACGATAAAGCGCCTCAATAGCGCGCGCCCGGCGACCAGCGCCGCCAGCAGGACGAGCAGCGGGTCGAGCAGGGCGTCCCACAGATTGACGAACAGGCCGCTGGCATAGCCCGCCAGATCAACCGCCAGAATCACCAGCCAGAGATCCTGCCGCCGCCGCCACAACACAGCGGCCAGAAGCGCTAGCGCCGCCGCCAGCAAGGGCCACGGTTGATAACCGATGGCGTAGAGATCAAGCCATTCCCAAGCCAGGAGCAGCGGGTAAAAGAGCACGGCCAGGCCGAGCAGCGCCAGCGCCGGGCCGGTCTTGAGCGGCGACGGGCGGTTGGCGAGTTGCAGCAGCGCCAGTTGCAGCAGCGTCAACGACGGCGTGCCCAAAAGGCCGTGCAAAATCGGCGCGATGCCGCCGAACAGAGCCACGGCGGTAGCGATCAGACCGGCGTGCGAGCGCAACAGGCCAAACGGCAGCAAGGCCACGGCAGCGCCGAAAATCAGCGCCTGAGCCAAGAGGCCGTAAGCGGAGAGAACGCTCATGGCTTCGTCCAATGCCGCTGATCGACAACCCGCCCGGTCGCCGTCAGGCGCAGCCAGCTTGGCTCATCGGTCAGCCGGTTCCGCAAGGGCAGCAGCAAGCCGCCATCGGCCAGCGGCAAAGGCGGGCCGTCCGGCGCCGCGCCGTAACCGGCCAGCGGCGAAGTCGGCAGACGCGCCGGAGCCGTCCAACTGCCGCCCGCATTGGTCGAAACACTGTGCGTCAGCGTGCCATTGGCCGCGCCGCCGGGGCCGATGGCGGCAAACCACAGATGCAGCCAACTGCCCTCGACGTAAAGCTGCGGCTGCTCGACCCGGCGAATATGGGCCAACAGCCCGCCCGCAGCGGTTTCACGGCTGACAATGGGACGCGGCGCGCTCCAACCCGCGTCGCCGCGCAAACTGAACAGGATCACCGTCGCCCCCGCTGCGCCGTCCGCAGCCGTCCACGCGGCGGCGATGCGACCATCCGGCAAACGGGCCAGCGCCGGAGCATTCATCTCCGGCAGCAGCGGCACGCTAATCCGGCCCGTTGGCGGCTCCACAACCGGCGCCGGCACATCAGGAACACGCCAGCCCGCCGCGCCAAGCGCCACGGCAAACAGGACAAGCGACAGCCAGCGCGGCGGGGCGGGCCACATCAGCCGATTGAGCGCCGCGCCGCCGCCTCAGCGCCCCTGATAAACCGGCGGCCGTTTTGCCATGAAAGCGTCGATGCCCTCCCCGGCGTCCTCGCTCATCATGTTGCACGCCATCACCTCGCTGGCATAGGCGTAAGCGTCGCCGAGGCCCATCTCCAACTGGCGGTAGAACATGCCCTTGCCGAGCCGAACGGCAACGGCGCTCTTGGCCAGAATGGCGGCGGCCAGACGCTCGATTTCAGCATCCAGCGCCTCGACCGGGGCAATACGGTTAATCAGCCCCTTGGCTTTTGCCTCGTGAACGTCGATAAATTCGCCCGTAAACAGCATTTCCAACGCCGCCTTGCGGCCCAGATTACGCGACAACGCCACGGCGGGCGTCGAGCAGAACAGCCCGACATTGATGCCGGAAACGGCAAAACGGGCAACATCGGCAGCCACCGCCAGATCACAGGCGGCGACCAGTTGGCAACCGGCGGCGGTAGCGATGCCATGTACGCGAGCAATGACCGGCTGCGGCAGACGGCTGATGGTCTGCATCAACGCCCCGCATTGGGCAAACAGCGCCTGCATGAAGGCTTTATCCGGGTTGGCCCGCATCTCCTTCAAATCATGCCCGGCGCAAAACGCCTTGCCAGCCCCGGCAATGACCACGACACGAACCGTTTGGCTGGCGGCAATGGCGTCCAACTCGGCCTGGAAGGCAGTCAGCATGGCCTTCGACAAGGAATTGAACTGCCCGGGTCGGTTAAGCGTCAGCGTCGTCAGACCATCATCACGGTCGTGGCGCAGGATGAAAGGTTCTTCATGGCTCATGGTGTGTCTCCGGCAAGAGGTTGAAGGTGGTTGGTCAATGTAACGGAGAAGGCGGCGGACTGCCAACTGCCAACGGTGTCAATGCCTGTTAGATCGGATTAGACCTGCAAAATCTAATTAGACATGTACGATCTGATTCAGTCTAACGGAGGCTCGCATGACACCAGAGGGGCGGCATTCGGTGTCACTTTGCTGGATTTTGATCTTGTTTGATAAGTTTTATGAAACTATACTTTCACTAATTTCGGTTTTTAGTTAGAATGTCGACATGGAAATAGCAAAGGACGAGCTGATCACCGTTCTCGCCCAATTCAATCCCTGGTGGCGAGGGGAAGCCATTGCCGACCTGCCAACATGGCGACGAGCGGCCTTCCGCGAGTTGCATACATGGATGACAACGCCGCCCGTACCGCGGGCCGTACTGCTCTCTGGCGCGCGGCAAATTGGCAAAACCACGTTGATGTTGCAAACCATCGCGGCCTTGTTGCAGACAGGCGTTCTCCCCGCCAATATCGTTTACATCACTTTTGACCACCCGCTGATCAAACTGGCTGGCATTGATGCCGTGCTGGATGCCTGGCGCGAACGCGAACCTAAAGCCGAAGGGATGGAATACCTGTTTCTGGATGAAGCCCAGTTCATTCGCGATTGGGGTACTTGGGTTAAACATCAGGTGGATTTTCGCAAAGAGCGACGCATCGCC
>JAITMS010000117.1 GCA_031277255.1 Azonexus sp.
TGGGGGGGGGTGGCGGGGGGGGGCGCGGGGGGCCCCGCCCCCGCCCGGCGCGGCGGGGGCCGCCCCCCGCCCGGGGGGGGGGGGGGGGGGGGCGGGGGCCGGGCCCCAAGACACTCCCCCGCTCTCTCCGCCATCAAGGGCGAGGGGAGTCGTCATGGCTGGGCGCAAGCGATAGCGGCGCTTGAAATTGACCCAGGCGACCACCTCCCACATCCGCTGCATGGCGCTCAGGATGCGTCCGACCAGCGGCCCCTCGACGGCGACGGCGTAGTCGTAGCGCGGCCGCAAGTCGGGCGGAGCGTTGTTGTCGTCGGTGATGTTGATGCCGCCGATAAACGCCAGACGGGCGTCGATCACCGCCAGTTTGCGGTGCAGCCGCCGCAGACGGTGGCGGCGCAGTTTGAAACGGCCCAGTTCGGGCCGGTAGAGCATGGCGCGGACGCCAGCGGCGGCGAGTTCCGGCAAAAAATCGGCGCTGAAATTGCTGCCGCCAAAGCCATCGACAATGACATTGACGACGACGCCGCGCGTAGCCGCCCGGCAGAGCGCGGCGCTGACCTGCTTGCCGATTTCGTCATTGGCGTAAATATAGGTTTCGAGAAAAATTTCGCGCTCGGCCCCGGCGATGGCGGCGAGCAGGGCGGGGAAATACGCCGCGCCGGAATTGAGCAGCGTCAGGCGGTTGCCCGGCAGATACTCAGTCGCCATGCCGTTCGAGATAGGCCGACAAGGCCGCGTGGTCGGAAATCTTTGACCACGGCAGGCCGTGATGCACCTCGGTGCGCCGCACCGCAAAGCCGCGCACGTAGATGCGGTCGAGGCGGAACAGCGGCAGCGCCGCCGGAAAACTCCTGACCGGCGTCCGACGGCCAAGACGGTTGGGCCGGGTGAACACCTCCTCGACGCCAAGCAGCTTTTCCAGCAACTTGCCCGCCCGGTTGCTCCAGTCGTTGAAATCGCCAGCGACGATCAGAGGCGCCGCCGGGTCGCCCATGCCGTTCAGATAATCGGCCAGCGCCGCCAACTGCTTGCGGCGGGAATAGCCAAACAGCGAAAGATGGGCGCAAACACAATGCGCCGCCGGGCCGCGCGGCAATTCGATACGGCAATGCAAGAGGCCGCGCCGCTCGAAGCGCAGGTGGGTGACATCCTGATTGTGGGCGTGCAGAATGGGAAAGCGCGACAGAATGGCATTGCCGTGATGCCCGTGATCGTAGAGCGTATTGCGGCCATAGGCCGCCTCCGGCCAGACATCCTCGGCCAGAAACTCATGCTGCGCGGCAGGCGGCCAGTTATGGTGACGCTCGGCGTGACCCAGATGCAGCCCCTGAACTTCCTGCAAAAAAACGATGTCGGGATTGAGATGACGCAACCGCTCCCGCAACTCATGCACCATCATGCGCCGGTTGAATTGCGAAAATCCCTTGTGGATGTTGAAGGTGGTGATGTGGAGGGCGGGGCGGGTCATGGGGCCTGATCTGTTGAACCGGCCATTGCGCGGGGTAGGGCGGGTCTTGACCCGCCGTCCAACATCGAATATTGATTTTGACCCGCCGGGTCAACTCGGCCTGCCGGTTGAAAATCGAGTTTGATATGGGATTGGCGGGTCAAGACCCGCCCTACGGCAGGGCTGGTTGAGGGAATCGAGGGGCAGACGCTCAATGTTTCCGCCCAACTAAGAAATCGCCAACATCCGATCCAGCGCCAGCCGGGCGAGTTGGGCTTCGTGCGGCGGGACGCGGATGGCGTTGACGACTTGGCCCTCAGCCAGATTTTCCAGCGTCCAGGCCAGATGTTGCGGGTCGATGCGCTGCATGGTCGAGCACATGCAGATGGTGGTGGCCATGAATTGCACGATTTTGTCCTGGGCCAGTACTTCCTTGGCCAGGCGGTCGACCAGGTTGAGTTCGGTGCCGACCAGCCAGCGCGTGCCGTTTGGCGCTTCCTTGATGGTTCTGACGATGTATTCGGTCGAGCCGACGTGGTCGGCGGCGGCGCAGACGGCGAAACTGCATTCGGGGTGGGCGATCACCCGGCCCTCCGGGTATTGGGCGCGAAAGGCGTCGATGTGGCTTTTCTGGAACATCTGGTGCACCGAGCAGTGACCTTTCCAGAGCAGGATTTTGGCTTTTTTGATTGCCGCCGCCGTCAGGCCGCCCATTTCGAGGTCGGGGTCCCAGACGGCCATCTCATCCGGCGGCAGACCGAGGCTGTGACCCGTCCACCGGCCCAGGTGCTGATCGGGGAAGAACAGGATTTTGGGCCGCTGGGCAAAGGCCCATTGGGCGATGGTTTTGGCATTGGAGGAAGTACAGACGATGCCGCCATGCTCGCCGCAAAAGGCTTTGAGGTCGGCGGCGGAGTTGATGTAGGTGACGGGCGTGATGTCATGCTCGACATCGAGGACTGTGCCCAGTTCGCGCCAGCAGCGTTCGACCTTGGCGAGGTTGGCCATGTCGGCCATCGAGCAGCCAGCGGCGAGGTCGGGCAGGATGGCGGTTTGTTCCGGCGCGGTCATCATGTCGGCGACTTCGGCCATGAAATGCACGCCGCAGAAAACGACATAGGGCGAGTCGGTTTCTGCCGCCAGTTTCGACAGTTTGAGCGAATCGCCGGTCAGGTCGGCGTGCTGATAGACATCGGCGCGCTGGTAGTGGTGGCAGAGAATGACGGCCTCTTTGCCGAGCCGGGCGCGGGCGGCGGCGATGCGTTCCTGGCATTCGGCGTCGGCAAGGGCGTTGAAGGGAGCGAAAGGAAGGGGAGCGTTTGCCATGAAGAACCCGGTTGACTGAAAAGCCATTGAATCAGCAATGAATGATTGAATTGCACTACCGTTCGCCCTGAGCTTGTCGAAGGGCGGTGCGGAGAAATTGTAGGAGAAAAACATCCTGCGACAAGCTCAGGATGAGCGGTAAGGGTGGGAAAAATCTTCTCGCGGGTCAATCCTTGAAGGGCGATTATCCCTGATACCACGGCAACCCGGCGCGCCGCCAGCCGCCGATGGTGTTGCGCTGGCTGTGGGCGTCGCGGTCGCCCTCGAAGCCTTCGAGAATGTTGTAGCAGTTGTTGTAACCGGCGGCGGTCGCGGCTACCGCCGCCGCCACCGAGCGCGCGCCGCTGCGGCAGAGCAGCAGCACCAGGGCTTCGCGGTCGACCTGGCGCTGCAATTCGGCAAGGAAATGCGGATTGCGCCCGTTGCCGGGGTACTGGTTCCATTCGATTTCGACCGCGCCGGGAACGCGCCCGACCCAATCCCATTCAGCGCGGGTGCGGACATCGACCAGTTTGGCCCCCGGCGCCAGTTGGAGGATCTGCCACGCCTCCGGCGGCAGCAGATCGCCCTGATAGGGGCGGCCCAGCCCGGCGCTGCGGGCTTGGGCAAGGTCGAGGAGTGCGCTGAGTTTTCCCATGATGGCTGGCTGTTAAAATCCGGGCCGGACAGTATAGGGCAGAACCCCATGAAGCAGGCAGAGAGTCAGGCGGGGCGCGCCGCCGCCAGCGAGCGCGCGACCTGGATCAGCGTTGCCGTCAATCTCTTGTTGACGGCGGCGCAGATCATCATCGGCTGGCTGGCCCATTCGCAGTCGCTGATTGCCCACGGCCTGCATTCCTTTTCCGATCTGCTGTCGGATTTTCTTGTCATCTACGCCAGCCGCCACAGCGCCCATCCGGCCGACCCCGATCATCCCTACGGCCACGCCCGCATCGAGACGGCGGCGACGCTCATCCTCGGCGCGGCGCTGACTCTGATCGGCGCGGGCATCCTCTGGCAATCCGCCGTCCGCCTGCAACACGCGGAAATTCTGCCGGCCATCGAGCAATCCGCCCTGTGGATCGCCATCGCCACGGTGGCGGCCAAGGAGGCGCTTTACCACTACCTGATCGCCGTTGGCCGCCGCCTGCGTTCGCAACTGCTGATCGCCAACGCCCTGCACACGCGGGCCGACGCCGCTTCCGCCCTGATCGTCGTCGTCGGCATCGGCGGCGCGCTGCTCGGCTGGGAATTTCTCGATCCGCTGGCCGCCGTCCTCATGGGCTTCATGATTCTGCGCATGGGCGCGCAACTGGCCTGGGGCGCGATCAAGGAACTGATCGACACCGGCCTCGACGAAGCCAGCGTCGTCGCCATCAGGCAGTGTCTTCTGGCGACGCCCGGCGTGATCGGCGCGCACGACCTGCGCACCCGGCGCATGGCCCATCAGGCGCTGGTTGACGTGCATATTCAGGTCGACGCCCGTATCAGCGTCTCGGAAGGCCACTACATCGCCGAACTGGCCCGCCGCCGCGTCCTCGCCGCCCACCCGGACGTGCTCGACGTGCTCGTCCATATCGACCCCGAAGCCGAACCGGCCACCGACATCGCGGCCCTCACCGCCTTGCCCGCTCGCGACGCCGTACTCGCCGAACTGGCCGGACTGCTGCACGGCCTGCCGCCGCCGCAACGCATCGTGCTGCATTATCTCGACAGCGCCATCGAGGCCGACATCCAGGTCGACGCCCGTCTTGCGGCAGACGCCCTGGCAGCAGCGGAAAAAACGCTGGCGGAACGCCTGGCCGGGCATCTCCTGATCCGCGCCATCCGCCTCAACGCCTGCGCGGCGCGGGATTGAGGCAACGCGCCAAAACCACTTTATAATAATGGAGTTTTTACGGCAGCCTTCAAGAAAGGAGGCGCAAGCATAGCCGCCCAGGGTGATCTGATTTATTTCTGGCGCGGCTATAAACTATCCCCCAGCTAGCAGCACGGCGGACAGTTTCTCGCATCCTTCACCCCAGTACGCCAATTCACTGGAGGAAACCATGCCCTTTAGCTTCCATCGCCTCAAGCCGGGCCTGCTCGGCTTCCTTGCCGCCCTTGCCAGCGCGCCCGCGCTGGCTGATGAGGTCAACAACAATCCGGGACACGACCGTCCCGGCCTCGGCTTCTCGCCCGCCGTGCTGCAAGCCGGAGATTTTTCGCTGGAACAGGGGCTGCCCGGCTGGAGCCGCAGCGGCGGCGTCTCGACCTACAGCGCCGACACGCTGTTGCGTCTGGGCTTGGGCCACGCGCTGGAAGCGCAATTTTCCACCGGCTGGAATCGCGTCAGGGATGCCGGCGTGACAACCGACGGGCGCTACGGCACCGCGCTGGCGCTCAAATTTGCGCAATCCGTCGACAACATCAGTTGGGGCCTGCTCGGCAGCGTGCAATTCACCGATGGCGACAAAGCCTTTCGCGCCGAACAGACCACCTACGCGCTGGGCACGACCGTCAGTTGGCAGCGCACCGATCATCACGCCATCGGCATTCACGCGGCGGCAACGCATGGCGCGACCGACGATCAGTTGCTGGCGGTGAACACCAGTTACGCCCTGAGCGACACGGTTGGCGTCTACGTCGAAGCGGCGGGGCAACATCTGGGCGGCATCGGCAACGGCAGCATGGCGGGCGGCGGTTTCACCTGGCAAGTCACGCCGCGCGTGCAACTCGACATCGGCTTCCGCCATCGCCTGGGCGGCCACGCCGACACCTGGCAAGGCGGCGCCGGTTTTGCCATTTATTTCGGCGACTGAGCGGCAGGCCGGAGATGCGTACAGGCGCGCCGGGTGGCCCGTTTCCCGCTCCGGTATAATCGCCGCCTTCCTTTTCCTTGCCCCGCGCCAGGCTGCTCATGGAACTCGCCAAAGCTTTTGAACCCGCCGACATCGAACGCCGCTGGTATCCCGAATGGGAGGCCAGAAATTACTTCGCCGCTGGTCTTGATCCTGACAATCAAAACAACTTCTGCATCCTGCTGCCGCCGCCCAATGTCACCGGCACGCTGCACATGGGCCACGGCTTCAACCAGACGTTGATGGACGCCCTGACCCGCCATTACCGGATGAAGGGCAGCAACACCCTGTGGCAGCCGGGCACCGACCATGCCGGTATCGCCACGCAGATTGTCGTCGAGCGCCAGTTGGACGCCGCGGGCGTTTCCCGTCACGACCTGGGCCGCGAGCGGTTTCTTGAAAAGGTCTGGGAATGGAAAAAATACTCCGGCGGCGCCATCACCCGCCAGATGCGCCGCCTTGGCGCCAGCCCGGACTGGACGCGCGAGCGTTTCACGATGGATGCCGATCTCAACCGCACCGTCACTGAAACCTTTGTCCGCCTCTATAACGAGGGCCTGATCTATCGCGGCAAGCGCCTCGTCAACTGGGATCCGACGCTGCATACCGCCGTCAGCGACCTGGAAGTGACGCAGGAGGAAGAAGACGGCTTTCTCTGGCACATCCGCTACCCGCTCGCCGACGGTTCGGGCAGCCTCACCGTCGCCACCACGCGGCCGGAGACGATGCTCGGCGACACCGCCGTCATGGTGCATCCAGAGGATGAGCGTTACCGGCATCTGCTCGGCAAAATGGTCAAGCTGCCGCTCACCGGGCGCGATATTCCCATCATCGCCGACCCTTACGTCGATCCCGCCTTTGGCACCGGCTGCGTCAAGGTCACCCCGGCGCACGATTTCAACGACTACGCCGTCGGCCAGCGGCACCAGTTGCCGATCATCCCGATTCTGACGCTGGACGCCAGAATCAACGACCACGCGCCGGAAAAATATCGCGGCCTCGACCGCTTCGCCGCCCGTCAGGCGGTGGTCGCCGATCTCGAAGCCGCCGGTCTTCTGGAAAAAACCGAACAGCACAAGCTCAAAGTGCCGCGCGGCGACCGCACCGGCGTCGTCATCGAGCCGATGCTGACCGACCAGTGGTTCGTCGCCATGACCAAGCCCGGCGCCAAGGGTCAAAGCATCACGCAACAGGCGCTTGACGCCGTCGCCAGCGGCGACATCAAGTTTTACCCGGAAAACTGGGTGAACACCTACAACCAGTGGCTCAACAACATTCAGGACTGGTGCATCTCGCGCCAGCTCTGGTGGGGCCACCAGATTCCCGCCTGGTATGGCGATGGCGGCCAGATTTTCGTCGCCCATGACGAGAAAGAAGCCCGCGCCGCCGCCGTCCGGCAAGGCTACGACGGCCCTTTGCAGCGCGACGAGGATGTCCTCGACACCTGGTTTTCCTCCGCCCTGTGGCCGTTTTCGACCCTTGACTGGACGGGCGACCCGGCGACCGACGCGGCCAATCCGCTGTTGCGGCAATACCTGCCCTCAAGCGTGCTGGTCACCGGCTTTGACATCATTTTCTTCTGGGTGGCGCGGATGGTGATGATGACCACGCACCTCACCGGCAAAATCCCCTTCCGGCACGTTTATGTGCACGGCCTCATCCGCGACGCGGAAGGTCAGAAAATGAGCAAATCGAAAGGCAACGTGCTCGACCCGATTGACCTGATCGACGGCATCGGCGTCGATGCCCTCGTCGAAAAACGCACCACCGGCCTAATGCGGCCACAGGACGCACCGAAGATTGAAAAGCGCACGCGCAAGGAATTTCCTGACGGCATCCCCGCCTTTGGCGTCGACGCGCTACGCTTCACCTTCGCTTCCCTCGCCTCGCCGGGCCGCGACATCAAATTCGATCTCAACCGCTGCGACGGCTACCGCAATTTCTGCAACAAACTGTGGAACGCCACGCGCTTCGTCCTGATGAACGTCGAAGGCCACGACCTCGCCTTCGACCACCAGCAAATCCCCGGCGCCGGGGCTTGCGCCGTGCCGTCAACACTCCCCTCTCCCTTGATGGGAGAGGGGCAGGGGGAGAGGGTGAAGGCCGTTTCGGAGGCGCTTCCCGCAACCTGCGCCCCCTCTCCCCAACCCCTCTCCCACGAGGGGAGAGGGGCTTTAACAGAACCGCGCCTCGATTTCAGCTTTGCCGACCGCTGGATCGTCAGCCGTCTGCAACGTCTCGAAGCCGACATGGCGCAGCACTTCGCCGATTACCGCTTCGACCTGCTGGCCCAGGCGCTCTATAAATTCGTCTGGGACGAGTTCTGCGACTGGTATCTCGAAATCGCCAAGGTCTACATCCAGAACGGCGGCGAGGCCCAACAACGCGCCGCCCGCCGCACCCTCGTGCGCGTCCTCGAAACCGTGCTGCGGCTGGCCCACCCGTTGATTCCCTTCATCACCGAAGAACTCTGGCAGGTCGTCGCCCCCATTGCCGGGCGTAAAACACACGACTCGATCATGCTCGCCCGCTGGCCGGAAGCCGACCTCACTCGCCTCGACCCGGCCAGCGAAGGCAAAATCGAGCGCCTCAAGGCCCTGACCCACGCCTGCCGCAACCTGCGCGGCGAAATGAACCTCTCGCCCGCCCAGCGGATGCCGCTCCTCATCGCTGGCGGCGACGCCGAGATCACCGATTTCGCGCCGATCCTGCAAGCTCTCGGCAAACTGTCGGCGGTGCGGATCGTCGACGACATGCCGACAGACGCCGTGGCCCCGGTCGCCGTCGTCGGCGAAACGCGCCTCATGCTTCAGGTCGACATTGACCCCGCCGCCGAACGCGAGCGTCTGAACAAAGAAATCGACAAGCTGGCAAAACAGATCGCCATCGCCCAGGGCAAACTCGCCAACGCCAATTTCACCGCCCGCGCCCCAGCCGCCGTGATCGCCCAGGAAAAACAGCGCGTCGCCGATTTCTCCGCCACCCTGGCCGCACTCGAACAGCAGTTGAGCAAGCTGGGTTGAACGGTAGACATGACGAACGCCACGGTAAAGCGTCTCGGCCTCAGACTGCTCGCCTCGGCCATCAGGATCACCGTGCTCGCCTATGTCGGGCTGGCCCTGTTGTTATAGCTTCTCCAACAATAAACAAGACATAATACAAGCCTGTCGATTCTACCGGAGACGAAGATGGCTTACCGTACTGATCTCAAGAGTCGGGTGTTGAGTTTTGTTGCTGCTGGGGGCAGCAAGAG
>JAITMS010000142.1 GCA_031277255.1 Azonexus sp.
ACCAGCAACTGTTCGGGCTGTATCCAACAAACAGGCCAACGTCCGCGCAATACGCTCTCCCACGGGGTACATCTCTGCCCTCCAGAGGGAATACAGGCTACGGACATCTTCCCGAAAACCGCTTCCAAACTACACGGGAAAGAAGATACAAAGGATGATCGCGCCGTGGCGACGGACAGGAATAAGCTTGATTCACGCGATGGCTTGATTGCGGTCGCGAGCAAAGGCTGCCGACCAGGCAGCGAGATTGCCAACCATGATGGCGGCGCGCATTTCGGCCATGATGGTCTGATAAAAATGCAGATTGTGGAGGGTGTTGAGCATCCCGCCCAAAATTTCGCCGCAGCGAAAGAGATGGTGCAGGTAGGCGCGGCTGAACTGGCGGCAGGTGTAGCACGTACAGGACGGGTCGAGCGGGCCAGTGTCGGTTTTGTGGCGGGCGTTCTTGATCCTGACATCGCCGTAGCGGGTAAAGAGATGGCCGTTACGGGCGTTCCGCGTCGGCATCACGCAATCGAACAGGTCGATGCCGCGCCTGACGGCGAAGACCAGGTCTTCCGGCGTGCCGACGCCCATCAGGTAGCGCGGTTTGTCGGCGGGCAGGCGCGGCGCAAGATGGTCGAGAATGCGCGCCATCTCCGCCTTCGGCTCGCCGACCGAGAGGCCGCCGATGGCCATGCCGTCAAAGCCGATGTCGATCAGGCCAGCCAGCGATTCATCGCGCAAATCCTCATACATGCCGCCCTGGACGATGCCGAACAGGGCGTTGCCGTTGGCCAGCCGGTCGTGCTCGGCGCGCGAGCGGGCAGCCCAGCGAAGACTCAGGCGCATCGACTGGGCGGCGGCTTCATGGCTGGCCGGATAGGGCGTGCATTCGTCAAAGATCATCACGATGTCGGCATTCAGCGCCGCCTGGATTTGCAGCGAGATTTCCGGCGACAAAAAGAGTTTGGCCCCATCGTGCGGTGAACTGAATTTGACGCCTTCTTCACTGATCTTGCGCAAGGCGCCCAGCGAAAACACCTGAAAACCGCCGGAATCGGTGAGGATCGGCTTGGGCCAGTGCATAAAACGGTGCAGGCCGTGATGCGCCCGGATGACTTCCAGACCGGGCCGCAGCCAGAGATGGAAGGTGTTGCCGAGGCAGATCTGCGCGCCAGTGGCGGCAAGGCTGTCGGGCGTCATCGCCTTGACCGTGCCGTAGGTGCCGACCGGCATGAAGGCTGGCGTCTCGACCTGACCGTGGGCCAGCGTCAGCGTGGCGCGGCGGGCCGCGCCGTCGGCGGCGAGCAGTTGAAAATTCATGGCGCTGGCTCCAGCAACATGGCGTCGCCATAGCTGAAAAAGCGGTAGCGTTCGGCAATGGCATGGGCATAAGCGGCGCGGATGGCGGCAACCCCGGCAAAAGCCGAAACCAGCATGAGCAGGGTCGATTTCGGCAGGTGAAAATTGGTGATTAAACGGTCGACGACGCGAAAGCGGTAGCCGGGCGTGATGAACAGATCGGTTTCGCCCTGGCCCGGACGCACCGCGCCCGCCGCGTCCGCCGCTGATTCCAGCGCCCGCAGGCTGGTGGTGCCGACGGCGACGACGCGCCCGCCCGCGGCCCGCGTGGTATTGACGGCGGCGGCGGCGGCGGTGGGAATAGCGTAGCGTTCGCTGTGCATCCGGTGGTCGGCAAGGCGCTCGACGCGCAGCGGACGGTAAGTGCCCGCGCCGACGTGCAGGGTGACGCAGGCGGTGGCGACGCCTTCTGCCCGCAGGCGATCCAGCATCGCCGCGTCAAAATGCAGACCGGCGGTCGGGGCGGCGACCGCGCCCGGCTCACGGGCATAGACGGTCTGGTAGCGGGCTTCGTCGGCGGCCTCTGCCGGATGGTCGATATAGGGCGGCAGCGGCAATTGGCCGTGGCGCTCAGCGAGTTGCCAGAAATCGCCGTCATCGTCCAGTTCCAGCGCGAACAAATCGCCATCGGCCCCGCTCCGCCCGCTGACGCGAACGTTGAAAGCATCGGCCAGACGCAGGCGGCTGCCGCTTTTGGGCGCTTTGCTGGCGCGAATCTGGCCGATGGCGTGGCGGGCGTCGACAATGCGTTCGAGCATGACCTCGATCGCGCCGCCCGTCTCCTTGACACCGTAAAACCGCGCCTTGATGACCCGCGTGTCGTTCACCACCAAGAGATCGCCCGCCCGCAGCAGTTCAGGCAGATCGGCGAAACGGCGGTCGGCGAGACGGCTGCCGGCAACATGCAGCAAACGGCTGCCCCGGCGCTCAGGGGCCGGATGCTGGGCAATCAATTCAGGCGGCAGGAAAAAGTCGAAATCGTCGACAGTCAGCGGCGTCATGCGCGACCAGGGAGATTCAGGAAAGGGGGCGAATGATACAGAGGACTGAAGACAGAGGACAGAGGACTGAGGGGTGTTCAGTGGACAGTAATCCGTCAGCTACCGCCGCCTCCCGGCGGCGCGAATTGAACAGACCACAGACGACAGACTACCCCTCTGTCTTCTGTCCTCTGTCTTCTGTCCTCTGATAGGATATTGGGGTGGCAAGGGTGGTCGCGGGGTCATTCTGTCCGCCGCCCCCGGCATGATGACCGATTGATTTTCTTTCCCTGGAAAGCTCCTGTGCGCCGTCCATTCGCTCCTCTTGCACTGATTCTGCTCGGCTGGCTGGCCGTCGCCGGGGTCTTCTACGCCGAACCGGCCAAAGCGGTCAGCGGCGATACGGAAACCCAGGTCAGCCGCTTTGTCAGCGGTATTCTCGGTTACGCCCGCTGGCCGAAACTGGGCGAAACCTATCGTTTTTGCCTGGCGGGCGAAATACGCCACCTGAACAACGCGCCGAACAGCCTGCTGGATGTGGCAAGGCCGGTCAGCGTCCGGTCGCTGGCGGCTGACGAGACTGGCTGGGCGGCCCAGTGCGATGTCCTCTACATCGGCGCGATGACGCCGGCGCAGCGCGGCAGGCTGCTGGCCGAGGCGATTGGCATGCCGGTGCTGACCA
>JAITMS010000152.1 GCA_031277255.1 Azonexus sp.
CAGCTTTTGCGGCAATCGCCGTATACTGGCAACTTCAGCTACGCCGATGTGAAGAAACTGGCGGCAGGCGCGGGCAACGATCAAGATGGCTACCGGCAGGAATTCATCAAGCTGGTCGACATTGCCGCCGCGCTGACGCCGACCAAGCCTGACAACAAGACATCGGGAGTTGTTTCCCTGAGCGAATGATCCTGACCAATTAACAGTATCCACGCCTGAATGATGAGAAATGACCAACCAGACCCCGACGCAACGCTGATGCTGGCCTATCAGGCTGGTGACGCGGGCGCTTTCGATACGCTCTACCAGCGGCATCGCGGGCGCTTGTTTCGTTTTCTTGTCCGCGAAGCGGGCAGCCGCGAGGCCCGAACGCGCCCGCGCCGATAGCGCCGCGTCAGCCCGCGCCGCCGGAACCGCCGGAACCGCCGGAACCGCCGCAGACCCCGTTCGCGCCAAAGCCTTGGCAAAGCCCATGGAGGAGGCAGGGACAATGGGCGCTCCGCCGCCAAGCAGCCGCTACCCGCCGAATGGCGGCAGCAACTGGATGCAAGCGGGCTATGGCAGGGCGACTTCGCCGATCATCATCGGCTGCTGGAGCAATTGCTCTCGCCTTGATGAAGGACGAGATTCACGCGCTGTCGCGGCCAGCTTCGGTTGATCTCAGTTTGCCATCGGCGCTGATGGCGCGTCGCCCGCTTCGGGCTTCGTTTCTTTCGCTGGCGGCAGGCCGCCGGAAGGTTTGCTGCCGTAGGCCGCTGTTTTCGGGTAACCGGCGAGATCGAGCAGGTTGTTGTAGGCGGCGGCCTCGAAGCCCCGGTAGCTTTGCTGGCCGACTTTCAGGGATGGGACAAAGGCGTCGCCAACCAGGGCTTTGAGTTCGTTGGCGTCCTCGGCCTTTTGCAGCATTTTTTCGGTAAACGGCACGCCACGGCTGTTGAGGAGGTCGCGCGCCCGTTGGCAGGTGTCGACGCAGTCGGCGGCGGTGTAGAGTGTTACCGGGAAGTTCTCTCGCGCTTTGCGCGTGGCGAAGGGTGCGTCGCCTGCTGATTCGCTGTCGTCGGTGCGGCTGACGGCCTTGGCCTTGCCCGGCGGCGGCGTGTCGGAAATGATGACGCGGCCCGTTGAGTCGACCCAGCGATAGGTTTCGGCGGCAGCGCCAAGGCTGACAAGGAGCGCGAGACAGAAGATGAGCAATTGACGCATCGGAATCTCCCTGAAGAATGCTTACTTGCTAATCATACCGCTATGGCGGAGCAGTGCGTCGACTGTCGGCGCGCGGCCACGAAAGGCGACGAAGGATTCAAGCGCCGGGCGGGCGCCGCCGATGCTCAGGATTTCGTCGAGAAAACGTTGGCCGACGCTGGCGTCAAACGGGTCGCCGCTTTCTTCAAAAGCGGCGTAGGCGTCGGCGGAGAGCACTTCGGCCCATTTGTAGCTGTAGTAGCCCGCGGCATAGCCGCCGCCGAAAATGTGCGAAAAACTCTGCGGGAAGCGGTGCCAGGCGGGCGGCGTCAGGACGGCGACTTCGGCGCGGACTTCGCTCAGGAGGTCGAGCACGCTTTGCTTGCCCGCCGGGTCGAAGCCGCCATAGAGGCGCATGTCGAAAAGGGCGAATTCCAGTTGGTGCACGGTCATCATGCCGCTCTGGAAATTTTTCGCCGCCCGCATTTTGTCGTAGAGCGCCCGCGGCAGCGGTTCATGGGTGTCCACGTGAGCGGTCATGCCTTCCAGCACCGGCCATTCCCAGCAGTAGTTTTCCATGAACTGCGAGGGCAGTTCGACGGCGTCCCACTCGACGCCGTGGATGCCGGAAACGCCCAGTTCCTCGCCGCGCGTCAGGAGGTGATGCAGGCCGTGGCCGGTTTCGTGAAAGAGGGTAATCACTTCGTCATGGGTGAAGGTGGCGGGCCGCTTTTTACCGTTCACCTCGCCGACCGGGCGGGAGAAATTGCAGTTGAGATAGGCGATCGGCGTCTGGATGCCGCCATCGGTCCGGCGGCGTGAGCGCGCTTCGTCCATCCAGGCTCCGCCGCGCTTGGTTTCGCGGGCGTAGAGATCGAGGTAAAACTGTCCGACCAGTTGGCCGTCCGCCGTCTCGATGCGGTAGAAACGCACGTCCTCATGCCAGACCGGGGCCGTATCCGGCTTGACGCGGACGCCGAACAGGCTTTCGATGACCTGGAACAGACCAGCGATGACCTTCGGCTCGGTGAAATACGGTTTCACTTCCTGCTCGGAAAAGGCGTAACGCGCCTGCAGCAGCTTTTCCGCAGCGTAAGCCGCGTCCCACGGCTGAAAATCGGCGATACCCAGATGATCCTTGGCGAAGGCTTTGAGTTCGGCCGCGTCTTGTTCGGCAAAGGGCCTGGCTTTGGCCGCCAGATCGCGGAGAAAAGCCAGCGCCTGGGCTGGCGTATCGGCCATTTTGCTTTGCAGCGAGAGTTCGGCGAAGTGGGCAAAGCCGAGCATCCGCGCCTCCTCGCCACGCAATTCGAGCATCCGCTGGATGATCGGCGTGTTGTCCCATTCCGGCTTGCTGCCGCCATCGGCGAATTCGGCGGCGCGGGTGGCGTAGGCGCGGTAGAGGCGGGCGCGCAGAGCGCGGTTGTCGGCGTACTGCATCACAGGCCCGTAAGAAGGCGCGTGCAGGGTCAATTTCCAGCCGTCGAGACCGGCCTGTTGCGCCGCTTCGCGCGCCGCCTCGATGGCGTAATCGGGCAGCCCGGCGAGCAGCGCCCGGTCGGTGACGATTTCAGCAAAAGCGTTGGTAGCGTCGAGCAGGTTTTCCGCAAACCGGGCGGCAAGCTGTGACAGTTCCTCGACGATCGCCTGATAGCGCGGTTTCTGTTCTTCCGGCAACGCGGCGCCGGAGAGGCGAAAGTCGCGGACTTCGTTGGCGACGATTTTTTGCCGCTCGCGCGACAGCGTGGCGTATGCCGGGCTGGCCTGGAGGGCGCGGTATTTGTCGAACAGCTTGAGGTTCTGTCCAAGCTCGGCATAAAAGCGCGACACTTCCGGCAGCATCTCGTTGTAAGCGGCGCGCCAGTCGGGCACGTCATTGACCGCATGGAGATGACCAACGACGCCCCAGGCGCGGGAGAGCGGCTCAAGGCCAAGGGCCAGCGCCCCCGCGAAATTGTCCCAGGTGGCGGGCGTCGCCTCAGCCGTCAGTTTTTCAACCAGCGTCCGGCCAGCGGCCAGCAGTTCACCGATGGCCGGTTTGACGTGCGCTGGCTGGATCAGGTCGAAACGGGGGAGATCGGTGAAATCGAGGAGGGGATTGGGTGCTTCGCTCATGGCCTCTGGCCCGTCAGCTTCTCGCAGGCTTCGAGATATTTGGCGCTGGTTTTGGCGATGACTTCGGGCGGCAGTTTGGGGCCGGGGGCTTTTTTGTTCCAGTTGAGCGTTTCCAGATAATCGCGGACATATTGTTTGTCGTAGGAGGGCGGGTTACTGCCGGGGACGTACTGGTCGGCGGGCCAGAAGCGGGAGGAGTCGGGCGTCAGCGCCTCGTCGATGAGATGCAGCGTCCCGGCGGCGTCAATGCCGAATTCAAATTTGGTGTCGGCGATGATGATGCCGCGCGTCGCCGCGTAGGCTGCGGCTTCCGCGTACAGCCGGAGCGCCGCGTCGCGGGCTTCAAGACAAAGTCCGGCGCCAGTTTTGCCGGTGCCTTTGAGGGCATCGTTCAGGGCCGCGTCGCAATCGGCGGCGGCTCGCTCGAAGGAGACATTTTCGTCATGGTCGCCCGCCGCCGCCTTGGTTGCTGGCGTGAAAACAGGCTGCGGCAGCTTTTGCGCCATTTTGAGGCCGGGCGGCAGGGCGACGCCGCAAATCGCGCCGCTCTCCCGGTAATCCTTCCAGCCGGAGCCGATCAGGTAGCCGCGCACCACAGCCTCGATCGGCAGCGGCTGCAAACGCTTGACGACGACGGCGCGACCGCGCACCTGCTCGCGCTCGTTGTCGGCAACGACGGAGGCCGGGTCAATGCCGGTCAACTGGTTGGGCACGATGTGGCCGAGCCGGGCGAACCAGAAATTGGCCACCGCCTGCAAGACCGCGCCCTTCCCCGGAATCGGGTCGGGCAGGATGACATCGAAGGCCGACAGGCGGTCGGTGGTGACGATCAGGAGCTGGTCAGCGCCAACGGCGTAAATGTCGCGGACTTTGCCCTTGGCAATGCGCGGCAGGCTGCTGATGGATGAGGCAAAAAGTGGCGCGGTCACAGCGGTTGTCCTCAAAAGGGCGGATTATAAATCAGTGCCCGCCGCCTTCCTCGGCGGCGAGCTTCTTCCGCATCCGCTGCGTGCCCCAGGCGAGCAGACCGGCGATGAGGGGGATCGAGAGGGCGGTGATGAGGTCGGTATCGATATGGTGCAGCGCCTTGCTGCCCTTGGCGAGGTATTGCACCAGTTGCGAGCCGTAGTAGGTAAGGACGACCACCGACAGTCCTTCGACCGTTTCCTGCAAACGCAACTGCAATTTGGCGCGGCGGTTCATCTGGGCCAGCAGTTCCTGATTCTGGCGTTCCAGTTCGATGTCCACGCGGGTGCGCAGCAGTTGGCTGTTGCGGGCGACGCGGGCGGAGAGTTCTTCCTGACGGCGGCTGATGGCTTCGCAGGTCTTCATCGCGGGCAGGAGGCGGCGCTGCATGAATTCGGTGAAGGTCGGCAGGCCCTGGATGCGCGTCTCGCGCAGTTCTTCGATGCGCTGCAAGACCAGGCTGTGATAAGCGGCGGCGGCGCCAAAGCGGAAGGTGGTGCGGGCGACCGAGTGCTCGACCTCGGCGGCCAGCGTCGACAGGGCCGCGAGCACGTCGCGTTCGTCGTCCGGCGTCCGCGCCTGGCCGATGCGATCCATCAAGGCGGCCAACTGCTTTTCACCGCCGTACAGCCAGCGGCTGATTTCCTTGGCGACGGGCAGGCCGAGCAGGGCCATCAGCCGGTAGGTTTCGATTTCGACCAGACGCTGCACGGTGCGCCCGGCCTGACGCAAGGTCATGCCGCCATTGAGCACGAGAAAGCGCGAAAACCCGTTGTCGAGCATGAAATCGGTAAAAATCCACGCCGTCTCGTCGGCCACTTTGGCCGCCACCATCGTCCGCCCGTTGGGAATCAGGCCATCCATCACCGATTGCGGGCTGATTTCATCGACCGAGCGCAATTCAACCTGGGTGGCGACCATCAGCTTGCCGGGAATGCCAGCCAGCCAATCGGGGGCGATGGCGTCAAAGGCGGTGGCGTCGGGATGCAGCGTTTCGCCCGCCGCCAGTTCCCGGAAAAAAGTGTAGCTGGAAAATTCGGTATGCAGCTCCCAACGCATACGGAACGCGCCGGTTTCGAGCATCAGGTGCGCCTCCGAACTGTCGATCGAAGTGCACAGATGGCTTTGCGTCAGCCGGGCGAGGTTGTCGCGCTCGTTTGACGCATCATCCGCGCCGCTGTGTTTGAAAACCAGATGCGAAACCAGCGTCGGCCCGGCCAGCGGCACCGGCGGGCGGGCGTGAAATTCGTTATTGAGCCGCTGGCGCAGCGGATGTTCTGCAAGATTGGCAAGCGTCAGGCGCGGGTGCATGGTGGTGGCAAGGCTGCGATAAAAAAGAAAGGCGGCGGCGTTCAAACGCTGCCCACGGGCGGTTGATAGGGGGCAAATTCAAGATCAAGCGCGGCGGCGGTCTGGTCGAGCAGAAACTGGCGGAAGCGGACCCCGGCGGGCAGCAGGCGTTTGCTGTTCATGTGCACCACATACCAGGTGCGCTCGACCGGCGTGCAGGCGGCATGGAGGATGGTGACAGCGCCGATTTTCAACTCCAGCGCCAAGGTATGCAGCGACAGGAGACTGACGCCCATGCCCGCCATCACCGCCTGTTTGATTGTCTCGTTGCTGCCCAGGCTGATCGTCCGTTTGGGCGTAAACGACTGGTTCCTGAACATCTCCTCGGCCACCTGGCGCGAGCCGGAACCTTCCTCGCGCAGCAGAAAGGTCTCGTCGGACAAGGCGGCCAGCGGAAAACTTTTATCCTCGCGCAAGGGGTGGTCGGCGGGCGCGATCAGCACATAAGGGTGCGCCGCCATCACCTCGCCCTGCGCCTCGACCTCGACCGGGATGCGCCCCATGACGGCCAGATCAATGGCGTTGCCCTGCAATTTTTCCAGCAACATGCTGCGATTGGCCACCGTGAATTGCACATCGACCCCCGGATGCGCCTTGCCAAAACGGGCCAGCAGGCGCGGCATGAAATACTTGGCGGTGCTGACCAGCCCGACCGACAAAAGGCCGCCCTCGCCGCCGATCAGCGCCTGCAAGCTGCCCTCGGCATCCTTGATTTCGGCCAGCACGCGCAGCGCGTGATGAACCAGCAATTCCCCCGCCCCGGTCAGCGCCACGCCCCGCCCCATGCGCTCGAACAGCGGCAGACCGATGTTGCCTTCCAGTTGCTTCAACTGCATCGACACCGCTGGCGGCGTCAGATGCAACTCCTCGGCGGCACGGACATAGCTCTGATGGCGGGCGGCGACGACAAAAATCTGCAACTGGCGCAGCGTCAGGGTGCGGACGAAATTCATGGGAAGCTGAATGGTTTGGCGATGACGGAAAGCCTTAGCTTAACTCTAAAGAACGCAGCCGGAAAACAGGTGGCTGAAATTAGCCAGGCAAATCCTGCCCTGCGCCGCTTCATGCTGCTTGCGGCGGATGGGTGTCAGCGGCGGGTTTGAGCAGCGGGGGCCGGGGCTTTTACAGGCTCCGGCACTGCTGACGCAAGCGGCGTTCCTGGTCGGCGGTCAGTCCCAGAGTTTCAGTCATGCGGCTTTCGCATTCCTCTTGCAGCCCGGTTGTGCCCCGGTAGCATTCGATTTTCCGCTGTCCTTCATCCCATCCCAACACCCCCGGTACTGCCGTGGCTTTTGTCAGGCAGTCATGGATGCGGCTGCGGTCATTGGGGTTGCCGCGGGGTTTTTTGGACGGCGCGGCGGCGCCCGGTTGCCGGTGGCGAATGATGATCTCCTGTTTTTTGGCTTCGCCTGGGTCATTATCGAGCGCCGCCGGATCGGCCTGCTGCTCGCTGGGCGCGACGGCGGTTGTTGCCGTGCCGGCGGCGCAGGGTGACGACGAAACCTCGATATTCCCGTTGGCGTCTTTACATTTGTAAGCGTCGGCGTGGGCCAGGGCGCAGGGCAATAAAAGCAGCAGGATGAAATAAGGTCGCATGGCAAGGCCCTTGTCTGGATCAGGAGATGGCGAGAGTCTGCTACCGGGAAATTCATCTGTCCAGCCCGATGACGCTCGATTTGCGGAACTCGTCGCTGGCGCTGGGAAAGACGCGACCACTGAGCAGGGTCTGGAAGATGTGCTTGAAGACCAGACCGGGTTGGCCTTTTTGAGTCCCGGAGCGGAAGTAGGAATGGCCCTTGGGCGGGTCGTAGAGGGTGTTGACCTCGTCGCAGTCGATGGCGTAGACGTTCTTCGGCGTCCGCTCCATGTCTTCCGGCCCGGTGTGGCCGAGGCGGCGCGAGGCTTCGGCGTTTTTCAGGTTGGCCACCTTGCTGGCGCGCAGCGCCAGATCGTCGGAGGCGTAATAGACGACCACGTTGCGCGAGGCGTGGCTGATGAGTTCGCCGTCTTCACCCTTGTGCAGCGATTCGTTGACGATGTCGGCGGCGACCAGAAAGGTGTTGCGAAAGAGCAGGGGCAGGCCCTGCGGCTGGTCGTAGCGCCGCCAGTTGGCGAGCGTCTGGCGCAGGACGCGGTTGCCCATCGAGTGGGCGAGGATGTTGATGCGCTTCAAGCAGGGGTCGTCTTCGGGATTGTCGGCGGCGGAATTGCGCCAGGCCATGAAACGCTGCATCAGGCGGGCGAAGGTGAAGGCGCTCTGGTCGGCGGCTTTCTGGTCGTCCCAGTAGTCTTTGACGATACCGAGGTCGGCGTCACACGGCCAGATCAGCGGCAAGACCAGAATTTCGCCGGGTTTTTGCTGGTCGCACAGCTTCTGGAATTCTTCGGCGTTGGTAAAAATATCTTCCGGCAGGTTGGAGAAGCCGTGGATATAGATGAGCACCTGCCGGTACTTTGCCGTTTTCAGAGTTTGCAGCATCTGCTTGCTGCCGATTTCTTCGTACTTCCCCTTCTTGTGACGCTGGCAGCAGAAGAAGCTGCGGGAGGACGAGTTGTTCTTGAGGTCGAAAACGAAGTTTTTGTTGAATTCCGGCTCGGTATTGACGGTCGGCATACGGCTGGTAATGAATAGCATGGCGCTGTCTCCTCGGAAAATGGCGGGGCCTGCGGCGAAGGCCAGCGCATACGGTAGCCGGGCGGCAGCGCATGTCAATCGGATTTTGACCCGGCTGCGCCGGACAAGGGCCAAAAAAAACCCGGATCGCTCCGGGTTTTTGACCTTGCCGAGGGTTTGCGCCGATGTTTAGAGCGGTTTTGCTTCAAATGTATACACACCCAATACCGTTCGCCCTGAGCCTGTCGAAGGGCGGTGCGGAGAGACTGGAGGCTTGAACCGGGCTTCGACAGGCTCAGCCCGAACGGGAGTGTAAGGATTTGAACAGAAATGCTCTAACGGACAACCTGATTCAACTCACCCTTGGCGTAGCGGTCGGCCATTTTTTCCAGCGGCACGATCTTGATTTTGCTGGCCTGTCCGGCGCAGCCGAAGGCTTCGTAGCGGGCGATGCAGATTTTCTTGGCCGCTTCGCGGGCCGGTTTGAGGAAGTCGCGCGGGTCGAACTTGGCCGGGTTCTCGCTCATGTAGCGGCGGACGGCGGCGGTCATGGCGAGGCGGATGTCGGTGTCGATATTAACCTTGCGCACGCCGTGGGCGATGCCCTTGACGATTTCCTCAACCGGCACGCCGTAGGTTTCCTTCATGTCGCCGCCGAACTGGCGGATTTCGGCGAGCAGTTCCTGCGGCACGCTGGAAGAACCGTGCATGACCAGGTGGGTGTTGGGGATGCGGGCGTGGATTTCCTTGATGCGGTCGATGGCGAGAATGTCGCCGGTCGGCTTCTTGGTGAATTTGTAAGCGCCGTGGCTGGTGCCGATGGCAATCGCCAGGGCGTCGCAGTTGGTCTGTTTGACGAAATCGGCGGCCTGGTCGGGGTCGGTCAGCAACTGTTCGCGGGTCATGTGGCCTTCCGCGCCGTGGCCGTCTTCCTTGTCGCCCTTCATGGTTTCGAGCGAACCCAGGACGCCCAGTTCGGCTTCGACGGAGACGCCGATGGCGTGGGAGAACTTGACCACTTCACGGGAGACGGCGACGTTGTATTCGTAGGAAGAAGTCGTCTTGCCGTCGGCTTCCAGCGAGCCGTCCATCATCACCGAGGTGAAGCCGGAGCGGATGGCGGCCATGCACACTGCCGGGCTTTGGCCGTGATCCTGGTGCATGACGATGGGCAGGTGCGGATAGGCTTCGAGCGCCGCCAGAATCTGGTGGCGCAGGAAGGGTTCGCCCGCGTATTTGCGCGCGCCCGCCGAGGCTTGCATGATGACCGGGGCGTCGACCTGGCTGGCGGCTTCGCAGATGGCCCAGACCTGTTCCATGTTGTTGACGTTGAAGGCGGGCAGGCCGTAGTGGTTTTCTGCCGCGTGATCGAGCAGTTGACGCAGTGAAACGAGTGCCATGTTTTTTCTCCTCAAAAAAAGCTGAATCAATCGGCAGGGGTCAGGCCGACTCCTGCCTGTTGCGGTATTCGCCCGCGCGGACGATTTTCATCGTATTGGTGTGGCCGCTGGCGCCGATGGCGTCGCCAATGGTGATGACCAGCAGGTCGCCGTCCTCGACCACGCCGAGCCGTTCCAGTTCCTGCTCGGCTTCGACCCTGGCGGCGGAAGAACTTGGCGAACTGGGGGTAAAGGCGATTGGATAAACGCCGGAAAAGAGCGTTACCTTGGTCAGGGTTTCTTCAACCGGCGTCAGCGCGAAGATCGGCACCTGAGCGGTGGCGCGCGACATCCACAGCGCCGTCGAGCCGGATTGGGTCAGGGCGACGATGGCCTTGACCTTGAAGTGCGAGGCGGCATAGAGCGCCGACATGGCGATCGACTGGTCGATGCGCTGAAACGCGACATTGCCCAGACGATGATCCTCGGCGTAATCCTCATATTCTTTTTCCGCCTGAAGGCAAATCCGCGCCATCGCCGCCACCGTTTCGGCGGGATAGAGGCCGACGGCGGTTTCCGCCGAGAGCATCACGGCGTCGGTGCCGTCGATCACCGCGTTGGCGACATCGGAGACTTCAGCGCGGGTGGGAATCGGATTGGCGATCATCGATTCCATCATCTGCGTTGCCGTAATCACCAGTTTGGCGCGGGCGCGGGCCAGCCGGATCATGCGTTTCTGCATCCCCGGCACGGCGGCTTCGCCGACTTCGACGGCGAGGTCGCCGCGCGCCACCATGATGGCGTCCGCCGCGTCCATGATTTCGTCAAGCACCGGAATCGCCTCGGCGCGCTCGATTTTTGCCACCAGCAGGCTTTTGCCGCCCGCCGCCTGCATCAACTCGCGGGCCTGCCGCATGTCGGCGGCGGAACGCGGGAAGGAGACGGCAATGAAATCGGCCTTGATGCGGGCGGCGGTTACGATGTCCGCTTTGTCCTTGTCGGTCAGCGCCGGGGCGGTCAGGCCGCCGCCCTGGCGGTTGATGCCCTTGTTGTTGGAAAGCACGCCGCCGCGCACGACCCGGCAGTGGACTTCGGCGCCGCGCACGTCGGTGACGTGAAATTCCAGCATCCCGTCGTTCAAGAGCAGCACCGCGCCTTTTTCAACGTCGTTCGGCAGCGCCTTGTAATCGAGGCCGACGCGCTCCTGATTGCCGGGTTGGTCCCAGGCCGCGTCGAGAATGAAGTTGTCGCCGGGGGCGAGGGTGATTTGCCCCTGCTCGAAGCGGCCGACGCGGATTTTCGGCCCTTGCAGATCGGCCAGAATGCCGACCGTGCGCCCCGCCGCCTTGGCCGCCGCGCGCACGGCGGCGGCGCTCTGGATGTGATCGGCGGCGGCGCCGTGCGAAAAATTCAGGCGCACGACATCGACGCCAGCGCGGACGATGCGCTCCAGCGCCGCTGGCGCGCTCGAAGCGGGGCCAATGGTGGCGACAATTTTTGTTCTGCGTTGCATGGAAAGTCTCGTCAACAGCCAGGCCGGTTTCAGCGGGCGCGTTGCTCCAGAATGTCGACGGCGGGCAACGTCTTGCCTTCGAGGTATTCGAGAAAGGCGCCGCCAGCGGTGGAAATGTAGGAAACCTTGTCGTAGATGTCGTATTTCTGGATGGCGGCAATGGTGTCGCCGCCGCCCGCCAGCGTAAACGCCTTGGTCGCGGCAATGGCCTCGGCGATTTTCCGGGTGCCGCCGCCGAACTGGTCGAACTCAAAAACGCCGACCGGGCCGTTCCACACCACCGTACCGGCCTGCATGATGATGTCGGCGAGTTCCTGGGCGCTCTGCGGGCCGATGTCGAAAATCATGTCGTCATCGGCGACGGCGTCGGCGCTTTTCAAGACCGCCGGTTCATTGGCGTCGAACTTTTTGCCGACGACGACATCGCTGGCGATGGGAATGGTCGCGCCGCGCGCCGTCATTTTCGCCATCAAGGCTTGGGCAATCGGCGTCAGATCGTCCTCGCACAGCGATTTGCCGACTTTTTTACCGACCGCCTTGAGGAAGGTGTTGGCGATGCCGCCGCCGACCACCAGTTGCTCGCATTTTTCGGCCAGCGATTCGAGCACGGTCAGCTTGGTCGACACCTTGCTGCCGCCGACGATGGCGACCATCGGACGGGCCGGGTTGGCGAGCGCCTTGTTGAGCGCGTCGAGTTCTTCGGTCAGCAGCATCCCGGCGCAGGCGACGGGCGCGTATTTGGCGATGCCGTGGGTCGAGGCTTCGGCGCGGTGGGCGGTGCCGAAGGCGTCCATGACGAAGATGTCGCACAGGGCGGCGTATTTTTTCGCCGTCTCATCGACATTCTTTTTTTCGCCCTTGTTGATGCGGCAGTTTTCGAGCAAAACCAGTTCGCCCGGCGCGACATCAAAGCCGCCGTCGACCCAGTCTTTAATCAGGCGCACCGGCTTGCCAAGGCGGGCGGCGATATTGTCGGCTACCGGCTGCAAGGAGTTTTCCGTGCTCCATTGGCCTTCTTCCGGGCGGCCCAGGTGCGAGGTGACCATCACTTTGGCCCCGGCCTTGAGACAGTGTTCGATGGTCGCCATCGAGGCGGTGATGCGGGCGTCGGACGTGACCTTGCCGTCCTTGACCGGAACGTTCAGGTCGGCGCGGATGAAGACGCGCTTGCCCGCCAGATCGAGATCCGTCATGCGAATGAAATTTGCCATTTGGGAATGACTCCTCAAGAAAAAAGGGCGGGCTGTCGGCCCGCCCGGCGATCACTTGGCGACGTGGCGCACCAGGCGCAGCATGTTGCAGGTGTAGCCGTACTCGTTGTCGTACCAGGCGACGACCTTGACGAAGGTCGGGTCGAGGGCGATACCGGCATCGGCGTCGAAAATCGACGGCTGGGTGCAACCCCGGAAGTCGGTGGCCACCACTTTTTCGTCGGTATAGCCGAGAACGCCCTTCAGGGGGCCTTCGGCAGCCGCCTTCATCGCCGCGCAGATCTGGTCGTAGCTGGCTTCCTTGTTCAGTTCGACGGTCAGGTCGACCACGGAAACATCGGAAGTCGGCACGCGGAAGGCCATGCCGGTCAGCTTCTTGTTGAGTTCCGGGATGACTTTGCCGACGGCCTTGGCGGCGCCCGTGGAAGACGGAATGATGTTTTCGAGAATGCCGCGCCCGCCGCGCCAATCCTTGTTGGAGGGGCCGTCGACGGTTTTCTGCGTGGCCGTGGCGGCGTGCACGGTGGTCATCAGACCGCGCTTGATGCCGAAATTGTCGTGCAGCACCTTGGCCACGGGGGCCAGACAGTTGGTCGTGCAGGAGGCGGCGGAGAGGATGGTTTCACCGGCGTATTTGTCGTGATTGACGCCGTAGCAGAACATCGGCGTGTCGTCCTTGGAGGGGGCCGATTGCACCACTTTCCTGGCGCCGGCGGCCAGGTGCGCCTCGCAGCTTTCCTTGGTCAAAAAGAGGCCGGTGCATTCGATCACGATGTCGGCCCCGACTTCGTTCCATTTCAGTTCCGCCGGGTTCTTCACGGCGGAGAGGCGGATGCGCTTGCCATTGACGATCAGCGCGTGGCCGTCAACCTTGATGTCGCCATTGAAGCGGCCATGCACGGAATCGTATTTGAGCATGTAAGCGAGGTAGTCCGGTTCCAGCAGGTCGTTGATGCCGACGATCTCGAATTCGGGGAAATCCTTGCTGATGGCGCGAAACACCATGCGCCCGATGCGGCCAAAGCCGTTGATGCCGATTTTGATAGTCATGGTTTTACTTCCCTTTCAAAGAAAAAATCAGGCCAGCATGGCCTTGGCCGTGGCGACCACATTGGCGACCGTGAAGCCGAACAATTCAAACAACTGGCCCGCTGGCGCCGATTCGCCAAAGCGGTCGATGCCGATCACGGCCCCGTCGAGGCCGACGTATTTGCGCCAGAAATCCGGGTGCGCGGCCTCGATGGCGATGCGCTTCCGGCAATCGCCGAGCACGCTCGCCTTGTAGTCGGCGCTCTGGCGGTCGAAAACATTGGTGCAGGGCATCGAGACGACGCGGGCGGCAATACCTTCTCCCGCCAGCGCGGCCTGGGCGTCGAGCGCCAGCTTGATTTCCGAGCCGGTGGCGAGCAGGGTCACCTGCGGCTGGCCGCCTGCCGCGTCCGCGAGAATGTAGCCGCCCCTGGCAATGTCGGCGTCGCTGACCTGGGCCGTCACGGTCGGCAGATTCTGCCGCGACAGGGCCAAGAGGCTCGGCCCGTCGGCGCGTTCGACGGCGGCGATCCAGGCCACCGCCGTTTCGGTCGCGTCAGCCGGACGCCAGACATCGAGATTGGGAATGATGCGCAGGCTGGGTACGTGTTCGACCGGCTGGTGCGTCGGGCCATCCTCGCCAAGACCGATGGAGTCGTGCGTGTAGACCATGACGTGCCGCTGCTTCATCAGCGCCGCCATGCGGATGCCGTTCCTGGCGTAGTCGGAGAAAACGAGGAAACTGGCGGTGTAGGGAATGAGGCCGCCATGCAGCGCGACGCCATTGGCGATGGCGGTCATGCCAAATTCGCGCACGCCGTAATGGCAGTAATTACCGCCCGCGGCTTTGGAAACGCCCTGGCTGCCCTTGACCAGCGTCAGGTTGGAACCGGCGAGGTCGGCGGAACCGCCGAAGATTTCCGGCACGGCGGGCACCAGCGCGGCGATGGCGTTTTGCGAGGCCTTGCGGGTGGCGATGTTCTCGGCCTTGTCGCGCGTCGCGGCAAGGTAGGCCGAGCGGGTTGCGCGCCAGTTGGCGGGCAGTTCGCCCTTTTGCACGCGGCGCTCGAATTCGGCGGCCTCGGCAGGGAAGGCAGCGCGATAGGCGGCAAAACGCTGGTTCCAGCTTTCCTCGAAAGCGGCGCCCGCCGGTTTGCGGTTCCAGGCGGCGTAGACTTCGTCCGGCACGACGAAAGGCGGATGCGGCCAGCCAATGTATTCGCGGGCGGCGGCGATTTCTTCCTTGCCCAGCGGCGCGCCGTGGCAGTCGTGCGACCCCTGCTTGTTCGGCGAACCCATGCCGATCACCGTTTTGCAGCAGATCATGCTCGGCTTGTCCGTCACCGCCTTGGCTTCGAGCAGCGCCTTTTCGATGGCTTCGGCATCGTGGCCGTCGACATGGGCGACGACGTGCCAGCCGTAGGATGCGAAACGCTTCGGAATATCCTCGGTAAACCAGCCCTCGACATGGCCGTCGATGGAAATGCCGTTGTCATCCCAGAAGGCGATCAGCTTGCCGAGGCCAAGCGTCCCGGCGAGCGAGCAGGCTTCGTGCGAGACGCCTTCCATGAGGCAGCCGTCGCCGAGAAAAACATAGGTATGGTGATCGACGATTTGGTGGCCGGGTTTGTTGAATTCCGCCGCCAGCACTTTTTCCGCCAGCGCCATGCCGACGGCGTTGGTGATGCCCTGGCCGAGCGGCCCGGTCGTCGTCTCGACGCCCGGCGTGTAGCCGTATTCCGGGTGGCCCGGCGTTCTCGCGTGCAGTTGGCGGAAGTTTTTGATGTCAGCCATCGACACGTCATAGCCGGTGAGATGCAGCAAGGCGTAAATCAGCATCGAGCCGTGACCGTTGGAGAGGACGAAACGGTCGCGGTCGGGCCAGTGCGGATTGGCCGGGTTGTGCCGCAGATGACGACGCCACAAAACTTCGGCAATTTCCGCCATGCCCATCGGCGCGCCGGGGTGGCCGGAATTGGCCTCTTGCACGGCGTCCATCGCCAGCGCGCGAATCGCCCCGGTAAGCGGGGAAAATTTGAGGTTAGCAGGAGAACTCATGGTTCGGATCCAATTTTTGAGGGAACTTCGATTATCAGCGAAACGACTTTTTTTGTGTGCCTTTATCCAGGATTATTCAGGTCAATCGCATAAATCTTATTGAACAGGTCATTAAGGGTTTATTTTTCTGATGCGGATTACCGCGCCGGGCAGCGGGCGTGGAGAAAGGCGAAGGCGTCGGCGGCGGACAGGGGTTTGCTCAACAGGTAGCCCTGGATTTCGTCGCAGCCGTTGTCCCGTAGCAGCCGGTACTGCTCCTCGGTTTCGACGCCTTCGGCGATGACCCTGAGGTTGAGCGAGTGGGCCAGCGCGATGGCGCCGCAGGCGATGGCGCGGTCGTTCAGGTCGTGCTCGATGTCGGCGACAAAGGAGCGGTCGATCTTGAGGCGGTCGATCGGGAACAGTTTCAAATAGGCGAGCGAGGAATAGCCGGTGCCGAAATCGTCGATGGCCAGCGTTACGCCCATGGCGCAAAGTCTTTGCAGGATGTCGATGCTCTCCTGCGGGTTTTCCATGACGCCGCTTTCGGTGATTTCGATTTCCAGCAATTCCGGCGGCAGGCCGGAAACCGCCAGCGCGCCAGCGACCATTTCGCAGAAATCGCGCTGCCGCAACTGCCGGGCCGAGACGTTCACGGCCAGGCGCAAGGGCGCCAGACCGTCGTCGAGCCAGCGCCGCATCTGGCGGCAGGCGTTGATCAGCACCCATTCGCCGATCTCGACGATGATGCCGATTTCTTCGGTGACCGGAATGAAGCGGCCCGGCGGAATCAGACCGTCGACCGGATGCCGCCAGCGCAGCAAGGCTTCGACGCCAACCGGCTGGCAGGCGTCGGCGGCGAATTGCGGCTGGTAATCGAGTGTCAGCTCGCCCCGGGAGAGGGCGTGGCGCAGCTTTTTTTCCAGATCGAGACGCTCCGAGGTCAGGCGATTCATCTCGCTGGCGAAAAACTGGAAGTCATTACGACCCACCGCCTTGGCGTGATACATCGCCGTGTCGGCGTTTTTGAGGAGGCTGTCGCCATCGTCGCCGTCGCTTGGGAAAAGGGCGATGCCGATCGACGGGCTGGTGTGCAGTTCGTGTTCTTCGACGGTAAACGGCGCGGCCAGGGCGTCGACGATTTTTTTGGCGACGGTAGCGGCGTCAGCGGGCGAACCGATGACGGGCAGGATGACGACAAATTCATCACCGCCGAAACGGGCGACATAGTCGTTGTCGCGGAACAGGCGGGCGAGGCGCTGGGCGACCTGGAGCAGGACTTCATCGCCGATGCGGTGGCCGAGGGCGTCGTTGATCAGCTTGAAGTGGTCGAGATCGATGACAAGAACAGCCAGGCGCTGCTGATGCCGCCGCGCTTCCGGTAGCAGTTCGCTGAGGCGGGCGGCCAGCGTTTTCCGGTTGGGCAGGCCGGTCAGGGCGTCGTGCCGGGTGATGTGGCGCATCTCGGCCTCGGCGTGGCGGCGCTCGGAAATGTCGGCGATGTGCCAGACATAGTGGGTCGGCTGGCCGGTCAAGGGATCGTCGATGCGCGAAGCCTGAATGCTGACCGGGAGATTGTCGCCGTTCTTGCGGCGAAGCTCGGTTTCGCCAATCCAGAAGCCGGTTTCGCTGAGCGACTGGGTGAGCTTTTTTTCCGTGCCCGGATGGATCGGATCAACCAGTGAAAAGATGGTGCAGTCGAGCAGATCATCCGGTTCAAAGCCGATGATCTGCCCGGAGAGCGGATTGGCGGCGATGACGCGGTGGCTGCTGTCGGTAAAAATGATGCCGTCCGGCGCGTGCGTAAAGACCCTGAGCGTCAATTGTCCGAGTTCGATATGGGCGCGCCGCGTCGTCAGGTCGGTGAAGCTGAGGACAAAACCGCCGCCGTTCAGGTGCGTGGTGCGGATATCGAAAACATGACCGTCGGCCAGGGTCGCCTCGAAAGCGTAGATCTGGCCTTGCCGCGCCTGTTCAAGCAGTTGCCGAAACGGATCTTCATCGCCGCCCGGCATAAAAACGCTGAAGCGGGCCGCCAGCGGCAGCAGGTCGGCGCAGGGGACGCCTATCCGCAAGACCCCGTCCGGCAGTTGCAGCAACTCGGCCAACTGCGCCGTCCAACTGCGCAGCCGCAGGCGGCGATCAAGGATGGCGTGCTCATACGGCAATTCGGTCAGCGTGGCGTTGATCCGGGGCCTGGCGCGGGGGCGGTTGATTGAGGGCGAGGGCGACAAAGGGTTCTTTGGCGATTTCACAGGGTATCGGTCAGCCGTTTAACGGTCGCGCCGGGCTGCGGGCGTGGAGAAAATCGAAGGCGGCGGCGCTGGGCAGCGGTTTGCTCAACAGATAGCCCTGAATCTCGTCGCAGCCGTTACTGCGCAGCAGGTCGTGCTGGCTCTCGGTTTCAACCCCTTCGGCGATGACCTTGAGGTTGAGCGAGTGAGCGAGCGCAATGGCGCCGAAGGCGATGGCCCGGTCGTTAAGATCGTGCTCGATGTCGGCGACAAAGGAGCGGTCGATCTTGAGGCGGTCGATCGGGAACAGTTTCAAATAGGCGAGCGAGGAGTAGCCGGTGCCGAAATCGTCGATGGCCAGCGTCACGCCCATGCGGTTCAATTGCTGCAAAATGGTGATGACATGATGCGGGTTTTCCATCGCCGCGCTTTCGGTGATTTCCAGTTCCAGCAATGCTGGCGGCAGGCTGGTTGCGGCCAGCGCGTTGGCGACCGTTTCGCTGAAATCGTGGCGGCGCAGTTGCCGGGCCGAGACGTTGACCGCCATGCGCAAGGGCGGCAGGCCATCGTCGAGCCACTGCCGCATCTGGCGGCAGGCGCTCTGTAGCGCCCATTCGCCAATCTCGACGATGATCCCGGTTTCCTCGGCGACCGGGATGAAGCGATCCGGGGCGATCATGCCGTCGGTCGGGTGCAGCCAGCGCAAGAGCGCCTCGACGCCGGTCAATTCGCCGCTGGCGGCGAACTGCGGCTGAAAATGCAGTGACAACTCGTCGTGGGCGACGGCGCGGCGCAGCTTGCGCTCGATGTCGAGGCGTTCGGAGGTCATGCGGTTCATTTCGCTGGCGAAAAACTGAAAGTTGTTTCGCCCGACCGCCTTGGCGTGGTACATCGCCGCGTCGGCGTTTTTGAGGAGGGTATCGCCATCGTCGCCATCGCTTGGAAAAAGGGCGATGCCAATCGACGGGCTGGTGTGCAGTTCGTGCTCCTCAACCACGAACGGCGCGGCCAGGGCGCCAATGATTTTGTTGGCGACGACGGCGGCATCGGCAGGCGCGTTGATGGCGGGCAAAATGAGGACGAACTCATCGCCGCCGAAGCGGGCGATGTAGTCGCTTTCGCGGAACAGCCGGGCGAGACGGTGGGCGACCTGAAGCAGTACCTCGTCGCCGATGCGGTGGCCGAGGGCGTCGTTGATCAGCTTGAAGTGGTCGAGATCGACGAGCAGAACGGCCAGATGCTGCTGGTGACGGCGGGCCTCCGGCAGCAATTCGGTCAGATGGGTGACCAGCGTTTTCCGGTTAATCAGGCCGGTCAGCGTGTCGTGCCGGGTGATGTGGCGCATCTCCGCCTCGGCGTGGCGGCGCTCCGAAATATCGGCCAGAAGCCAGATGTAATTCGACGGTTGCCCGGTCTGCTGGTCGTCGACGCGGGCGACTCTGGCGCTGACCGGCACCTTGTCGCCGCTCTTGTGGATGACTTCAAATTCGCCGTCCCAGCCGCCGCGCTCGGTGAGGTGCTGATGCAGGCCGGTCAGCAGGCCGCTATGGGCCGGATGGATCAGCCCAAAAACAGAACAGTCGGTCAGGGTCGATGATTCCTGGCCGGTCAGTTGCTCGGTGGCCGGGTTGTTGGCGACGATGCGGTGAGCGCCGTCGGTAAAAATGATGCCGTCCGGCGCGTGCAGGAACATTTTCAGCGACAACTGCCCGTCTCTGGCATTGGCGCGCCGCTCGGTAATGTCGGTGCAGATGAGGACACAGCCGCCGCCCGCCATCGGCACACTGCGGATGTGCAGCGTGTGACCGTCGGCCCTGGTTTGTTCGATCAGGAGGGGCTGCTGCCGTTCAGTCAGTTCCCGAAGCTGGTGGCACAGGGTTTCGCCGTCAGCCGGACTGAACGCGCCGCGCAGAATGGTCAGGTGAAACAGATCGGCGCTGCCGAGGCCGACTTGCAGATCGCTGGCCGCTAGCAGCAGCAGAGCGCCAAGCCCATGATCCCATTGGCATAACTGCAAATGCGCGTCAAAAACGCCAATGCCTTGTGGCAGATTGGCAATGGCGGCTTTTGCGGCAGGGAAACGACCGGAATGAGGAGTGGGCAGCAAGGAGGGCGTCCTGAAGAGTGGAGAGATGCAGCGCCAGCCGTGATTACGGGCGCATCCTATCAAAAAAATACCGCTTGATCTCGGTTTTGACCGTCTTTCTCCGCTTCAGTTGCGCCATTTCAGCGAACAGCCGATGGAAGCCTGCTGAACCGCCGGGCCGCAGCCGCTGGCGGCGATGTCGCGCATGGCCTCGAACAACTCGCGGCGAACGTCGGGCGCCGCCGGGGCGCGGCCCGAAGCATCGAGCCGACCGCGGTATTGCAGTTGCAGGGCGGCGTTGTAGCCGAAGAAATCGGGCGTGCACACCGCGCCATAGCTTCTGGCAACCGCTTGCGATTCGTCGTAGAGATAGGGAAAGGGAAAGGCCAGTTCCGCTGCCCAGCGGCGCATTTCGGCGGGTGCGTCAGCCGGGTAGGCGGCCACGTCGTTGCTCATGATCGCCACGCTGCCGACGCCAGAAGCCTGCAACGCGCGGCAGTCGCGGATCAGACGGTCGATGATGGCCTGGACGTAAGGGCAGTGATTGCAGATGAACATCACCAGCAAACCCCTTTCGCCGCGGCAGTCAGCCAGCGTGTAGCGACGGCCATCGACGCCGGGCAGGGCAAAGTCGACAGCCGGTCGGCCAAAATCGCAAACGGGGGGATTCAAGGCGGCCATTTGTTGTCACTCGAAAAAATAATTCGCCCATAATAGCAGCGATGAATTTGCCCCGTTTTTACTGCCGCGAGCCGCTTGCCGCTGGCGCTTCTGTCGATCTGCCGCCGCCGGTCGCCCGTCATGCCGGGCGCGTCCTGCGCCTGCCGCCGGGAGCGGCGATGATTCTGTTTGATGGACGCGGCGGCGAATATCTGGCCCATATCGAGCGCATCGAGCGCGACCGCGTTCGCGCCCGGCTCGCTGACTGGCGCGATGTCGAGCGCGAATCGCCGCTCGCGGTGACGCTGGCGCAGGCGTTGCAAGCTGGGGAGAAAATGGATTTCACCATCCAGAAGGCGGTCGAACTGGGCGTCCGTGACATCGCGCCGGTGACCAGTCGCCGCAGCGTTCTGCGTCTGGCGGGCGAGCGGGCGGCCCGGCGCGTCGCCCACTGGCAGGGCGTGGCTGCCGCCGCTTGCGAGCAGTGCGGGCGCAATCAGGTGCCGCTCGTCGCGCCGCTGGAAAAACTGGAAAACTGGCTGGCGCGGCCCGCCGCTGGCGTTCTGCGGCTGATGCTGACGCCCGACGCCGAACAGACGCTCGCCGATTTGCCGACAAGTCGCATAATCCAGTTGCTGATCGGCCCTGAAGGCGGTCTTGACGAGCAGGAAATCATCGCCGCCGAGGCGGCCGGTTTTCAGGCTGCGCGCCTGGGGCCGCGCGTGCTGCGCACGGAAACGGCGGGTCTGGCGGCGCTGACGGCGCTGCAATGTTTGTGGGGCGATTTGACCAAGGGGAAAAGCAATGTTTGAAGCAGCGGAACTGGGACACACGATTGACAAGCACACGTTCAAGCAGGAGGTGACGAAACTGCGCGCCGCCTTGCTCGAAGCGCAGTATGAACTGGTACAGAAAAAGGAATTTCCGGTCGCCATCCTGATCAGCGGCGTCGATGGCAGCGGCAAGAGCGAAACCATCAACCAGCTTTATTCATGGATGGACCCGCGCCAGATTTCGACCACCGCCTTTACCGAACTGACCGACGAAGAACGGACGCGCCCGACCATGTGGCGCTATTGGCGGGCGCTGCCGCCCAAGGGCAAGATCGGCGTCTTCTCCGGCTCCTGGTATTCGCAGCCGATTGCCGAGCGCATCCAGGGCGATATGCACCGCTCCGAACTCGATACCTGCCTGAGCGGCATCAATCAGTTTGAGGCGATGCTGGTCAATGAAGGCGTGCTGGTTCTGAAATTCTGGTTCCATCTGTCAAAGGAAGGGCAAAAGGCCCGCCTGAAGGCGCTGGAGAGTAATCCGCACACGGCCTGGCGGGTGACCAAGGAAAGTTACGAGCGGCTCAAGACCTACGACAAATTGCAGGAGGTCGTCGGGCATGTGCTGCGCGTCACCAACAGCGCCAAAGCGCCGTGGATCATCGTTGAAGGCACCGATGACAACTACCGCTCGCTGACGGTCGGCCGCATCGTCCTCGACGCCTTGCAGCGCCGCCTGAAGCAAGGGCGGCAGATGGTGCCGGTAGCGCCCGCGATCGTGCAGCCGATTGATGACCGCAACGTTTTGAGCGAACTCGATCTGACGCAGGCGCTGGACAAAAAACAGTACGAAAGCCAGTTGGCGAAACATCAGGGCCATCTGGCCGAACTCTTGCGCACCCCGCGCTTTCTCGATCAACGCTCGCTCCTCTTGCTTTTTGAAGGCCCGGACGCGGCGGGCAAGGGCGGCGCCATCCGCCGCATCGTCGCGGCGATGGACGCCCGCCAGTTCCAGATCATCCCGATTGCCGCGCCGACCGAGGAAGAACGCGCCCAGCCCTATCTCTGGCGCTTCTGGCGGCAGGTGCCGCGAACAGGCCGGACGGCCATTTTCGACCGTTCCTGGTATGGCCGGGTGCTGGTCGAGCGGGTCGAGGGCTTTTGCGAGGAGGCCGACTGGCTGCGCGCTTATGCCGAAATCAACGATTTCGAGCACCAGTTGGCGACGGCGGGTACGGTGATCGTCAAATTCTGGTTGCAGATTTCCGCCGACGAGCAGTTGCGCCGCTTCAAGGAACGCCAGGACACCGAATTCAAGCGTTACAAAATCACCGAAGAAGATTGGCGCAACCGCGAAAAATGGGATGATTACGTGATGGCGGTTTGTGACATGGTGGATCGCACCTCGACGGGTCTCGCGCCGTGGACGCTGGTCGAAGCCAATGACAAAAACTTTGCCCGCGTCAAAATACTGAAAACCATTTGCGAGCGGCTGGAAACGGCGCTCAAGGACGAACACGGGAAATACAAGAAACAATGAGCGAAACCCCTTACGACGAACACTTCGTCTCCTGGTTCCGGGCGGTCACGCCCTACATCAACGCCTTTCGCGGCAAGACCTTCGTCATTGCCTTTGGCGGCAAGGTCGTCGCCAGCGAGTTCCTGAAAACCCTGGCTTACGATGTCAATCTCCTGGTCAGCCTCGGCATCCGTCTCGTCCTGGTGCACGGGGCAAGGCCGCAGATTGAAGAAGCGATGCGCGACAAAAATCTCGAATCGGTCTACCACCGGGGCTACCGCGTCACCGACGCCGCCGCGCTGCCCTGCGTGCTCGACGCCGTCGGCAGCGTGTACCTCGAAGTCGAGGCGGTGCTCTCGCAAGGTCTGCCCAACACGCCGATGGCCAACAGCCGGATTCGCGTCATCGGCGGCAATTTCATCACCGGCCAGCCGATTGGCGTCCTCGACGGCATCGACATGCAGTACGCCGGCAAGGTGCGCAAGGTCGACAGCGAAGGCATCAAGGCCCAACTGGGGCTGGGCAACATCGTCCTCCTCAACTGCGAAGGGCCGTCGCCGACCGGCGAGATTTTCAATCTGCAAATGGAAGAAGTGGCCGAAACCGTCGCCGTTGCCATCAAAGCCGACAAACTCGTCTTTCTCACCGACAGTCGCGGCGTCGTTGATAAAAATGACGAACTGCAAGACGCCATGACCGCCGAGGAAGCCGACAAACTGGTCGCCAGCGCCGACTGGCTGTCGCCCGACATCCGCCGCTACCTGCCCTTTGGCGGGCGAGCGACGCGGGCGGGCGTCGGCCGCGTGCACCTCATCGGCTACCAGCAGGACGGCGCGCTCCTGCGCGAACTGTTCACCCACGATGGCGTCGGCACCGTCATCACCCGCGAACCCTTGGAAAACATCCGCGAAGCCAAGGCCGACGACATCGCCGCCCTGATCGCCCTGATCGAACCGATCGAAGCCGAAGGCATCCTCGTCCACCGCCCGCGCGAACTCCTCGAGCGCGAAATCGAGCAATTCTCGATCATGCTCCACGACAACATCATCGTCGGCTGCGCCGCCCTCTACCCGCACGCCGCCGACGAAGCCGAACTCGCCTGCCTCGCCGTCAGCCCGGAACACCGCGAATGGGGCTACGGCGAACAACTGATGAAACGCATCGAAAAACGCGCCAAAAAACTCGGCATCAAACGCCTCTGCGTCCTCACCACGCGCACCGAACACTGGTTCGTCGAACGCGGCTACCGCCTCGGTTCCGTCGACGACCTGCCGGCCAAAAAGCGCGACATGTACAACTACCAGCGGAAATCGAAGGTGCTGCTGAAAAACCTCTGAGGTCATTTCAGCACGTATCAGGACATAGCGTCAGCCCATGTAAACCCCGGTTTTCCGGGACTAAACAGGATGGCGTGTATGCCTTGTGGTGGTACAGCACCAAAGTCGGATTCATCGACTTGGCAAACAACCGTCAGCGATGTGTCCGGCCTGTACGTCCCATGAGGGGAGATTCCGTTGCGCCCGCCGCTCATCATGGATTGCGCTACCCAAACACCCCTTGGTTGCTGGTTCTACGGGTCAGCCTTGCCGCCGCCACAAGGGCGCAAGGCCGATCAACCCAAGCAACGGCCCCGGCAGCAGCAGCCAGGCGATGTTGCTTTGCCACGCGCCGACCCATGCCGTACCCAAATGAATTGACCCCATCGTGATGGCAAAGCCGAGGGCGTTTTGAAAAGCCAAGGCGCTGCCGACGATTTCCGGCGGGCAGGCGCGGGCCGAGAGGGCCGAAAAATGCGGTGAATCGGCAATCACCGCCGCCCCCCAGAGGAGCAGCAAAGCGATCTTGGCCGCCGTCGGCCAAGCCATCGCCAGCGGGTATACGGCGCAACAGATGGCCGACAGGGCCAGCGCCGTCGCCGCCACGCGGGCGCTGCCGACGCGCTGGCTCCACCAACCGCCGCCGAGACAGCCCAAAGCGCCGATGCCGATAATGGCGAATGAAAACCCCGACAGCGCCGAACTGCCCGGCCCCGCCAGCCCGGCCAGAATGACCAAGGCCGGGGTCAGCGTCCAGAAGGCGTACACCTCCCACTGATGGCCGAAATAGCCCAGGGCCGAAGCGCGGAATTCACGGATCGAAAAGGTATAGAAAACCCGCCCCAGGCGGAGCGGCGGCGCGTCGTGCCGCCGTTTCAGATGCGGCCCGTCGCCAAGCAAAAAAATCAGGGCCGCCGCCGCCAGCGCCAGCCCTGACGAAACCAGAATGACGCCCTGCCACGGCCAACCCGCGCCCGCCAGCCGAACGCCGTGCGGCAGCGCCGTCCCCAGCGTCAGCATCCCGACCAGTTGAGCCAGCGCCGCGCCCGCCCGTTCCGGCACCCAACTGACCACCAGTTTCATCCCCAAGGGATAAACCCCGGCCAGACACAAGCCGACGACAAAACGCAAAGGCAGACCAGCGGCCATGCCCGTTGCCAGCAAAGCGAAAGCCGCATTGGCCACAGCCCCCGCCACGGCGCAAACGGCAAAAATGCGGCTGGCGGCAAAGCGGTCAGCCAGACCGCTGACGGCAAAACTCAGCGTACCGAGGATGAAACCCAGTTGCACCGCATTGGTCAGCGCCCCCAGATCGGCAGCGCCAATACCCCACTGGCGAACCAGATCATCGGCGGCGCTATTGGCCGAAAACCACAGCGAGGTGCCGAACAATTGGGCCAGGGCAATGACAAGAGCAGGATGGCGCATGGTGATGGCGAAATGACGGGCCGCCAAGCATAACCCAAGCTGGCCCGCCGCCGCGCGATCCAGCGCCAAGGCTTGCACGCCGAGACTTGCGCGCGACGCCGATTAGCGGCATTGTCAGCACCGCCTCATCTGGAGCTTGACGCATGGAACGCTTCACTATTTCGCTTGATGACGCGCTGGCCCGCCAGTTCGATCAACTGATTGCCGACCGTGGCTACTTCAACCGCTCGGAAGCCGTCCGCGACCTGATTCGCGCCGCCATCGAAGGCGACCGCCAACGCGACCCGCCCGCCGGTTACTGCGTGGCCAATCTGTCCTACATCTACAATCACCACGAACGCGAGCTGACCGGGCGTCTCGCCAGTTTGCAGCATGACCATCACGACCTGACGGTGGCCGCCATGCACACCCATCTCGACCACGACAACTGTCTGGAAACGGTGATCCTCAAAGGCGAAGCCGCCGCCGTCCGACGCTTTGCCGACGCCCTCATGGCCGAACGCGGCGTCCGCCACGGCAAACTCAACGTCATCGCCCTCGCCGCCGAATTACCCCACACGCACGACAGCGAAGAACATACCCATGTGCATTACCGGCCTCTGCGTTAGCGCGGTTGGATTTACGCATCAGATCAAAAATGGACGCCAAGGAAATCCTGATTATTAGAGCGGTTTTCACTCAAATGCTTACACTCCCCCCGTTCAGGCTTCGCCTGTCCCTTCGATTTTGCTCAGGACAGGTGAAGCCCGGTTCAAGCCCTCTCTCCGCACCGCCCTTCGACAGGCTCAGGGCGAACGGTAGCCGGTGCAATGGCTCAGGTTCAATATTTTGCTGTTGGCAACAAATAGATTTGTCCGGTTTTGTAGCACATGAATTGTCCGCTTTGACCGATGTGGGGAAATAGGTGCAGGGCGTAGCCCGGAAGCCATTTCCCCACATCGGGCGGTCG
>JAITMS010000076.1 GCA_031277255.1 Azonexus sp.
GGCGACGAGATCGGCGAAGCGGGCGGCGTCGAGTTTTTGCGCCAGCGCCGCCTTGTCCAGTCCCTCGTATTCAAAAGCGGTCAGGCGCACTTCGTCGGGCAGTTCGCGGATTTCCAGCGGCGACATGAAGCCGATGTGGCAGATGTGGGCAAGGCACTGGCGCTCCGGCTCGGTCAGCGGCAGGCCGTGGTACTTGAGAATTTCGAGATAGCGTTCCGCCGTGCGGTTGAGTTTGCCGCTGATTTCCATGGTGTTCTGCTGGCCGTCGGTGAGGATGGCCAAGGGCGGGCCGAAGAAGACCGGCGTTTTGCCGATCTTGCGGGTTTGCTCCTCGCGCCGCAGGGCGGGGGCGACCCAGGTTGGATCGCCCCTGACCGGACTCGATTTCTCTGCTGCGTCGGACATCAGTGCGGAATCGGATGCAGCTTTTCGTAGTCGGCGTCGACCATGCCGTGCGGCAGTTGCGGCGGCGTTTCCGGCTGCAACTGGATGAAGCCGCGATTGCGCTCGCCATCCTGCACGTTGTGCGGGTTGTGGCATTCGGTGCAGACGAACCAGCGTTTCTTGCCGGTGCTGGCCCATTCGCCGATGCGCTTGCCGTGGATGCCGTCGCGCCAGTCGCGCAGCTTGTCGCCGTGACACTTGCCGCAGAGGAGTTGCGGCTGGTCGAAGCTGATCGGGTCGCCGAAGTGGTCGACCAGCATGTTGCGCTGGGTCGTGTGATGGCATTCGAGGCACCAGATGCGGCCACGGCCATGCTGCAAGTTGGCGATTTCCGGCAGCATCCCTTCCATGGTCGGGATCGGCGCCGGATGGTTGTTTTTCGGCAGCGTCGGCGGCACGCGGTCGGCTGGCGGCAGCGTGTTGTTGTGGCAGGCCGTGCCGCACATGGCCAGCAGATTCAGCTTTTCGGAGCGCGGCCGGACGACGGCCTTGTCATCGGGAATGCTCTCCAGCAGCGGCATTTTGCCCATCGGCACGGTGTCGGCGTAGGGGTCGCCGTACCAGAGCGCGGCGCTGGTGGTGGGCGAGCACTTGACGTTGAGCAGACCGGGTTGGATCTCGTGCTGGATGATGTCGGTTGCGCCGCCCTGGCGGCTCTCGAAGCAGACGACTTCCTTGGCTTCCTGCGGCGCGGCGGCTTCTGGCGTCGGCTCCGGCGGCGTTGCCTGTGCTTGTTCCTGTGTCGCTGGCGCGGCGGGCGGCGCTGAATGGTCGGAGCAGGCGGTGATGAGCGCCCCGCCGCCGAGGGCGACGAGGGCGATGAAGATGGTGTGCAATACGGATTTTTTCATCATCGCCCCCTCACTTCGCGGCGACGGCCTGGCCGCCGTATTTGATTTCACCCTGCAAGATGCCGATGGCGCCCTTGAGCAGGATGGTCAGGATGAAAAAGCCGAAGGCCCAGATGCCGACCGTCATCAGTATTTCGACGAAGGTCGGGTAATACTCGGTCACTTCGCCGATCGGCGAGGGGATGAAGCCGGGGACGATCAGGCCCATGCCCTTCTCGATCCAGATGCCGCAGAAGGCCATGACGCAGGGGATCGGCAGCAGCTTCATGTTGTTGCGCACGCTTGGCATCAGGAACAGGAAGAAGGCGCCGACCATCAGGATGGCCGAGGCCCAGAACCACGGCACCAGCCTGGTCAGGCCATGCAGGCCGAACATCAGGTAGTAGAGGCCGTTGGCGTGCTCGGTGCGCAGGTAGAGTTCGACGACGACTTCCGACAGGGTGAGGAAAATGGCGATGCCCAGACACCAGGTGATGATGGTCGCCAAGAGCTTGATGGCGCTGTCCTCGATCCACATCTTGGTGTTGTTGCGGATGATGAGGAAGGCCAGAATGATGAGGCAGGGACCGGCGGCAAAGGCGGTGGTGATGAAGCGGATCGGCATCATGCTGTGGAACCACATCGGACGCGCCGGCATGGTCGAAATCAGGAAGGCCGTCACGGTGTGGATGGTGAGCGCCCAGACAATCGAGATGTACACCAGCGGCATGAAGAAGGTCTTATTCACCTCGCGGCCCGTGTATTTCACCCACAGGTAGTAGAAGCCGCAGATGATGTTGAGGAGCAGATAGCCCATCAGCACCAGCACGTCCCAGCCGAGCATCGAGTTGAGGCTGTAGATGCCGATGATCGGGATCATGTGCCAGAGGCGGTCGGGCCGCCCCATGTGGGCAAAGACGAACATCGTCACCATGATGACGGCGGAAATCGCCAGCATCTCGCCCAGCACCGTGACCTTGTGCATACCCTCGTGGTGATAGACATAGGCCGGGAAGACGATGGTCACCGCCCCGGCGGCGACGCCGACGAGAAAGACCAGATTGGCGAAATAGAGGCCATCGTGAATCTGGCTGGTCATGCCGGTGACGATCAGGCCGTCGGTGTTCTGCAAGTAGAACACGTACATCATGCCGACGATGAGGGCTGCCAAGCAGGCCATCCAGATATAGAACTTGGCGCCGCCCTTGAGGACGTAGCCCGCGTAGTCGGTGGCGAAACGCATCAGTTGTTTCACGGCGCGCTCCTCAATCGTAGAAGTAGAAAAATTTTGGGAAGGTGTTCATCTCGGCCTTGAGGCGGAAGACGTTTTTCCGCGCCAGAATCAGGCTCACCTCGCTGTTCGGGTCGAGCAGATTGCCGAACTTGCGCGCGCCGACCGGGCAGACCTCGACGCAGGCCGGATAGCGGCCCTGACGGGTGCGCTGCAAACACCAGTGGCATTTTTCGACAACGCCGCGCATCCGTGGCCGGTTGCCCAGATAGTGCGTCACCGGGTTCATGTCGGCCTTCGGCAGCACTGGCGTGGTCAGGTTGATACGCCGCGCCCAGTACGGACAGGCGCCCATGCACATGCGGCAGCCGATGCACCAGTTGTAGTCGATTACCACCGGGCCGTCGCCCTCGCGGTAGGTGGTGCGCACCGGGCAGACCTTGACGCAGGGCGGCTTCTCGCACTGCATACAGGCAATCGGCATGTAGGTGGCGTCTTTTTCCGGCACCGCTTCCGGCGTGTAGTGATACTGGCCTTCGAGCACCTGCCCCGCCGGGGTGTAGGCGTTGCCGCCGACCTGGATGCCCAGCCCTTCCGGGTAGCCGTGATCCATTTTGTCTTCGGAGAACTCGCCGCGCTCCATGCGCAGCACCTGAATCCACTCGATACGCTCGCCGGGGCGCTCGCCGCGCGACTGGTTGTTCTCGGCCACGCAGGCCTTGACGCAACGACGGCAGCCGATGCACTTGCGGACGTTGAGCGCGTAGCCCATCAGCACGCCCGGCTGCGGCCCGGTGATGTCGACCGTCACCGGTTTTTCATATTCCTGCGAATAGCGCCGTTCAAGCCGCTGGCGCGCTTCGTCTTTTTCCGCGTCCGTCATCAGGCGGTAATTCTTCTGGAAATGCTCGGCCCACTCGGCGGCGGCGTGCGCCTCGCCCGATTGCGTCATCAGGGCGCCTGCGCCCATCAAGGACGACAGGCTCAACATGCCGCCAGCCTTGAGGAAACTCCGGCGCGAGGTGGTCGGCGCGCGCGCCGCCGGATAGTCTGCCGGGTTGGCCGACGCCGACGGCGCCAGAGATGCGGACGGTGGCTCCGTGGTCGGGGGCGTCTCGTTAGCGTTCACGATGGGGTTCTCCTGTTAAACGGACACATTCGAAGCCCGTCATGATACAAGCGATTGCCTTCGACAAAAAGACAGTTAGATCAAATTCCGTGCTATTGCGGGTCTGCTTCGATGATTTATCCGGCACATGGATCGGCGCGCGCCGCCGTCATTCCATCCGGGCGGCGCGCGCCAGCAGCTTGGTCAATGCTTCCTTCAACGCCCCTTCCGGCAGCTTGCCGGAGGCTGTTTCGAGGCTCTCGGCCGCTTTGGCGGAAAGCGGTTTCGGCGTCGAAGCAATTGATCGCAAAGGTAATTTCCGGGCTTGCACTTTAACTAATATGCCTTTATACTTAGCATCAATTCTTAAATTTTGTATTTTTGATAATTCGTCGCTGAGGCGTTGGCTCATCTGGCGCAACTTGGCGGCGACCGCGCCGTTTTCGGCGTGGATAATGATCGTCCCCGACTTGTAGTTGGCAACATAGGCGGCGTCACGCCACCCTTCGGGGATGAGCGTCACGAAGCGACGGGAAAGCTGGAGCAGCAGTCTGGCGTGGGCCATCAAGCGGGCGGTGGCGGCGTCGCTGTCGAGGTATTGCTCTGGCCCCTGAATCATGGAGGAAGGTTCCGTGCAGATCATTATCGTCTCGCGTCATTTGCGGCAGGCGCGAACCATCAACATTATGCCCCGGCATTGGCTGGCGGTGGTCGCTGGTTTTTTCCTCCTTGCCCTGAGTTCGGCGGCGCTCATGTCCTGGCTGTCGCTCCATTGGCGCTTGCCGTTCGTCGAGGATCTGGTGCTCTCCCTGCAACAGCAGGAAAGTCGGCAAACGCAGGACTATGTTCACAATAACCTGCAACTGATGGCCAAGCGGATTGGCGAGTTGCAGGGCAAACTGATGCAGCTCGACAGTCTGGGCCAGCGGGTCGCCGGTCTGGCCGATGACAAAACGGCAGAAACGCCAAAGACGCCAAAAATAGAGGAGGCGCCAGGCGGCGGCCAGGGCGGCCCTTTCCTGCCGGAGGTTTTGAACGCCGACGAGTTGCAGAAGGAAATCGACCGTCTGGCAACCGCTGTCGATCACCGCGCGGCGGAATTTGAAACTCTCGAATTCCAGTTGCTGGAAAACCGTGTCCGCGATCGCCTGCTGCCGACCACCCTGCCGGTCAAGGCGGCGCGCCTGGGTTCGCCCTTCGGCGTGCGCGCCGATCCCTTCGCCGGTGTCCAGGCCCGTCACGAAGGCATCGACTTCGTCGCCGATAGCGGCTCCAGGGTCGTCGCCGCTGCCGATGGCGTGGTGCTGACAGCCGAGCATCACCCGGAATTCGGCAACATGGTCGACATCGACCACGGCGACGGCCTGACCTCGCGCTATGCCCATCTGTCGCGCATCGACGTCGCGCCGGGCGCTCTCGTCCGGCAGGGCGAGAAAATCGGCGCGGTCGGCACGACCGGGCGCTCAACCGGGCCGCATCTGCATTTCGAGGTGCGGATGCTGGGCGTGCCGCAGAATCCGGCGCTTTTCCTGAAGCAGAGCAACGAATTCGCCCGCTTCATGCAACAGGGCTGAGGCGCTGTAGTCGCGCCGGGGCGTCCACGGGGCAGCGGGGCGGCATGTTAGAATCCGCCCTTTGCCCGCGTCCTTTGCGGCGTCAACTCTACAGATTGCAATGATTTCCGGCCTCCTCAAAAAGATTTTCGGCAGCCGCAACGACCGGCTGATCCGCCAGTATGCCCAGACCGTCAAGCGCATCAATGCCCTCGAACCGGCGACCGCAGGGCTGAGCGACGAAGCCCTGCGGGCCAAGACCGACGAATTCCGTCAGCGCCACGCCAATGGCGAATCGCTCGATGATCTGCTGCCGGAGGCTTTTGCCGTCGTCCGCGAGGCGGGCAAGCGCGAACTGGGGATGCGCCATTTCGACGTGCAGTTGATCGGCGGCATGGTGCTGCATCACGGCAAAATTGCCGAAATGCGCACCGGCGAGGGCAAAACGCTGGTCGGTACGTTGCCGGCCTACCTCAATGCGCTGGCTGGCAAAGGCGTGCACATCGTCACCGTCAATGATTATCTCGCCAGCCGCGATGCCGAATGGATGGGGCGGCTGCATCGTTTTCTCGGCCTGACCGTCGGCGTCAATCTGTCGCAGATGGCGCACGAGGCCAAACAGGCGGCTTACGCCGCCGACATCACCTACGGCACCAACAACGAATTCGGCTTCGATTACCTGCGCGACAACATGGTTTATACCGCCGACCAGCGCGTCCAGCGCGGCCTCAATTTCGCCATTGTCGATGAAGTCGACTCCATCCTCATCGACGAAGCGCGCACGCCGCTGATTATTTCCGGTCAGGCCGACGACCACACCGATCTCTATCGGCGCATGAAGGATGTCGTCCCCAAGCTGACGCGGGCGGCGGAAGAAAAAGGCGAGGGCGACTACTGGGTCGACGAAAAAGCCCATCAGGCGCATCTTTCCGAAGCCGGTTACGAGCACGCCGAGGAACTGCTCGTGGAACACGGCCTCCTGGCCGAAGGCGCGAGCCTGTACGACGCCGCCAACATCCTCCTCATGCACCATCTCAACGCCGCCCTGCGGGCGCTGACGCTGTTCCACAAAGATCAGCAATACGTGGTGCAGAACGGCGAAGTGGTCATTGTCGATGAATTCACCGGGCGGCTGATGTCGGGCCGCCGCTGGTCGGACGGCCTGCACCAGGCGGTCGAAGCCAAGGAAGGCGTGCGCATCCAGTCAGAAAACCAGACGCTCGCCTCGATCACCTTCCAGAACTACTTCCGCATGTACGGCAAGCTCTCCGGCATGACCGGCACGGCGGACACCGAAGCCTACGAATTCCAGCAGATTTACGGCCTCGAAACTGTCGTCATCCCGACGCACCGACCGATGGTGCGCAAAGACATGAACGACCTGGTCTTCAAGACTGCCGACGAAAAACACAAAGCCATCATCGCCGACATCCGCGACTGCCATCAGCGCGGCCAGCCGGTGTTGGTCGGCACGACCTCGATCGAAGCCTCGGAACTCCTCTCCGGCCTGCTCGACAAGGAAAAACTGCCGCATTCCGTCTTGAACGCCAAGCAGCACGCCCGCGAGGCCGAAATCGTCATCGAAGCCGGGCGGCCCGGCCAGATCACCATCGCCACCAACATGGCCGGTCGCGGCACCGACATCGTACTCGGCGGCAATATCGAAAAAGCTGTCGCCGCCCTGCGCCACGACGAATCGCTGCCAGCCGCCGAGCGCGAGACGCACATCGCCGCCCTGCGCGCTGAATGGCAAAAGCTGCACGAACAGGTGCTGGCGGCGGGTGGCCTGCACATCATCGGCTCCGAGCGCCACGAGTCGCGGCGCATCGACAACCAGTTGCGCGGTCGCGCCGGTCGTCAGGGCGACGCCGGTTCCTCGCGCTTTTACCTCTCGCTCGACGATTCCCTGCTGCGCATTTTCGCCGGCGAGCGCCTGCGCGGCATCATGGATCGCCTCAAAATGCCGGAAGGCGAAGCCATCGAACACCCGCTCGTCACCCGCTCGCTCGAATCCGCCCAGCGCAAGGTCGAAGCCCGCAATTTCGACATCCGCAAACAACTGCTCGAATACGACGACGTCGCCAACGACCAGCGCAAGGTCATCTACCAGCAGCGCAACGAACTGCTCGAAAGCCTCGATATTTCCGAAACCATCGACGCCATGCGGATGAGCGTCATCGCCGACATTTTCCGCAGCCACATCCCGCTCGATTCCGTTGAAGAACAATGGGATGTCGCCGGACTGGAAACCGAGCTGCGCTCCGAACTCCTGCTCGAAGCGCCGGTCGCGCAGTGGTTCAAGGATGAACCAACCCTGGCCGACGACGAAATTCTCGCCCGCATCCAGAAAGACGCCGATCAAACCTACCGGGACAAGGTTGCCCTGGTCGGCGACGAAACCTTCCGCCAATTCGAGCGCAACGTCATGCTGCAAAGCCTCGACACCGCCTGGCGCGAGCATCTGGCGGCGCTCGACCACCTGCGCCAGGGCATCCACCTGCGCGGCTACGCGCAAAAGAACCCGAAGCAGGAATACAAGCGCGAAGCCTTTCAACTGTTCGAGGGCCTGCTCGACCGCATCCGCCGCGAAGTCACCCGCATCGTCTTCACCGTCCAGATCCGCACCCCGGAAGACGTTGAGGAAACCGCGCCGCACAGCGAAGTCAAGAACGTCAGCTACCAGCACGCCGATTACGACGATGCCCTCGGCGACGAAGAAGCCACCCCGGACGAGCGCCCGCCAGCCCCGCAACAACCTTTCCACGCCGGGCCGAAAATCGGCCGCAACGACCCGTGTCCTTGTGGTTCGGGGACGAAGTACAAGCAGTGCCACGGGAGGCTGAGTTGATTGTTGTTTCCGACTGATCAAAGCCAGCCCTTGATAGTCACCTCAATAGGTATTTGTATGTCGCCCATCTTTCGCATTGCGGTTGGTTGCGGAATAGCTGTTGGCCCGATAGCAACGTTCTTTTTTGTATCCAAATTTCCTGGATTTTTCAGTGAAAAAACTATTCTGGCTTGGCATTACATATCCGCGTTCGGTATCTCATTTTATGGCCCAATTGGACTCATTCTTGTGATTATTGGCATCATTGAACTAATTAAATCACCAAACAAATTGGATGAGGTTGACTAACCACAGAATAAGGTGGCGCCCGTCTGAAAAAACTGTTCCTTCTGTTCTGATATCTGGGCCTGCCAGATATTCGACAAGCAAGGCTTGCCTCTACCCTGCGCTTGTCAGGCATTAACGGTCAGTCGCCGGTAACGAAAAAGCAACAAGTAGACACCTTCACTCAGGAACCCTTCCCATGCCCGTCAACTACGCCACGCCCGCCGCCGATCAACTATTTCCCGTCGCCGGTGTCCGTCTCGGTACGGTAGAGGCGGAGATCCGCAAAAAGAACCGCCGCGATCTGACGCTGGTTGCGCTTGATCCCGGCTGCACGGTCGCTGGCGTCTTCACCCAAAACCGCTTCTGCGCCGCGCCAGTCGCGGTGTGCCGCGAGCATCTCGGCGGCGGGCAGGAAATTCGCGCCCTGGTCATCAATACCGGCGTCGCCAACGCCGGTACGGGCGAGGCGGGCTACCGCGCCGCCGCTGCCACCTGCGAGGCGGTGGCCGGACAACTGGGCTTGAGCGCCGGGCAGGTGCTGCCGTTTTCCACCGGCGTCATTCTTGAGCCGTTGCCGGTCGACCGCCTGATCGCCGGTCTGCCCGCCGCCAAGACCGATCTTAAGGCGGATCACTGGCACGCCGCCGCGCACGCCATCATGACCACCGAT
>JAITMS010000149.1 GCA_031277255.1 Azonexus sp.
CCCCTTGAAGGGGAGGGTTCCGCTCCCTTCTAGCGGCAACACTACCGCCAGCCGCGCGGGCGGCGGGTCGGTCAGCCAGGCAGCCGATTGCGCCGGATTGCTGGCGGCAATGGCCGAGAGCCGCTCGCGCAGCACCGCCTCGACCGCGTCTTCCCAACCGGCGTCGACGTGAATTTTCTGCCACAGCGGCGGCGCGTTTTCCAGACCGTGACGGCGCAGCCATTCCGGCAGCTTGCCGCTCGCCTCGGCCTGTGTCTGCATTTGTTCGAGCGCCGCGCGGCGGGCCTGAGCGGCGGCCAGTTCGCGCTCCAGGCGCTGCCAGGCGGCGGCGGCTTCTTTCTGCCGCGCCGCCAGTTGCGGCAGTTCTTCCTGCAATTGCCGCAAATGCGCCTGATCGCCCGCCAGTTCGTCTTGCAGCAAGGCCAGTTCTTCTTCCTTGCCCGCCAGCGCCAGTTCATCCGGGGCGTCATGCGAGCTTTCCTCGCGCAGCCGCTCGCGGCGCTGGCCGATGGCCTGCAGGGCGCGGCGGGCGTGTTCCTTGTGCGTCAATTCGATTTCCAGCTTCTGCTCGCCGTTGGCCGTGCGCGTTTTGAGGCGCTGCAATTCTTCTTCGGCCTGGGCATGATCGGCCTCGATCTGCGGCGACAGATTCATCTGCGCCGCCAGGCGCTGTTCGGCTTCTTCGACGCGCAGGCGGGTGACTGCCTGCAATTCTTCCCAACGCTCGCGGTCGGTGGCGAGTTTTTCCGCCGTTTGCGTCCATTGTTTGAGTTCGTCCTCCAGCCGCACCAGCCGCGCTTCGATCTGGCTGCGCGATTCGCGGCGATGGCGAATTTCTGACTCCAGCCGGGCGACTTCGGCATTGGCTTCGTACATCCCCTGCTGCGCCTCATGCAGCGCGTCGCCCGCGGCCAGATGCGTATCGCGCGCGGCGAGGCCGCGCGCCTCGGTTTCGCGCAGCGCCGCCATCTGGCCTTCGAGTTCGGTCGCCGCCTGTTCGATCGCCAGCGCCAGCCGCTGCCGCTCGGCCTCGTCCTCGCGCCGCCGCAGCAGCCACAGCCAGTGCTGACGGGCGCTCAGTTGCTCATTGAGCGTCTGGTGACGCCGCGCCACCTCGGCCTGCGACTCAAGCCGCGTGATCTGGTGGCCGAGTTCCTCGCGGATGTCCTCGACCCGCAGCAGGTTTTCCTGCGTATCCTCAAGCCGCCCCTGGGTTTCCTTGCGCCGCTCCTTGTAGCGGGTGACGCCCGCCGCTTCTTCGAGAAACACGCGCAAATCGTCGGGCCTGGCTTCGATGATGCGCGAAATCATGCCCTGGCCGATGATGGCGTAAGCGCGCGGCCCCAGGCCGGTGCCGAGAAAGAGATCGGTAATGTCCTTCCTCCGCACTTTCAGATTATTGATGAAATAATCCGACTGCCCCTGCCGCGTCAGCACGCGCTTGACGGAAAGTTCAGCATACTGCGACCACTGGCCGAGCGCCCGGCCCAGCGAATTATCGAAAATCAACTCGACGGACGCCCGCGACACCGGCTTTCTGTCCGTCGTGCCGTTAAAAATCACATCCTGCATCGACTCGCCGCGCAGTTCGGAAGCTTTCGACTCGCCCAGCACCCAGCGCACGGCGTCCATGATGTTGGATTTGCCGCAACCATTGGGGCCGACCACGCCAACCAGTTGCCCCGGCAAGGCAACGACGGTGGGATCGACAAAGGATTTGAAACCAGCGAGTTTAAGTCGGGTCAGGCGCATGGATCAGGCCGGGCAAGCCGCCGCATCGGGGGCCGTATGATAGCATCGGCTTCATTGGCAGCCCTCCTGTGAGCCGTTCAAGCATGAACCCGGATGAATCCCACCTCGCCCGCGCTGTTGAACTGGCGCGCGCCGGTAGCCAGCGCGGCGATGGCGGGCCGTTTGGCGCGGTCATCGTCGGCGCTGACGGGAAGGTCATCGCCGAGGGATGGAACCGCGTCGTCGTCGACCATGACCCTTCCGCCCATGCCGAAATCGTCGCCATCCGCGCCGCCTGCGCCGCGCTTCAGGTTTTTCACCTGAGCGGCGTCACCCTTTACGCTTCCAGCGAGCCTTGCCCGATGTGCCTCGCCGCCGCCTGTTGGGCGCGCATCCCCCGCCTCGTCTACGCCAACAGCCGCACTGAGGCCGCCGCCATCGGCTTCTGCGACGACGAACTCTACGACCAACTCCGCCCCGACTGCGGCCAGCGCAACATCATCCTCGAACACCGGCCCCTGGCCGGATCGCTGGAACCGATGCAAGCCTGGGCGGATGATCCGGGACGGACGGCGTATTGAGGGCGATGCTGTGAGGCGATTTTTTTGGGGCCTCGCAAAAATCACGAGCTTCGTGTTTGTCGTGATAAGCGTTCTTCTAATGGTAAGCGCCTGGGATGAAGGACGATTGGGAATGGCGATCTTGTGGGCGCTGTTTGCGGCAGCCAGTCTGGCCTTTGGCGGCCATGCCTACAACCGTTTCAGCGATCTACGTGAGGCGCATAAGAGAAAACAGATGGAAGTAGGCGCAGTCTGGAAGGGGAATCAGGGCCGGAGCACCAAAACTCGTTAACCTTCAATAACTTATGAGAGGGGCTTGTAAACCTCTGAAGAAAGTCGTCTACTCCTGATATTTGGGCGTAGAGATGAAGCAAGACGAAGGG